>JAJSLI010000072.1 GCA_021272315.1 Methylacidiphilales bacterium | reverse complement strand
TTTTATAAGTATAGGGAAGTGGGGCGCAGGCATCCTCGTTCGGCGCAAAATGTAGGGTGAAGAGGGGCTCGGTTTTGGCCGAATCGGAATAAACGACCACTTTGTCATCGTTAATATTTGCAAAATCCCAGAAACCGCCGTCGGGGGTGTAGACTTGGTTGATCAGGCGGGTGAACTCGGCGCGCGTGATCGTTTTCTGGTAAGCTTCGAGCGAGGACCAGTCGGGCTTGGGGGCAAGGGGTGAGAGCCGTTCGGCGCAGGCGCGGCCGCCCGGCAGGAGCAAGCCGAGCATGGCCAGAATGCAAAGACGCAGTGTACGGCTCACAGTACGATGTACAGAAGCGCAGGATGGCGCGAAAGCAAGTAACGAGGGTGTGATTTCAAACAGGGCAAGGCAACGCCGGTAAATCTTTTTAATTTCAGCTTAAAAAGTAGGTATCAGGGAAAGTCTTGGCAAGGGTGGTGTTAGAGTGTGCCTTCAAATGGAACAAGGCAGCGCGGCCTTGTTCTATTCGACGACACACCCTAAAAGGAGTGCTTGTCGCCGGGCCTTTGGCTTCGCATTATTGCACCATCATGTTTTCACTTCTCGTCCCTGTTTTGAGGAGGCTGCCCACTCTATGATGAGGTTTCTTCGCAGCCAATCACAGACCGTGCTGGTCGTGATTCTGGCCATTCTCGGCCTGTCGTTCATGTTCTATGGCAACGTTGGCAATCTCCTGACGAGTTCCGGTAATCGCGGTCCGAGTGATTTCGGCAGTATTGAAGGGGAAAATCTCACCGGGTCCGATCTTTTCGACGCGATTCACAATGTGCGCTACACGCTGATCTTGCAGGGGCGCCAGCAGGAACTGAACCAGGAAGGAATCGGGCCGCAAATCGCCGCAGAGGCGTGGCGTCAGCTTTTGCTCCAGCATGAGGCTGACAAGCTTCACATCAACATTACCGATCAGGAATTGCTGGATTACATCCACCACGCCCCCCTGTTCCAAGATCCCAAGACCGGGGCTTATAGCCCCGACATTTACAAGGACCGTATCGCGCAACTGCAGGGAATTTTTCGCATCCCGTCCGATTCCGGGGCGGATCCGCTGGCAACGACGCGGGCCGTTGTGGAGAATATTTTGCGCCAGATGATACGGAGCCGTGTGACGAGGAATGCGCTTCTTTCGACCATCCGGGCCCCGGCCGGCGATGTTTCGGAGGCTTACGAGAAAAGCTACGGGCCGGCGACAGTCAGCATGGTGACCTTCGATCCGAAGGCGTTTCTGGCGAGCACACAGGTGACGCCCGATGAGATTGCCGCCGAGTACAAGAACCATCCCCAGAACCCGGCTTATCGCACGAAAGAAAAACGGAAGGTCGATTATGTGATTTTCCCACTGACGCCCGACCAGGCAAAGCTGCCGGACAAGGACAAGAACGCGGCCCTCGATGTGCTGGGGCAGAAGGCGCTCGAATTTGTCTTGGCCTTTCAGCCCGATCCCTCGCTCAATCCGGCGGGTGCCACACCGCCTGATTTTGTGACGGAGGCGAAAAAACAGGGGCTGACGCCGGTCACGACCGATTTCTTTACTGTTGACACGCCGCCCGCCGGATTGCCGCCGAGCCCAGCATTTAACAATGCTGCGTTTGACCTGTCGAAGGACGATCCGGTGAGCAAGGTGATCGAGTTGAGCGACGGAGTCGCCGTGATCCACCTGGACGAAATCGAGCCGAGCGACCTGCGTCCGTTGGACGAGGTGAAGGCGGCGATTCAGCAGCAACTCCAGCAGGCCAAGGTGATTGCCGCCGCAAACGCCGCCTCGAAAGATGCCGCGCAGGCCTTGCAGGCTGTCGTGGACAAGGGGGCCGATTTTAAGACCGCCGTTGCCGCACTCAATCTCAAGGTTGTGACGCTGCCCCCATTCGTCCCAGCCAAGGTGAATGACAGCGATCCGCGGCTCCAGACCATCGCCTACGTGACGCATGAACTCGAGGTCGGCCAAATCTCGCCGCCGATCCCAATGGAAAACGACAATACAATCGTTATCTTGCATCTCGACAGCAGGGGCAAAGCCGATCCGTCGGGCTTGGCCGATTTCGAAGTCAGCTACCACGACTCGCGGGACAGGGAACTGCAGACGCAGGTTTATTTGGACTGGGCCAACTGGATGGACAAAAGGCCCGGCACGCACAAGCCGCCGAACTTGGATCAATACGGGTCGATCGAGTAGAGCGGACTATTGCTTGGCGGGCAACCTCCAGGAAACATCATCCGCATGAGTTGGCTTAAATTGCAAAAGGCTTAAAAAAGCAAGTCGCGCAGGACTTGGCCGGCGACGTAGAGGGTGCCGCGCCATGAATAGCAGAAGTTGTCCTCGTCAACGCCTGCGGCAGGGGCGAGGTAACCTTGGGAGATGTTGTATTCGACCTGTTGATTCAGCGCCTGCTCGAGCCGTGCGCGGGCAGCTTCGGCGGTTTGCTCGCCGGGCGCGAGGTTTTCGGGCTTGATGTCGTTGACCTCGAGAAAATCGTGGTGGGCTTGATAGAGTTCGGCAGTGTCCTGGCAATGGAGCGCACGGTAGACGGCGGTATTCGGCGGCATGACCAAGCCATAGGTGAGGGGATAATCCCAAGTCATCCAGCGGCGGTCGTCTTTGCCGTAGGAGGTGAAGGCGGTGAAGTGGAAGCCGATGGGGCCCTGTGCGATATAGCCGACGGTGGCTTGGGTGAGGCCGTCGTCGCGAACAAAAATCCGATAATACTGTTCATGCTGGGCCGGGCTGAGGCGGCATTCGTCGAGTTGATGGAATCCCTGTTCGCCGAGCTCATGGCTGATGTCGGCGAGTTCCTCAAATTCGTCGCGCGGGGCCCGTGCGTCGGCCAGTTCGCGATGGCGGGGTACGCGCAACTGGCGCAGGACGAAGACCATCTCCCAGATCGGAAAAAATATCCACATAAGGAGCATGGCCACGGCGAGGACGACCGACCCGGTGAAGAAATAAGCGGCCAAGCCACTGGCGAGCCAGAACAGGGCCATGCTGATTTTTCGGCATCTGATCGAGTTCAGTTGGTACAGGTAACACCCGCCCAACACCAGGACCAGACAACCGATTAATTGTTGCAAATTCATGGATGGACTTGTCGGGATAATGGAAAGGAGCGGTCTCACGGCCTTTGCCCCGGCATCTATTCCACGGAGCGTCGCACGCGACGTTTGACGGCCCGGTTCTCTGTCAGCATACTCCCCCCAATCTATGCTGCTGCCGGGCGCGGTCAACTTCTTTGCCGAGGTCGGAATTGTCTATGCCTTCTGGCATTCAAATGCCGCAGGCAAGTTCGTCATCGCGCTGCTCATGCTCGGGTCGATCTTCAGCTGGTCGGTGATGGTGATGAAATTCATGATGGTACGCCGGGCGGGGCGCGAAACGGCCCGGTTTCTCCGGCGATTCCGGACCGCGCGCAAGCCGTTGGCGATTTATCAAACCCGGGAAGCTTATCCCGGATCACCGGCCTACGCAGTCTACCTGGCCGGCTGTCGGGAATTGACGTTCCACCTGCTGGGGACGACGGAAATCGACGAGACTTTCGGTTCCCGCTTGTCGGAGGCGGAACGCATTTCCGCCGTGGCCATGAACTCGGTGCGCTCGACTCTCGAGCGCGAAGTCGGCGAGCAGGCGCTGAAGATGGAGGATCGCATGACGATTTTGGCGACGGCGGTGAGCGGTGCGCCTTTCCTCGGCCTGCTCGGCACGGTCTGGGGCGTGATGGATACCTTCAGTGCCATCGCTGAGCAAGGTTCGGCGAGTTTGCCCGTGATGGCGCCGGGTGTCTCGGGGGCTTTGATTACGACTGTAACGGGATTGTGCGTCGCGATTCCGGCGATGTTTGGCTACAATTTTCTCGTGGTGACGTTGCGCGGCATGACCGTGGAACTCGATAATTTTGCCGCGGAACTCGCGTCGGCGTTCGAACACCGTTATCTCGACACGAGCAGCCCCGCGCCGCGCTAGAACTCTTATCAAAAGTAGCCATGGGTCGCGTTGCTTTTATTTTTTGGCCTCGGACGAGGTGCGAGGAGGGAAAATACCCTCTGCGGTCTTTGACCGACGAGCAACGAAGTCAGGGGCCAAAAAATAAGCAACCCTCCGGGCCGGGGTTCTTCGGCCTTCCCACTTTGTCGCTCGCTCCTCACGTAGCAGTCCAGTTATGCTCGTCGCTCGACTCCGTGTGGGAAGGCCGAATTCCTCCCGGCGCGGCCCGTGTCTACTTTTGATAAGAGTTCTAAACCAGCCATGAAACGTTATTCCCAGCGTTCCGGCCACACCGCGATGGCGGAGCTCAACGTGACACCGCTGCTGGATCTCGCGTTCGTGCTGCTGATCATTTTCATCATCACGACGCCGCTACTGGAGAGCAACATCCCGATGCAGCTTCCAACCGGTTCACCCCACAACTCGACGCCGCCTGATCCAAAATCGGTCTGGACGGTGAGCATCGACGCGTTCGGGCGGGTTTATCTCAACGACCGGCCCATCGGGCTGCCGGAGCTTGAACGGGAACTAAGCGTGTTCAGCCGCGCGAGGCCCGACGCGGCGGTGGTGGTGCGAGCGGATAAGTCGCTCCAGTACCAGCGGGTGGTCGATGTTGTTGATGTGTTGCAGCGTGCGCAAATCAGCCGGATGCATCTGGAAGACGTTGCGCGATAGACCAGAGCGTTTTGGATATTCTGCGCGAGGTGTTAAGCCGTTCTAGAATAGGTGTAGTCCGCGTTTTACGGGTGCCGCGGCCAATATCCGGTTTCGATCCCGCGCGTTGATGAGGGCCTCCTCCTGCGTTATCAGACCCTGCGTGTAGAGATCGCAGATGCTCTCATCGAATGTGATCATGCCCTCTTTCGATCCGATCTCGATCATGCTCAGGATTTGCTGGAAACGCCGGTCGCGCAGGCAGGAGCGCACCCCGTCATTCATTACCATCACCTCCGCGCAGGCCACCCGTCCATTGCCGTCAGCCCGAGGCAAAAGCCGCTGCGAGACGATCGCCTGCAGCGCGTTGGCCAGTTGCGCGATGATCTGGCCCTGCTGATCCGACGGAAAAGCGTCGACGATGCGGTCGATGGCCTTGGGCGCGTCGATTGTGTGCAGCGTTGCCAGCACCAAATGGCCTGTTTCCGCCGCAGTGATCGCCGCGGCGATGGTTTCGAGGTCGCGCATCTCACTGATCAGGATCACGTCGGGGTCCTGCCGCAGCACATGCCGCAAAGCCGCCGGGAACGATTTTGTGTCCGACCCGATTTCCCGCTGCTTCACCCGGCAGAGCTTGTGTGAAAAAATGTACTCGATGGGATCTTCCACGGAAACGATCACACCCGCCCGGCTCACGTTGATTTCCTCCACCATCGCGGCCAGCGTTGTCGTCTTGCCCGAGCCGGTGATTCCCGTCACCAACACCAATCCCTGCTCCAGCGAACAAAGCCGCCGTACGATTGGTGGCAGACCCAGCGTCTCAAGCGACGGCACATTTTCCGGAATGTATCGGAAGACCGCCTCCGCCGTCCCACGGCTGTAGTAGGCGTTGGCGCGGAAACGTCCCAGGTTCTCCACCACAACCGCGAAATCGAGTTCCCAGGTCTCTTCGAACCGGGCTCGTTGGTTCTCCGTCAGGATGCTGTAAATCAGGTCCCGGCACGCCTCGGCGTCCAGGACCGGGTCCGCCAGTTGAATCAGCACGCCGTGTTTCCGGATCATCGGGGCGGAATCTGCGCACAAGTGCAGGTCCGATGCCCCTTGTTCCACCGCCTGCCGCAGGTATTCGATAATGTCAATATCCATAAAAAATCATCGCGTTGCCGTGACGCTGTTCGCACTCACGCCGCGCAATTGCCGCGAAAGCTCGTGGGGATTCGAGGCGACCTCCAACGCGGTCGCCTCTGCAATCCGCCCCGCGCGCACCGCCGCCACCAGCGATGCGAGAAAGGTCACGTTCGCCGGGTTGTCACCTTTGGCGACAAAGTCGGCCAGTTCGCGGAACTTGCCCTCCATGATCCATTTGCGAGTCACCGCTTGGTTCTCGAAATGCTCTACGATCAGTGTCCGTCCCTCCGGCTTCGCCGGCACCAGCTTCTGGCAGAGAATTCCCACCAGTTGCTGTGCCAGTACCTGCAATACGCTCGCCCGCTCCGTCGCCTCAAAAAGCCGCGACAACCGCTCCAGTGAATCGAGTACATTTGAGCTGTGCAGCGTCGCCAGGACCAGATGGCCCGTTTCCGCCGCTTGCAGCGCTGTGATGGCTGATGTGCTGTCGCGGATTTCGCCGAGCAAAATCACGTCCGGGCTTTGTCGCAATGACCGCCTCAGCCCCTCGGCGAACGTCGCCGTGTCTGTCGCTACCTCACGTTGCGTGAACAGGCAGCCCGACGGTTGGAAAAAATATTCGATCGGGTCCTCGATCGTGACAATATGGCGGCGCACATTATGGTTCAGCCAGTCGAGGCAGGCGGCCAGGGTCGTCGATTTTCCCGATCCGGTAGGGCCGGTCACCAGCAGCAGACCCGCAGGGCGCACGATCCACGCCTTCAGGAGTTCCTGCGGCAAGCCGAGCGAATCGAGCGCCGGAATGGCCGTCTTGATCGGGCGCAGCACCGCCCCGTGGCGCGCCAGCGACCGGAACAGGTTCACCCGGAACCTTTCCCCGTTGGTCGTGACGTAACTTCCATCGAAATCGAGCGCTTCCGGCGGTGCGCCGCAATGGAGCCAGAAGGTCTCCAAGTCTTCCTTCGTCACCGGCCCCGTCTGCAGTTGTACCAGTTGACCATTGATCCGCAGTTGCGGAATCTGATCGCAGAGCAGAAAAACATCGGAGGCCTTTTGCTCGCTGGCGGAGCGGCAAAGGCTGTCGATCAGGTCCACAATAGACACCTTAGGGGTATTTTCAATTAGGACAAGATTGCAACCGACCCCGTCAGCATTTCCAGCGTGACTTGGACGCGCCGCCGACCTTCAATTTTAACATGCATATATTTGTCACAGGTGGAGCCGGCTACATTGGCAGCATTTGTTCCGAAGAGCTCATCAACGCCGGTCATAAGGTGAGTATTTTCGATAATCTCACCGAAGGCCACCGCGCCGCAGTCGACTCGCGCGCAGAATTCATCAAGGGCGACCTCGCCAATCGGGAGGAAATCTTCAAGGCCGTAGCCAACGCCAGGCCCGATGCCGTCATGCACTTCGCCGCCAATGCCCTCGTCGGTGAATCGATGACCAATCCCTCAAAGTATTTCCGCAATAACGTTGCCGCCGGGCTTAATCTCCTCGACGCCTTGATCGAGGCGGGCGTCAAAAAATTCATCTTTTCCTCCACCTGCGCCACCTACGGTTCGCCCGAGAAAATACCGATGGATGAGCGGCTGCCGCAGAAGCCCGTCAATCCCTACGGCCAGTCGAAGCTTATGTTCGAGCAGATCCTCCAGTGGTACGACAGGATTCACGGCCTTATCTACGTCAACCTGCGCTACTTCAATGCCGCCGGCGCCAGCGAAAAGTTCGGCGAGGACCACCGCATCGAGACCCATCTCATCCCCAACATCCTCAAGGTCGCCCTCGGGCAGAAGCAGAAAGCCGAAATTTACGGCGACAACTACGCCACTCCCGACGGTACCTGCATCCGCGATTTCATCCACATCCGCGACCTGGCCGCCGCCCACATGCTCGCTCTCGATCGCGAAACCAGCACCAGCTACAACCTCGGCAGCGGCGAAGGTTTCTCGGTGAACCAGGTCATCGACATCGCCCGCAAGGTTACGGGTCACCCCATCCCCGTCGTCGTCAAGGAACCGCGCCCCGGCGATCCACCCCGGCTTGTCGCCAGCTCCCATAAAATTACCGGTGAACTAGGCTGGCATCCCAAGTTTCCCCGGCTCCAGCCCATCATCGAAAGCGCTTGGGCCTGGCACCAGAAGCACCCCAACGGCTACGGAGATTGATTCTGCTGCCGTCGTCGTGAAAACCGTCGTCTGCTTCGGCGCCAGTCTCACCGCCGGACGCGTCAGCTTCGATTACGTCGAATTGCTAAGCTCTCGTCCCAGCTTGGCGGAATACCGCTTTGTCAACCGCGGTGTCGACGGCGATCTTGCCTGGAATGGTCTCCAGCGCCTCGACGACGTGATTTCCGTGCGACCCGACGCTGTCTCCATCCTTATTGGTACCAACGATGTCAACGCCACCCTGAGTGAGCGCAATCTTCTCCGCTACCGCGCCTTCAATCACCTCCCTATCGATCCGACCATCGAGTGGTATGAGGAAAATCTCCGCGCCATCGTCACCCGGCTCAAGGCAGAGACCGGTGCGCGCCTTGCGCTGCTCACCCTCGCCGTCATTGGCGAAGATCTCGACCATGAAGCCAACCGCAAGGTCCTCCAGTACAACAACGTCATCCGCCATGTCGCTCACGACGAAAAAATCGCCTGCCTGCCACTGCACGAACGGATGGTCGCCTATCTTCGCGAGCACGAAGCCGACCGCGCCGGGCTTCCAGCCCGTCTGGCCTATCGCGACGGCCTCATCAACGTCGGCAACGCCATCGCCCTCCACGCCACCGGGCTCTCCTGGGACGAAGTTTCCCGCCGCAACGGCCTCCTGCTTACCACCGATTGCCTCCACCTCAACAGCATCAGCGGCGGCATGATCGCCGATCTCATTGAAAGCTGGCTCTTGAGCAACGCTCAGCCGAATGCTTGACAGAACCGCTCGCCTCCGCAAACTTCGCATCCGCTGTATACACCCATGATTCACCACCTCGTGCTTCTCACCACCAAACCGGAAGTCATCCCGACCAAGATCGAGGAAATCATGGTCGAGACTCGCATCCGTCTTCTTAAGATACCCGAGGTCAACAACTTGCGCGTCGGCAAACGGGTCGATACCACCAATAATCCCCACACCTATTTCTTTTCCTACGACGTTGAGAACATGGACAAGCTCGCCTTCATCCACGAAAACGCCGTTTATGTCCAGTTTGAGAAGCAAATTCTTGGGCCCTTCGTCGCTTCCTCCAAAGTCTTCGACTACGAAATGGAGCCTGGCAAGGACGTTCGTTATTCCTAAGTGCTTGCGACAGAATCAGCGCCGTGGGCTCAGCAGTGAGGCGAATCCGGTGTCCTGAAAATAGGCGATTTTAACGAGATCTTCGCGAAAGGTCGGGTAGGAGGTGGCGATGCAGTTGGTATCCTCGATCACTGTTTCGCCTTTGGCGAAAAGGCCGAGGATGGCGCATGACATGGCAATGCGATGGTCGCCGAAGCTGCCGACCTTCGCGGCGTTGATCGGCGCGCCGCCATGAATGGTCATACCGTCGTCGTGCTCGTCGACAGGCACGCCGAAGGCGCGCAAGTTTTTGGCCATCGCGGCGATGCGGTCGGTCTCCTTGACGCGTAGTTCGCGTGCGTCGCGGATTTCGGTCGGACCTTCGGCCAGCGCGGCGGTCACCGCGATGATCGGCAGTTCGTCGATCACGTTGGCAATTTCGACCCCGGCGACGCGCGTGCCCCGCAGCTTGCGCCCAAAAACGCGGACGACGCCCGCCGGCTCGCATGACGAATCGGAAATAGTTTCCTGGAGGTGCGCCCCCATGCGGAGCAGCACGCTGAGCAGGCCGGTACGGGTGCCGTTGAGGCCGAGATTGGTGATGGTCAAGTCCGAGCCGGGAAACGCGGCGGCGGCGGCTATCCAGAACGCGGCGGAGGAGAAATCGCCCGGCACCTTGAAATCGCGCGCGTGGAGGCGCGAGCCGCCCCGGACGCGGACCGTCTTGGCCGCACTCTCGGGATGGAGGTCGATGACGGGGGGGGCATGGAAATGGGCCAGCAGCCGCTCGGTGTGGTCGCGAGTCGGCGTTTTTTCGGTCACGCTGGTCGTGCCGTTGGCGAAAAGTCCGGCCAGCAGGAGGCACGATTTCAACTGCGCGCTCGCCACGGGCAGCGTGTAGTCGATACCCGTCAGCGAACCGCCTTCGATTTCCAGCGGCGCGGTGTGGTTCTGGCCGCGGCCCTGAATTTTCGCGCCCATCAGGCGCAGCGGATCGACGATCCGTTTCATGGGCCGGCCCGAGAGCGAGGCGTCGCCGATGAGCCGGCTCCCAAACGGCTGCGCGGCGAGGATGCCGGCCATCAGGCGCATGGCGGTGCCCGAGTTGCCGCAATCGAGCGGTTCGAGCGGGGGCTGCAACTTGCCACTGGTGCCGTGGACGATGAGGCTCGTCTTGGATTCGACCTCGATCGACGCGCCCATGGCCTGCAACGCGCGCATGGTGCAGACGCAATCCTCGCCGGGACGAAAACCGGTGATAACGGTCGTACCGTCGGCCAGGGCGGAGAAAAGCACGGCGCGGTGCGACAGGCTCTTGTCGCCGGGAACACTAAGTTCGCCGCTGATATGCCGGATGGGACGGACGGCCAAGGTCGATGCGGGGGGACGGCTCATCAGCGTTTTTTGAAAAGGGGGTTCGATTCGGTCATTTTGGAGCGGGAATGTTGCGCTCTTTTTAGCATTTCAAACAAGATGGATTTTGCGGCCGCTTTGTCCTCACCTTTAAGAACACTTTCGACAGCGCTCAAATTACTCATGATGCGATCAAGTTGAAGAGCAACAGCTTTGCTGTTGGCCAACAAAATTTCCGTCCATAGCTCCGGCGAGCCGGACGCAACCCGCGTAGTATCGCGAAAGCCGCCGCCCGCCAGTTCCCTCGCTTCGTCAAAAGCCTGGTTAACGAGTGCGGCAGCCAAAAGGTGGGGCAGATGACTGATCTGGGCGACATGAAGATCGTGCTTTTCGGGCGTCAAGGTGACGACAGTGCCACCAATTGATTGCCAAAATTGTTCGGCGCGTCTTTTGGCTTCGCTCTGGGTGTGTTGGGTCGGCGTGATAATGACGGAAGCTCCCTCAAAAAGATCGGCCCGCGCGGCGGCAAACCCGGCCTGCTCGCTCCCGGCCATCGGGTGACTGCCGATCCAAAGGGCGCGGTCATCGAGCAACGGCGCCAGGTCGCGGTCCACGCTGCCTTTGACGCTGCCGACATCGGTGACAAGCGCGGTCGGTTTGAGGGCATCGCGAATTTCATGGACCAAACCCGCCATCGCCTCGATGGGCACGCAGAGCACGACCACGTCGGCGTCGCGCACCGCTTCGCTCGGGTTGCCGGTCAGTTCGGCGTCAACGCCCGCGGTGCGGATGGCATCGAGCGCGCGCGGCGAGCGGGCGTAGATCATCAGCCGTTCGGCCAGGCCCCGTTCGGCCAGGGCGAGGGCGAGCGAACCGCCGATCAGGCCGGGTCCCAGAATTGCCACAGTGCCGAAGTTCATGGACGCGACGTGGTGGGCGCTTGCGTCTGCAGCGGCTTGAAAGAGACGAGTCCGTTGAGCACGCCGGGCAGTTCGGCCAGGAATCGGGCGTTCTGTTTCGGCGTGCCGATGCTGACGCGGATGTATTCGGGCAGGTGGTAACTGACCATCGAGCGGACGATGATGCCCTTTTTCATCAGGCGTTTGAAGACCTCGCCGCCGTCGCCGACGTGGACCAGCACGAAATTCGCCGAGGAGGGGACGTAACGCAGTTCCATCCGGGCAAAAGCGTCCTCCATGACGCGGCGGCCCTCGTCGGTGATCGACTTGGTCTTGCGCTGGTGTTCGGTGTCGGCCAGCCCGGCCATCGCGCCCGCCTGGGCGATGGCATTGGCGTTGAACGGCTGGCGCGCCCGCTGGAGCAGGTTGGCGATTTCAGCCGGGGCGAGGCCGTAGCCGATGCGCAGCCCGGCCAGTCCCTGGATTTTCGAGAACGTGCGCATGAGGACGACGCGGGCGCCGTTGCGGACCTGGCTAATCGTGTCGGGCGGGTCGTCGAGGAACTCGTAGTAGGCTTCGTCGAGCACGGCGATGACGTGGGGCGGCAGCTCGCGCAGGAAGGCGTCGAGCGCTTCGTTGGTCACGCGCGTGCCGGTCGGGTTGTTCGGCGAGGCGAGGAAGATGAGCCGGGTCTGCGGCGTCACGGCGCGCAGCATGGCGGGCAGGTCGGGCGTAAAATCGACGTCGTCGACCACGATGGCGTGCACACCGAAGAGTTGCGCCATGAGCGTATAAACGGCAAAGGCATGCCGAGCCGTCACGATCTCGTGGATGCCGGGACGGGTGAACGTGTGGAAGAGCAATTCGATGATCTCATTCGAACCGTTGCCGAGCACGACGTTCTCACGGCCCAGGCCAAAGCTCTGGGCGATGGCGTTGCGCAGGTGGAAGCCGCCGCCATCGGGATAAAAATGGGCCGAGTCGAGCGCCTTCCGCATGGCGGCGACCGCCAGCGGCGAAGGGCCGAGCGGGTTCTCGTTCGAGGCCAGTTTGATGATCGACGCCGGGTCGAGGCCGAGTTCGCGTGCCACGTCGTCGACCGGCTTGCCCGGTTCGTAGGGCACGAGGTCGAGCAGCTCACGATTGGCGATGTCCTGTACGGAAATCACTCCGCTAATTTGTCGCAGGTGGGCTGGGTTGTCGAGGGTGCCCGTGGTGTCAGCCCGCTTGGTGAAGGCTGGCTCGCGCGATGTTTTTGCGGAGGGTTTCGGTTCGGGCGTATGCGCGGTCTTTGGTTCGATTTTTTTTACCGGCGAGGATAGGTCGGACAGGACTGATGGCGTGGACTCCGGTTCGGGTGTGATCACCGTTACCGCCTCGAGGACGGCTTCACTCCGGCCCAAGTTACGCACCTCCGGCTGCGGCTTGCCGCCGAACCATGAACGCAAGTTTTCGAGAAGACGAAACATCCGCCCAGTGTAGGGGCATTTTCCGCGCGGAGAAATCTTTATTACAAGACGATCTCTCTTCCCTGTCTACAGATACGAAGTCTCTTGAAACCCCGGATACTTCGCCTTGAGTTTTTGCCGCCAATCGGCGGCCTTGGCGGCGTCGCCGGCCTGCTCGAAAGAATCTGCGGCGCGCGACATCGCCTGAGGCGTGATCTTCGGATCGTCGAACAGCACCGATAGTGTGGCGAAGGCCTGGGCCGCTCCGGCGTAATCGCCCGTTGCATAGGAGACTTCCCCAACCAGCATCCTCGCCGCCGCGTTATCCGGGCCTTCCAGCGCCTGCTGCAGGGCCTGCTGGGCGGTGGCCTTGGCCGCATCGAAACTTTGCGCGCCGAGTTGCGCGCGGCCCAGCGCCAGCAGCACTGCGGTGGCGTTTTGCGCGTCGGGTTTGAGCGTGCGGGATTTCTGGTAACTCGCCACCGCCTGCGCCCACTCCCGGCGATGGCCCTGCACTTCGCCGAGCTGCCACCACGCGCCGGCCAGCAGATCGCCGGGATCGGGATGCTGCGTCACGCGCGTGTACCAGGTTTCGGCGTCCTCCCACTGGCCGGCCTTGCGCGCTGTTTCCGCCAGCCAGTAAAAGACCGCGGCGGGCAGCCGGGCCGCGATTTGTGCCGGCGGATCGGCCGGGACGGGGAGCGTGTCGTATTCCTTCAGGTAAGAAGCGGTCTTTTCATAATTTTTCATCCCGAAGGCGCCGAGCACCAACCGTTGTGTCGCCGGTTGCATCCATGCCGGTGCGTCCCAGTTGCGCGCTTCGAGGAGATAGCGCTCCGCCCCGGCGTAATCGTGACTCTTGAAGAGCGAATCGCCGATCGAAAAAGCGGCCAGAGCGCGCAGTCCGCTTTGCGGGAACTGATCGAGCAATTTTTGGAACGTCGTCACCATCGCCTGCTCCTGCGCAGGTCCGCCGCGCGCGTAAATGAGGCCGAGCGATTCGAGGGCCATTTTTTGTTCGGGCGTTCCGTTCGGCGCGAGCGACTGCACCGCCTGCCACGCCTGCGTCGCGGCCATCAGTTGATTCGATTTTTGCAGGCAGACAGCCAGGCGTGCCTGAACGCGCAGCCGCGCCGTGGAATTGTCGCCGGGACGATTGCCGAGGCCGTCGAGATAGGCCTGGTAGGCCGTCGCCGCCGACTCGAATTTGTCGAGATGGTCATAACTGCGCGCCAGTTCGAGTTCGATTTCGAGGTGCGGCCACGACGCGTCGCCCTGCTCTTTGGCGAGGCTTTCCCAAAGCGGCAGTGCGTCGGCGAAATTTTGCTCCGCAGTCAATTCCTGCGCTTTGAGCAGTTGCACGCGCGCGCGATAGGGCGACTGCGGCCACGCCTTAAGATAGGCGTCGGCCTCGCTCACGATCCGGCCCGAATCGATTTGTGTGACGGCAAGAAACCTTTCATAGGCCGCCGTCACCGCCGCATCAGAGGTGCCATAATCCTTGAGGAATTGGTCGAAACCGTCGACGGCCTCGGGCCAATGCTTCAGTTTGAACTGCGCGTGGCCGAGGTCGTAAAGCGTTTCTTCCCGCGCGCTGTCGAGCAGCCTGTCCTTTTCCGCCGCGTAGAGAGCGACCCATTCGGTGTACCGCTTCTGCTGGAAAAGAATCCGCAGCAGTCCCGTGTTGGCCGTCTTGCGTGAATCGCCCGACGGATCGAGTTGCCGCACGGTTTGGAAAAGCTTTTCCGCGACGGTCGGTTGGTTTGCCTGGAGCGCCGACCAGCCGCCCCGCGCCGCGAGCGTTGCCTGGACCACCGGATCAGTGGCGAGGGCGAGCGCTTGCTTCCAGAACGGCAGCGCGTCGGCGTAGCGGGCCTGCGAATCGTCCAGCTCGGCCAGCGCCTGCGCCGCGCCGCCCGCGAATTTTCCGGGCGGTTGCGCATCAGCGAGCGCCTGCAGAAGCGCGCGGCCATCGGCCTCCCTTTGCGAGGCGAGAAACGCGCGGCCCAGCAGGTATTTTGCCGCCTCCTGCAACTCGCCATCGCCCTTGTCGGCGACCAGTTGCAGCGGGACGATGGCGTCGGCGATCTTGCCCGTGTCGAAGAGGATCGCGCCGCGCCGCAGTTCGCCGTTGATGCGCAACGGGCCCTCGGGATAGTTCTGCACCTGGTAGGTGTAGGCGGCCAGCGCGTCATCGGCGCGGCCCAGGTTCCGGTACGATTCGGCCAACCGATAAAGCGCCTCTTCGCGGTGGCGGTCCTGCGGAAAATCGCTGATGAACGAGGAGAAAGCAGTGACCGCGTCGGCGTAGCGGCCGGAGTTGAACGCCTCCATCGCGCTGTCAAAACGGACCGCGCCAGGGGTGGTCACGATCAGGCCGGGCGTGGCGGAAGCCGGCGCGGCGTTGGTCGCGCCCGTGTCCGCAGGCGGGTTCAGCGGCTGGGCCACCGGCGGCGTGGCCGTAATTGAGGCGGGCGGCGCAACGGGCGGGCTGTTGGTGTCGAGACTGGCCGGTTGGGCGACGGGAGGGTTGGTCTCTTGCGCCGCGACCGGCGTGACCGTTAGCTGTACCGACGCGAGCAGCAAAAAGAGAGCCGCAGTCCTCGTCATAAATTGCCGAGACCGGCTCAGGTCCCGCTCTTGTCGGGGCGGTTGGTGGCGAAAGCAATGTTGGTCAGCTTGGCGGCGCGGCAGGCGTCGAGCACTTCCACCACGTGCTTGTACTCGACGTTTTCGGCGCCGCGCAAAACGACTGCCTGGTCGGGAAAGACCTGTGAGATCGCGGTCAGCTTGTCCTGCAACTGCGCGAGGGTCAGCGTGGCCCGCTCGAGTTCCACCGTGCCATCGGAGCGCAGGTTGATGATGACTTCGCCGGGCAGTTGCTTCGGCATCTCGCCGTTTTTGGCCACGGGCACCTTGACCGTGAGGTCCTGTTCGTAGCGCGCGAGGTTCCAGGTCAGCAAAAAGAAGCAGAGCAAAAACATGATCACGTCGATCATGGGCGCGAGCTGGAGCTGGATCGGCTCCTGGTTGATGCGGCGGCGCAGGTTCATGGCGCGTGGTTGCGGTTTACGGAGTCAGCCGGTGCCGTTTGCTCAGGAGAATCAGTTCCTGCGTCAGCAGTGTCGCTTCCGATTCGAGGATGGAAATGAGATGGCCGACCCGGCCGCGAAAATAGGCGTAGAACGCCATCGCCGTGATGCCGATGGTGAGGCCCGCTGCGGTCGAGACGAGCGCCTGGGAAACGCCGCCCGCCAGCAGCATGGTCCGCATCGGGCTTGCTTCCTGCGCGATGTGGCCGAACGAATTGAGAATGCCCACCACCGTTCCGAAAAGGCCCAGCAGCGGCGCGAGCACGCCGACGTCCATGATGAAAAGCACGCGCTGGTTCAGCGACGCGGCGATCCGGTTGCCCTCGGCCTCGGCCACGGCGGAAATCGCCTCGGCGTTGGCGTCGGGGTGACGCTCGAGGAATTGCAAGATCCGGTCAACGATCCGGGCCGTCGCCTGCGGGCGTTCCGCCACGTAATTGGCCAGGCCCTCAAGGTCCTCATTTTCGAAGAAGGGCTCCATCCGTTCGAGCAACTCCGGCGACGTGATGCTCTTTTCCGTGAGCGTGAAGAAGCAAAAAATAATGAGCGAGAGCGTGATCATCGAGGCCAGGGCCAGCGGAATCATCACCCAGCCCGCCGAAGCGACCATGCTCAGCAGGGACGTGTCCTTGGCCAATTCCGTCACGGCGTCATTGCCGCTGGTTTGGGCCAAGGCGGGGATGGTCGCGGCCAGCAGGCCGGCTCCGGCGAGGAAAAATCGTTTCATGGGATAGGGGGTTGGAGCGACAGGCGTTGGATAATAAGACTTGGACGCTAAAACGACGTAACAGGTTCAAGCAATCTAGGGTCTCTCTTCCCCATTGGGCAAGGCCGGTTTAAGAACCCTCGTGCCAGGCGACTTGATCTACGCGAATGAGGTTGTCAACCAGTTGTCGCAACTTACACTCATTTGGCGGCCATGAAATTATCCAAAATTAGATTTCTGTCCTGCGTCTTCTTTCTTGCCGGTTCGATCATCATGCGGGCGCAAACGCCGACCGACAACGGGACAAGTTTGGAACAGCAACTGACGGCCCTCGAGAAGCTCGTTCTGCAGGATGAACAGCCTGCACCTGCGTCGCCGTCTTCAACTTCCACCACCAACTCCCCTTCACCCGTGCTACAGGCTACCCCCGAACAGGGACAAGCTATTCGTTACTTTCACGCTCTTCGACAAGCAACGCTTCGGAAAGATTTCAGCAATGCAATTGCCGCCGCCAACAATCTTGCCGGTGCGGATTTATCCGACGCCGTGCAAAAGGCAATTGCGACACTCCTGCCTCAGTTGCAAAAACTGAAGGACGCCCAGGACGCCGATGCAAACGAACAACTGAAGTCGATCCTGGATCGTGCCACCAAGGCCGTCATCTCAGCGAAAGACCCAAAGGAACTCGACCCGGTACTGGCGGAGATAGGAAACGCGATCAATCAAAGCCGTTCGGGAACAAACGGAACGTCGGCACGTCAGGCCATCTGGCTTCAACTCGAAGGGGTAAGCCGTTTCGTCCAGGGGTGGCAGAGTTACCTGGTTGATCAAAATGCCGGGAACGCAATGCAAGCTGCGAATGATCTCCGCAATCTGACCAACGGGAACGACACCTTCATGCCGATCCCGCGGTCGGAGCTTCTCGCGCGGGCCCTGAAAGTATCCGGCACCGAAACGCAGGCCGTTGATTCCAAGATCGAAGTGCATTCCTTCGATGATGTGCCCGCCGCAATCAGCCAGCTTCAGAGCCTGCAGCGTTCCGGCAATTACAGCATGGACCTGAACGGCTTGATGAACTCGTTGCAGAATCTGCAGAACGCGTATCTCGCGTATCAGGACAAGAACTACGCAGGTGCGCTTCAGCAGATGCAAAGTTATCCCTTTATGGCCATGAGTGGCATGGTTTCGGGTGGGGGCGTTAATTTGGACAAAGCCGGCAGCCAAAGTTCGCTGCGCGAGGAGATCATCGCACTGAAAGACACACTGCTGATTGAGATTGTGCAGGGCCTGCTGGCATTCCCGGATGCGCCGGCTCCCCTAAAGGATGAGCACGCCCAGGACTACTTGCTCCGTCTGGCTGACCTCCAGGAGAAGGCGGCGGATTGGTCCAGACTTCAGCAAGTCCTCGAGGTGTACCAGCAGATTAGCGGCCCTTTCAGTCCGCAGTCGTGGCTGCAGGAAGATCTGATGGGTCTGCGCGCTTATCTCGTCGGCGAAAAGCTCGAGGCCGCAGGACAAAGCCTCGATGCGATCCGATCCTATCGGCAGGCCTTGGCGACACTTGGCAAATATTTCCCCGCCGATCCACCCGCCGCCAAGTTGAAGGAGCTCGAAAAGCAATTTCCCGAACTCTACCAAACCGCCTTGCAGCAACCCATTACGCCGAAGAGCCCGTGATGATTGCCGCCCGGTTTGGGCTCGATGACGAAAATGGTTAAATCGACCGGATTCCACGTGAGCAATAATTCTTGCCTCACTGGCCCGGAACACGCTAACTCTCCCCACTTACCTTATGCCCCGCCTGCTTGATTCCATTAACTCACCAACTGACGTCAAGAAGCTCTCCCTCGATCAACTCCCGGTCCTGGCCCAGGAAATTCGCGAGGAACTCATTTCCGTGCTGGCCAAGACGGGTGGCCATCTCGGCCCGAACCTCGGCGTGGTCGAACTGACCATCGCGCTTCATACCGTTTTCGACACACCGACCGACAGTTTCGTCTTCGACGTCAGCCACCAGGCCTATGTCCACAAGCTTCTGACGGGGCGTCGCGACCGCTTCGACACCATTCGCCAGCCCGGCGGCCTCAACGGCTTCATGCTCCGGACCGAAAGCGAGCACGATAGCTACGGCGCGGGCCACGCCGGCACCGCCCTCTCGGCCGCGCTCGGCATGGCTGCGGCGCGCGATCTGCGCGGCGGCACCGAGCATGTCGTCGCCCTGTGCGGCGACGCGGCCTTCACCTGCGGCATCACCTATGAGGCGCTCAACAACATCACCTCGCACACCAAGCGGCTGATCGTCATCCTCAACGACAACGAGTGGTCCATCGACAAGAATGTCGGCGCCATCGCCAAATACCTCACCACCATCGTCACCGATCCGCGTTACGAGAACCTTCACCGCAGCATGGCCAAGCTGGTTGAGCGGTTCGCGGGCGAGACGGGCAAGACCTTGGCGCTCAAGGCAGAGGGCGCGCTCAAGGGCCTCATCTCGACCGGCCATCGCCCGAACCTCATTTTCGAGGAGATGGGTCTTTCCTACTACGGCCCCATCGACGGCCACGACCTGCCGACCCTGATCAAGACCCTCGATTTCGCCAAGCACCACGAAAGTCCGCTGCTCCTGCACGTCATCACGCAAAAGAGCAAGGGCTTCGACATCGGCATCTCCAAGCAGAAGAAATATCACGGCGTCGGCCCCGGCACCTACGACCCGCAGAAGGGGATCGAGACCACCTCGCAATCCCCGAAGACCTACTCGCAGGTCTTTGCCGAGACGATGGTCAAGCTGGCCGACGTGAACTCGAAGGTCGTCGCCATCACCGGCGCCATGCCCAACGGCACCGCGCTCGATCTCTTCCAGCCGAAGCACCCGGACAAATATTTCGACGTCGGCATCGCCGAGGAACATGCCGTCCTGTTTGCCGCGGGCATGGCCACCAAAGGATACAAGCCCTTTTGCGCCATCTACTCCACCTTCCTGCAGCGCGCCTTCGACCAGATCGTCCATGACGTCTGCCTGCAGAACCTCAACGTCGTTTTTGCCATGGACCGCGGCGGCCTTTCCGGCGACGACGGCCCCACCCACCACGGTCTTTTCGACATCAGTTATCTCCGCGCC
>JAJSLI010000061.1 GCA_021272315.1 Methylacidiphilales bacterium | reverse complement strand
GCCCGCAATGCGGATCACCACTTCGTTGATGGAAGAAACTTTTTGCGCGCCATTCGACAATGACGCATCCGCTGTTGCATTACTCATATAAGAGACTTCGAAATCTAAAAATTACCTCGGTAAGGTGACCTGACGCACTAAAGACACTTCAACAGGTTACTCTACGGCATTAATGGCAGTTATGTCAAATTCTAATAATCCAAGCATTTGATTAATATCCGCTTGGAAGTGAGCTTCTTACGCAAAATAATTCGTTCGACCAACATGATAAAACCCGCGCTTCAAACATTCCGATCAAAAAGCTGTCTTCCTGAGCGCAGGCGAACCGGAGGATGGGTCTTTGATGAAAACGCTCTAGGCTTTTTCCGAAAGATCGGGCTGGCGGGTTGGAGGGATTCCGTCCAAGTGGAGGTCATCGACCGGACCCCGGGAGAGAGCGGCTTCGGTTTCGTACCTGGGCCTGCGTGCCACCCGGAAGAGGCGCAGCATCGCCACAAAGAAGAGAGGCACGAAAAAGATGGCGAGGAAGGTCGCCGCCAGCATGCCGCCGATGACGCCGGTGCCGATCGCGTTCTGGCCGCCAGAGCCCGCGCCGTTCGCCAGGGCCAGGGGCAGAACGCCGAGGACGAAGGCCATCGAGGTCATGAGGATGGGGCGCAGCCGCTGGTGTGCGGCGCGGACCGTCGCCTCGACGAGGTCCATGCCCTGCTCGAAGTTTTCCTTCGCGAACTCAACGATCAGGATCGCGTTTTTCGAGGAGAGGCCGACGGTGGTGAGGAGGCCGACCTGGAAAAAGACGTCGTTATTCAACCCGCGCAACAAGGTGGCCAGGATCGCGCCGAAAATGCCGAGCGGCACCACCAGCATAACGGCAAATGGTATCGACCAGCTTTCGTAGAGCGCGGCGAGGCAGAGGAAGACGACAGCGAGGGAGATGGCGTAAAGGGAGCCGACCTCGGCACCGGCCCGCTGTTCCTCGTAAGAAAGGGCGGTCCACTCGTAGGAGATGCCCAAGGGCAGTTTTGTCGCCAGTTTCTCCATGGCAGCCATGGCCGCGCCGGTGCTCTGGCCCGGAGCCGGCATGCCCAGAATTTCCACCGAAGGAACGCCGTTGTAGCGTTCGAGCTTGGGCGAGCCATAGCTCCACGAACCGGTGGCGAAAGCCGAGAAGGGTACCATCTGGCCGAGCTTGTTGCGGACGTACCATTTGTTGAAATCCTGCGGTAGCATGCGTGAGGATTCGTCACCCTGGATGAAGACCCGCTTGACGCGTCCCCGGTCGATGAAATCGTTGACGTAGCCCGATCCCCAGGCATCGGCGAGCGTGTTGTTGATGTCCTCCATGGTCAGGCCGAAGGCGCTCGCCTTTTCGCGGTCGAAGGTGAAGCGGTATTGCGGTTCGTCGTCGAGACCGTTGGGTCGCACGGCCATAAGCGTCGGGTCCTTTGCGGCCATGCCCAGGAGTTGATTGCGGGCTTCCATAAGCTTGGTGTGACCCACGCCACCGCGATCCTCGAGCTCGAGGTCGAAGCCGGTAGCATTGCCCAATTCGAGCACGGCGGGCGGAGCAAAGGCGAAGGCCATCGCGTCCTTGATGGTCGAGAAGTAGCCCATGGCGCGAGCGGCAATGGCTTGGACGCGGTTCTGGGCGCCGGGCCGCAAGGACCAATCCTTGAGATGAATAAAGGCGAGACCGGAACTCTGGCCGCGGCCGCCGAAACTGAACCCCGTGACGGTGAAGACGCCGTCGACGTTGTTCTTTTCCTGGGTCTCGAAATACTCGCGGATCTGGTCGAGCACCTTCCCGGTGCGGCCCGCGGTCGCCCCGACCGGTGTGTTGACCTGCACAAAGAGAATGCCCTGGTCTTCTTCGGGCAGGAACGACTTGGCCACGCGCACGTAGAGGAACGCCAGGGCGGTCACGATCCCAACGTAAATCAGGAAATAAAAGAAACCGCGGCGCAGGACATGTTTCACGCCGCCCTCATAACCGCGGTTGGCGCTTTTGAAAGTGCGGTTGAAGAGGCCGAAGAAGCCGCGCTTTTTTTCCGTATGCCCCTTTTCGACCGGTGCCAGGATCGTCGCGCACAGCGCCGGGGTGAAGATTAGCGCGGTGAGCACCGACAAGGTCATGGCCGAGACCATGGTGATGGAAAACTGCCGATAAACCACGCCGGTGGAACCGCCAAAGAAGGCCATGGGCAGGAACACGGCGGCGAGCACCAGCCCGATGCCGCAAAGCGCGCCCGTGATCTGCCCCATCGACTTGCGGGTGGCGTCGCGCGGCGAAAGGCCTTCCTCGGCCATGACCCGTTCGACGTTTTCGATCACGACAATGGCGTCATCGACCAGCAGCCCGATGGCCAGGACCATGGCGAACATCGTGAGCACATTGATCGAGTAACCCGCGAGTGAAAGCACACCAAAGGTGCCGAGCAAAACGACGGGCACGGCGATGGTCGGAATCAGGGTCGCCCGCAAGTTTTGCAGGAAGAGAAACATGACCAGGAAAACCAGAAAGATGGCAATGAAGAGAGTCTTGACCACTTCCTCAATGGAAATTTTGATGAAGGGCGTGGTGTCGTACGGATAGTCGACGCGAAGGCCAGGCGGGAAATACGGCTTGAGTTTCTCCATGGTGGCACGGACGTTGTCCGCCGTTTCGAGCGCGTTGGCGCCGCTGGCCAGTTTGACGGCCAGGCCCGAAGCGGGATTGCCGTTGTATTTTCCCTCCAGGGAATAGCTCTCCCCGCCCAATTCGACCCGCGCCACGTCGCGGAGGCGCACCTGCGATCCGTCGGGATTCACCCGCAGAAGAATCGCACCGAACTCGTCCGGCGTCTGCAGACGCGAGGGGCCGATCACGGTGGCATTCAGTTCCTGCCCCGGGGCATGAGGAAGTCCGCCCAATTCTCCGGAGGCGATCTGGACGTTTTGCGCCGCGATGGCGTTGCTGACGTCCACCGGGGTCAGCGAGTAGTTGTTCAGCTTGGCCGGGTCCATCCAGATGCGCATGGCGTATTGCGAACCGAAAAGCAAAACGTCGCCCACGCCGGGCGTGCGGCTGATCGGGTCCTCCACCTTCGAGGCGATAAAGTCGGCGATGTCGCGGGGGTTCATGCTGCCATCGGTCGAGGAAAAGCCGAGAACGAGCAGGAAGTTCTTGGTCGATTTGGCGACGCGAAGCCCCTGTTGTTGCAGTTCGGGTGGGAGAAGCGGCACGGCGAGCTGCAACTTGTTCTGCACCTGCACCTGGGCGATGTCGGGATTGGTGCCCTGCAGGAAATTGAGCGTGATGGTCATGCTCCCGTCCTTGTCGCTTTCGGAGGAAAAATAGAGCAGATTGTCGATGCCGCTGAGCTGCTGCTCGATCACCTGGACCACGGTGCTTTGCACCGTCTCAGCCGATGCGCCCGGATAGGTGACGGTGATCGCCACGGCGGGCGGAGCGATGGGGGGATACTGCGCAACGGGCAGGTTCTTGATCGCGAGGGCACCCGACATCATGAGGATGATGGCAAGCACCCAGGCGAAGATCGGACGATCGATAAAAAAATTAGACATCGATGGAGCGGTTTCCCGTCAGGGTTGTTGCGCGGTCGTCGTGGAGGTGACTTCTGTCGGCACGACCGTGGCGCCGGGGTGCGCCCGCTGAAGGCCGTCGACGATGACCCGGTCGCCCGCGTGCAAGCCGTCGGTCACGAGCCACTGGTCGCGAATGGCGCGGTTGGTCTTGATCACCCGCAATTCGACTTTGTCGTCCGGGGTGACGACCAAGGCGGTCGGCTCGCCTTGGGCATTGTGGGTGACGCCTTGCTGCGGGACGAGGATGGCGTTTTCACTCACGCCTTCCTGCAGGAGGGCGGTGACAAACATACCGGGCAACAGGAGTCTTTGCGGATTGGGAAAGATCGCGCGCATCGTGACGGAACCCGTGCTCTGATCAACCGTGGTCTCGGCGAACTGCAATTGGCCCGATTGCTCGTAGCCGCTGCCGTCTTCCAAAGTCAGGGTGACCTGCGCCTGATTTTCTCCGGTGGTCTTGATCTGGCCACTGGCGAGTTCGCGGCGCAGGCGGAGAAGCAGCGCCATTGACTGGGGAATATCGACATAAATCGGATCGAGCTGCTGCACGGTGACGAGGGGGGTGGTTTGATTCGCCGTGACGAGGGCGCCCTCCGTCACGGAGATGCCGGTGCGTCCGGTGATCGGCGAGAGTACCTTGGTGTAAACCAGATTGATGTGCGCGGCCTCCACCGCCGCCTGGCCCGATTCGATGTCGGCCTGGGCCTGTAATTCCGCGGCGGAGGCATTGTCATAATCCTGCTTGCTGACCGCGTTGCTGGAGCCCAGCGCCTTGTAACGGTCCAAGAGGGCCTTGGCCGAGGCCATTTCCGCGTTGGCATGAGCCAGCATGGCCTGGGCGCTGTCGTAGGCGGCTTGGTAGGGCGCGGGATCAATCTGATAAAGCTGCTGCCCGGCCTGTACGTCTTCGCCTTCCACGAACATCCGCTTTTGAAGTACGCCATTTACCTGCGGACGCACATCGGCAATTCGGTAGGGCGAGGTCCGACCCGGCAAGTCCGTGGTCAGCGTGACCGGCTGCTGCACGAGGGTGACCACGCTGACCTGGGCAGGAGGAGGCTGAGGAGGCCCACCCGCCGCTGAAGGGGGCGACTGCTGGCAACCGGTCACGGCAAGCCCAAGGAGGATGATGGCCAAGCGGGTAAAGAAATGAACTTTCATGGGAATTGGGTCGGGAAGCAGGAAGTGTTACTGAAGGGCCTTTTTGAGGAATTGCAATTGCGCACGGGCTCGGTTTTCGACCTCGTCCGGGTTAAGTTCCTTGAACAGAATCGGATTGGTGATCCAGGTGAAACAATCGAGGAGCACTTCGGTGGTAATCGTGACGTCCATACGGCGAAATTCTCCAGTGCGGATGCCTTCCCCAATGATCTCGGTCAGGGTTTTGGTCAAAAATTCCTTGAAGATACGCACACAGGCCCAGTTTTCCTCGGTGGCGGTAATGACGAGCTTGTAGATTTGGCGTTCGTGGCGGAAGTGGTCCTGATGAATGCGATAGATGGCCAGGATCACGCCGAGCAAGCGATTCGCCGCCCCTCTTTTTGTCCGGACGATACGGATCAGATCCTCCTTGACCTGGCACAGGTTGCGATCGGCGCCTGCCTGAATGATCGCGTTTTTCGATGGGAAAAATTTGTAGATATTGGCCGGAGACATGCCGAGCTCGCGGGCAATGTCGGCCACGTTGGTCTTGCTGTAACCAAATTGACGGAAAAGCGCGTTCGCCTGATCCATGATGCGCGCGCGCGTTTCTTCCCGGGTGGATCGATGATTTTTCAAGGAAAGATGCCTTTAAGGGTGACGATTGTTATAATTCATCACTCATTACTTGTCAAATGGGCAGGCGGGTGGAGAATTGGCCCTAGTCCGGTATCGTGACATCCTGTGCAGCAGCAATGCTTGGGCGCAGATTCTCTCACTTCTCAAAATGCCCACCCCATTTTATCCACAGAAAAATCATGTCTATCTCCGTTTTTTGCTTACTTGCCGAAACCCGCAACTAATCGGAGAATCTGGGGTTACATCCAAACTTATGATCTCTCGCTTGATAACCAATGGTTTAGTGTCAGCTCTCATCTTGGGCATGATTGGCTCGCTTCGGGCCGATGTGAAAATGCCGGCAATTTTCGGCGATCACATGGTGCTCCAGCAGGAGATGACACTGCCAGTCTGGGGCACCGCCGACCCTGGCGAAAAAGTGACGGTAACCGTCGGTGCGGAAACGGCCGCCGCAGCAGCGGACGCAACAGGCAAATGGATGGTAAAATTGCCCCCACTGTCCAACGGGTCTGCTCCGGCTACCATGACGGTAGCGGGCAAAAACACGCTGACCTTTAGCGATGTCCTGGTCGGGGATGTGTGGGTCTGCTCCGGCCAATCGAACATGGAATTCGATCTGGGAGGAAATCACAGCTTCGGGGGAGCAGCCAATGCCGCAACCGCCGTGCCTGCGGCCAACGATCCGCAATTACGTTTCTTCGTGGTGCAAAAAAAGACCGCCCTTGAACCCGTATCTGATGTGGTGGGCAAGTGGGAGGTCTGTACGCCCGATTCAGCCGCTCTTTTTTCAGCCGTCGGCTATTTTTTCGGACAAGAACTGCGCCACAGCCTCAATCGCCCCATCGGGCTGATCGGCACTTACTGGGGTGGGACGCCCGCGCAGGCTTGGACGAGTATCTCCGGACTGCAGAAGGAGCCCGCTCTCAAAGCTTATGTGGACCAGTATAACCGAAACGTGGCCAATTATCCGAAGGCCATGGCTGAACAGCCCGCCAAGATCGCCGCTTTTCATACGGCCCTGACGGCCTGGAATCATGACGTGAATCCAGGGTATCAAGCTGCACTTAAGGCATGGACTGATGCGGACAACAAGGCCAAGGCCGCCGGGCAACCGGAGCCGCCCAAACCTCAACCCTCCACCCCCATGCCCAGACCTCCAGTCGGTCCCGACGGAGGCTCGAACTCGGCGGCCAATTTGTTCAACGGCATGATCGCGCCGCTGATTCCCTATGCGATCAAGGGCACGATCTGGTACCAGGGCGAGTCCAACGCCGGGAACGGCCCCGAGTACCGGACTTTGTTTGGACGCATGATCACCGATTGGCGCGAAAAGTGGGGCGAGGGCGATTTCCCCTTTCTCTTTGTGCAACTGGCGAGCTTTGACGCCGGACCTGTCCCCAACTGGCCCTATCTCCGTGAATCGCAATTGAAGACCCTCTCTCTGCCCAATACGGGAATGGCGTCCGCGGTCGATCTCGGCGATTTTCATAACCTGAAGAACATTCATCCGCTCGACAAACTCGACGTCGGGTTGCGCCTCGCACTGGCGGCCAAGCATGTCGCTTACGGGCAGAACCTGGTCTACTCCGGGCCGATTTACGATTCCTTCACAGTGGAGGGCAATGCCATCCGCGTGAATTTCACCCAGACCGGCGGTGGACTGATTATCGGCCGCCCGCCGTGGATCGATCCTTCCGTGGCGCCCTGGCCGGTGGACAAGCTGACCGGGTTTGAGATTGCAGCGGCCGATGGAAATTACGTTCCGGCGGATGCGAAGATCGACGGGAATACCGTGGTAATTTCAAGTCCTCAGGTCACGCAACCGGTTTTTGTCCGCTTCGCCTGGTCGAATGTGGTGAAGGCCAATCTCTACAACAAGGAGGGATTGCCCGCTGCTCCGTTCCGAACCGACAACCAGCCGCCACCGATGGCTCCCGCGCCTAAAGCCCCAATGCCTGCTCCTGCCGCACCGACTCCGGCCCTAAAAATACCGTGATACGCGCCGTTCTTTGCGGAGAACTTTCGATTTAAGCTCACGCCTCCGGAAAAAATTTCAGGATTCACCGGCAGCGAGAGGCATCCGGCCTCTCGCGATGGCTACACGCCAAGACCTCGCGCCTTGCCTGAGCGGGAAAGTGCGATCATAATTGATGTTGTGCCGCATTATCGTGTTGAACTGCATAGCCACTGCAAGGGCGATCCGGTCGACACCTACCTGACCCACAGCATTTTCGATCATATCGATCAGGCTAAAAAGGTGGGGCTCGACGCCATTGCCGTGACTTGGCACCAGAAGGCGTGCGTGCATCCCGAGGCGGAGGCCTACGCGCGCGAGCGGGGCATTCTATTGATCTCCGGAATGGAAGCGGAAATAAATCACCGGCACCTTGTCGTATTGAACGTGAGCGAGACCGAGTTGTCCGGCAAACCGAGCTGGGATGAAGTGCGGGCGCTGCGCGCGCGCCGGCCCGACGTGCTGGTGATTGCGCCCCATCCGTTTTATCCACATCCCTCGTGCCTTGGCGGCGAGATGACTTTGAACAGCGACTGTATCGACGCCGTGGAATGGTGCCGGCTGCACATCCACTGGCTGCCCGTGCGGGTTAACCCGAACCTGCGGGCGGCGCGCTGGGCCCACCGGCATGGCAAGCCGCTGCTGGCCTGCTCCGACGCGCACGCGCTGACAACCATTGGGACCAACGCGAGCACGCTTCAAGCGGATGCTCTAACACCGGCGGCGCTTTTCGAGGCGATCCGCGCCGGGCGAATCTCCTTTCATCGGCGCTCCCTCGATTTTGTCTCGCTGGTTTATGAGACGAGCTTGGCCATTGCCTCCCAGCCTAAGCACCTCCAACGATGGGCGGCGGCCAAAGTCTCCACGCGCCGGACTTAATTTTTCTCCCGTATGCCGGTTCACGACGCCGCCTTGCTTCTTCTCGGCCACGGCTCGACGCTGAACGCCGATTCAAGTACTCCGACGCACCAGCACGCGGAGGAAATCCGGCGGCGGGGCATTTTTGCGGAAGTCCACGTGGCGTTTTGGAAAGAGGAGCCCAATTTACGCCAGGCCCTGCGCCTGATCGCACAACGACGGGTTTATGTCGTGCCGAATTTCATCAGTTCCGGCTATTTCACCGAACAAATCATTCCGCGCGAACTGGACCTGGACGGGCCGGTGACGCGGCGCGGAGAACGGGAAATCTATTATTGCGAGCCGGCGGGGCTTCATCCATTGATGACCGAGGCGCTGCTGCGGCGCGCGCGGGAGGTGGTGTCCGAGTCAACGGAAATGATTCGCGAACCGGCGAAGACCGCCTGCCTCTTCATCTGCGGACACGGGACATCGCTCAACGACAATTCGACCAAAGTCATCCACGAGCAGGCGGCGGCGATCCGGGCGCGCGGTCTTTTCGCCGATTGCCAGGCCGTCCTGATGGAGCAATCGCCCTTTGTAAAGGACTGGCGCACGCTGACCGCGTGTCCCGACGTGATCGTGGCGCCGTTTTTCATCGCGGACGGACTTCATTCCTTTGAGGACATTCCTGTCCTGATGGGCCTGACCTCCAATGTGAAGGAGTTTAACTTCACCAATCCGCACCGGGAAAACGGGAGGCGGCTCTGGTACGCCACCGCCATCGGCACGGTGTCGTTTCTGGCCGACGTGATCCTCGCCCAAGTCCGGCAGTTCAAGGAAGCGCATCCCGAAACAGGCCGTGCGGCAGCCTCGCCCGCACCGGCCAACGCGATCGATGACGAACTGGCCCGCTTTCTCGAACAGAATCCGCCGCCATGGAAGATCGGCGAACTGCTGATTCGTCCGGGCTTCGAATTGCGGCACCGCGATGACCGTGACAGCGACCCGGCGAAGCTGCAAAACGTGACCTCAATCGCCGGGCTGCGTGAATGGATTCGTCTGGACCGTCACGGAAATTTCCGCCCGTTGCGCGCTGCGCCGAACCTCCGCCGCGGCTGGATTTATCACGCCGGCGATTTGCCCACCCTCCACTTGGCGCTCGATTATCTTTATCCCGCGGCGCTGGCCAACTGGATGATGGCGAGGCAGGGCGGGCTTCCGGCCACGCCGTGGCGGGAGACTGCTGAGCGGCAGACGGGACGTTTGCGCGTCGTGCGGGAAATCGACGATGCCGCGCTACATGAACTGGTGGCGCAACATTGCCAGCGGGGTTGCTTGAAACGGCGGCTTTGGCCTCCTGCCACGCAGCATACCGGTGAAAACCCGGGCGAAATCCCCCTGCTTTGCCCCGAGGCGTGCAATTTTCTCGTGGCTGGGCGCGCGAGAAGCTGAAAGGGGCGGATGAGGAGTAGCTTGTTTCGGTGGGGGCTCTTCCCTATTTTTACAGGTACGATGAAAGGTTTGTTTTCCCGGTGCGCCGTGGCGTTGGCGTTGCTGGTCATCGTGTCCGGATTGCTCAATGAGCGCATCGAAGCCAAGCCGGCCAAGCAGCATGATATTGTCGATACGGTCTCTGCGAACCCGATCCTGACGAAGTTTGCCGCGATGATCCAGGCCTCGGACATGGCCACGTTCCTGAGCAGCCGCGGACCCTTTACGCTTTTTGTGCCAACTGACGCGGCATTCGACCGCCTGCCGCCGGAACAGATTGACGCCTTGCTTCAGCCCCAGAACAAGGAGCGGCTCCAGCACATCCTGCTTTTTCATCTCGTGAATGGAAAACGGCTTTATGCCAAGGACCTGCTGACGATGCATGCACTGCTCTCCTGCGAGGGCACTCC
Source organism: Methylacidiphilales bacterium (assembly GCA_021272315.1). Taxonomy (GTDB): domain Bacteria; phylum Verrucomicrobiota; class Verrucomicrobiia; order Methylacidiphilales; family UBA1321; genus JABDGH01. The sequence goes on along the minus strand of JAJSLI010000061.1, from coordinate 10,159 downwards.
GCTTTCGATCCGCACGAGCCGATCGGGGACGCAGATGGTGCTCAAGGCCAAGATCGTGCATGCCGACATCCGATGCCTCAATGGGGTAATTCACGAGATCGATACCTTGCTGATGCCGCCGGAAGCCTCCCTGCCGCCCCTGCTTCCGCCACCGGCAACCAATGCTCCGCCCGCCAATGCGAACGCGCCTTCCAGCGACACGAACGCTCCCCCTGTCGGCACGAATACTCCCTCCCCCGTGACGCCCGATCCAGCGCCGGCAGCGGAAACGAACGCCGCGCCGATGATCCCGGCGGCGGCGATACCGGAGACACCGACGCATTAATAGGCGGCCGGCGTTGTCTGCTACACCGCCGCGAGTTCTTTGCGGAGGACTTCTTTGAGACGGTCAAGGCCTTCGTTTTTGTCGCCCGCGATGGGAATGGTCTTGCGGCGGACGCGCCGCTCGAATTTCTTTAAATTTTCCGCCGCTTCCGGCAGGTCCATTTTGTTGGCGATGATGTGGTAGGGCCGCTCGGCCAGTTCCTTCTGGTAGAGGCTGATTTCCTTGCGGAGCTGGGTGAAGTCGTCGCGCGGATCGCGGCCCTCGCTGCCGGCCATGTCGATGACGAAGAGTAGAATGCGGCAGCGCTCGATATGGCGCAAAAATTCGTGGCCAAGACCCACGCCCTCGTGCGCGCCCTCGATCAGGCCGGGAATGTCGGCCACGGTGACGCGGGCGAAATCGGGGTACTCGACGACGCCGATCATCGGCTCAAGCGTGGTGAAGGGGTAGGGCGCGATCTTGGGATGCGCGTGCGAGAGGCGGGAGAGGAGCGTCGACTTCCCGGCGTTGGGATAGCCGACGAGGCCGGCATCGGCGATCGACTTGAGCTCGAGCTGGAACTGGCCGCGCTCCCCCTCCTCGCCTTCTTCGTAGCGGCGCGGGGCCTGGTTGGTGGAGGACTTGAAATTCATGTTGCCGCGACCGCCGCGACCCCCGGCGCAGAGAACAAGACGCTCGCCCGGCTTGACGAGATCGGCAACGGGCTCGAGTTGCGAGCTGTCCTGGGGCAGATGGCCCAGGTCGGTTTCGCTGGGCCGCGCTTTTTCCGCGATGAGATGGTCCGGGATCCGGCTGACCACGGTGCCGGGCGGGACGGTGATGAGGCAGTCGGCGCCCGACTTGCCGGACATCTGTTTCTTGCCGCCGTGATCGCCGTTCCGGGCGAACTGGTGCGGAGAGTAGCGATAGCGGATGAGATTGTTGACGTGGGGATCGACAATGAGTATGACCGAGCCGCCGCGACCGCCGTTGCCGCCGTCGGGCCCGCCCTCGGGCATGTTTTTCTCGCGAAGAAAACTGCAGGCGCCCGGACCGCCGTTGCCGGCGCGAGCGACGACGCGAACGCGGTCGACGAACATAGGGTAATTAGCCCCCACTGCGCCCCAAGCGCAACAAGGGAAAGCGGAAGCGTTCTTTAGACCTTGTCGAGAACGTGGACCTTGCGGTTGGTCCGGTCGAACTTGACGAAGCCGTCAGTGAGCGCGAAGAGGGTGTGATCGCGACCGATGCCGACGTTGGCGCCGGGACGGAAACGGGTGCCGCGCTGGCGGACGAGGATGTTGCCGGCGATGACAGCTTCGCTGCCGAATTTTTTGACGCCGAGCCGTTTGCTGACGCTGTCGCGCCCGTTGCGTACGCTGCCTTGACCTTTTTTATGCGCCATAAAAGTGGGGGAGTTGGGGGGTTAGAGGGTGATTTTGCCGACTTTGACGCGGCTGAGTTTCTGGCGGTGGCCGACGGTGCGGTGGTAGCCTTCGCGCTTGCGAAATTTATAGGCGATGACCTTTTTTGCCTTTATTTCCCCGACGAGCTCGAGGCCGACGCGGGCGCCGCTCAGGAGCGGGTTGCCGACGGAGAATTTATCGCCGTTGCCGATGAGAAGCACATCGGAAATGGTGATCTTTTTCTCACCCTCGGCGGGAAAATCGACCAATTCGATATCGAGGGTTTCTCCCTCGGTGACCTTGTATTGCTTTCCACCTGTACGTATGACGGCAAACATGAAAACTCCTTTAATTAACGGGCTGTTCAGCATGCCTGATGCGGCAGAGGGTGCAAGACTATTTTTGGCGGCTCACCAGCCTACCTGCAGTTTCTACAAAAAAGATCGGGCGGCAACTCAAACGGAGTCACCGCCCGATCAGGGGAGGAATGAATGAACTTACAAAGGGATAGACACTGTGCCCTACGTGACGTTCAAGCGAATGCGATTACACGTGGGTAATTTTTGGAAAAGAGTCGCAATGACCTGCGGAATGACTTTGGGATAACGCTTAAATCCTATTGAAAGCGTGGCCTAAGAGCTTGCCTCAGACTCGTTTCAGCCGTTGAATACGAGGTTCCAATGCACCACTTTCACCTCAAGAGCAACGAGCTTTATGCCGAGGGCGTTCCGGTTTCAAGGCTGGCGAGCACCTACGGCACGCCCCTCTACGTCTATTCGGCGAGGACGATCACGGACCATTTCGACCGCCTGACGCAGGCGCTGGCGACGCTCAACCACCTGATCTGCTTCGCGCTGAAGGCAAATTCGAACCTGGCGGTGTTGAAACTGCTGGCCAAACGCGGCAGCGGCTTCGACCTGGTAAGCGGCGGCGAGCTGACCCGCGTGCGGAAGGCGGGCGGGGACGTGGCGAAGTGCAGCTTCGCGGGCGTGGGCAAGACCCGGGCGGAAATCGAGCAGGCGTTGGCGGCGGGAATTTACGTTTTCAACGTCGAGAGCGTCGCGGAACTGGAGTTCATCGACCGTGTCGCCGGCGAAAGGAAGAAGCGCGCCCCGATCGCGGTCCGCGTGAATCCGAACGTCGACGCGAAGACGCACGCGAAGATCACCACGGGCACCTACGAGAACAAATTCGGCATCGCATTCGAGGAAGTCGGCGCGCTTTACGCGCGGGCGGCCCGGCTCAAGAACCTGCGCCTGCTGGGCGTGCAGATGCACATCGGCTCGCAGATCACGGAAGTGAAGCCGTTCGTCCAGGCGGTGAAGAAGATGCTGCCGCTCGTGACGGAACTCAAGGCACGGCACAAGATCGAGTTCTTCGACATCGGCGGCGGGCTTGGCATCGTTTACCAGCCGGCGCTGGCCAGCGGCCGGCCCGAATGGTGGGGCCAACAGAAGGTGCGTCCGCTGACACCCACCGATTATGGCGAACAGATCGTTCCGCTGCTCAAGCCGCTTGGGCTGCGCATTCTGGTCGAGCCGGGCCGGTTCATGGTGGGCAATGCCGGCGTGCTGGTGACAGAGGTGCTCTACGTCAAGAAGACGGGCCGGAAGACGTTCGTGATCGTTGACGCGGCGATGAACGACCTGATCCGACCGGCGTTTTACGATTCCTACCACGAGATCGTGCCGCTGAAGCAAAAGCGCGCCGGGGGAAAACTCGTCTCCACCGATCTGGTCGGGCCCATCTGCGAATCGGGCGATTATTTCGCCAAGGATCGTCCCCTGCCCGCGCTGCGGTCGGGTGACCGGCTGGCATTGCTGAGCGCCGGGGCCTACGGGTTCGTCATGGCGTCGAACTACAACACGCGACCCCGCCCGGCGGAAGTGCTGGTCGAGGGCGCGAAGCATCGTGTCGTCCGCAAGCGCGAAACCGTGGCCGACCTGCTGCGAGGCGAAACGGTTTAAGAAGAGGCTAGCCAGCGCAGTCTCCTTGAAGACGGCGTCAGTATTGTTTGACAAGTCCTCTTCAGTTATTAGCTTGGATTAAGAATCCTGCTTAAAAATCAGGAGAGCACCAAATGAAAGCTCAAGCCAAAAGGCTCTTAATTGGTGGCGGTACCATGGGCGGGATTGCCCTTGTACTTATTTTCATCGGATTATTAGCGGTGGAATTTGTTCCAAAGTCAGCATGGCTCCAGCCGCTAACACTCTACTGTGCTTTGTTGGCTGGCGCCGGATTCCTGATGCTGCCTGTTTGCTTCTTCATACTGGGTGCGGGCACCTGCTGTTACGCCATTGCGCGCATTTATCCCAACGCCGAGAAGCTGCTCCTACGGGAATTTTATATTTTCCCTCATCAACGGTTCTAGATTGCCACTGCATTTTACACAGTGGGTACGCACCTAGGCTTGAAATCTTCATGGCATCGAAACAGCAACCCTGATTTATGATCAAACCGCGTGTGCTGGTCGTCGGCAGTTCCAATACCGACATGATCATTAAAATGGATCGCATCCCGCGGCCCGGGGAAACGATCCTCGGCGGCGAATTTATCACCGCCGCCGGTGGGAAAGGAGCGAACCAAGCCGTCGCCGCCGCCCGGGCGGGAGGCGGGGTGACGTTTATCGCCCGCGTGGGCAAGGACATGTTCGGCGAACAAGCCCGGGCCGGATTCATCAGCGAAGGCATCAACACGGAACACGTCATTCGCGACCCGGCCAGCCCCACGGGAGTGGCGCTGATCTTCGTGGGCAAGGATGGCGAGAACAGCATCGCGGTTGCCTCGGGCGCCAATGGAAATCTCTCATCGAGCGATGTGCGGAAGGCACGGGGAGCGTTTGCCGGCGCAAGCGTTCTCATCATGCAGCTGGAAACACCGCTTGAACCCCTCGAGACAGCCGCGGAATTGGCCGTTCAAGCCGGTATGCAAATCATCCTGAATCCCGCGCCGGCCCGGCCGCTGCCGGACAGCTTGCTGAAAAATATTTCGATTCTCACCCCCAATGAGACCGAGGCGGAATTGCTCACCGGCATCAAGGTGACGGACACGGCCACCGCTGAGAAAGCCGCCGACAAGCTGATCGCGCGGGGCGTCCGGACCGTGATCATCACGCTGGGATCGCGAGGAGCTTTCGTGGCGACCGCCGACAGCCGCCGACTGATAGCGGGTTTCAAGGTTGACGCCATTGACACCACCGCCGCCGGGGACACCTTCAACGGCGCCCTGGCGGTCGCACTGGCCGAAGGGCAGTCGCTGGATCATGCGGTGCGTTTCGCCAATGCCGCCGCCGCAATCTCCGTGACCCGGATCGGGGCGCAACCGTCGGCCCCCAGTCGGGAAGAGATCGAGAAGTTTCTAAGGCCGTCATCCTGAGCTTGTCGAAGGATCTCTAACTATTGTGTTTCAGAGGTCACCTTTCGAGGGAATGTTGAGAGATCCTTCGACAAGGATGACCGATTTTAAAAAAAGAGCCTTTTTCAGCAAGCACCCTAAACTGACATGCGCCCGGTTTTGAGAACGGCCTCGCGGAAGAAGCGGAGCTTCGGGCCAATGACAGGATCTTTCGCGTACTCCTTGAGCGGGCGGTCGAGGCGCTGGCTCCAGTTGCCATCGTTGGCGGAGCCGGGCTGATTGAAGCGGAGATTGAGGCCGAGAATGTCGCAGATGACGAAAATGGCCCAGCAAGATTTCGATTCAAGCAATGCGCGCACGAGGGTTTCGTGGAGTTTTTCGTCCACCGTGACGGGCGGTTCCTTTTCATCGTTCTCACCGAGAAAACGCATCAGGCGCTGGAGTTCAAGCCAGGCGTCGTGGCCGTTGGGGCCCTTCCAGCGGCGGGTCATGTCCGCGTACCACTCGACGAGCGGCGCGTGGTCGTGGGTGCCCCAGGTGGTCACGGCCAGTTCCGGCATCTTGTCTTTCGGAATATACTCGTGCGTTTGGGGGTCGGCGATGAACTGCGGGATGGCAAAGCCGGGAATGCCGAGCTTTTTGAGCAGGGGCGGCACGTACTTGGGCACGACACCCAGGTCCTCGGCCACCACGGCGGTGTTGCCGGCCGTTTGCTGAATGAGGCGCAGGAGCGCTTCACCCTCGTCGCAATTGAGTTTGGCATTTTTCTCGGGCTCGTCCGCGCGGGGGATGAAATGGGGCTCGCGGCCCAGGGCCTTTTCCTTCGCCTGCTCGGGCGTGAGCTCGGCGAACTCGGCATTTTTTTGAGGAAGCCAGGGGAAGCTGTAGATGCGGAAGAAGCCGAGAACGTGGTCGATGCGAAAAGCGTTGAAGATCAGGCTGGTCGCTTCAACGCGCTGCTTCCACCAGGTGAAATTCCGGGCGCGATTGGCCTCCCAGTCGTAAAGCGGGATGCCCCAGTTCTGGCCCCATTTGCTCAGGAATTTATCGCCGGCAAAAAGCGGCTCGGGCGGCGCGCCGCCGGACCATTCGAGATCAAAGAGAGCCCGTTCGGACCAGACGTCGGCGCCGTAGCGGCTGACCCCGAAGGGAATGTCGCCGACGAGCCGGACCTTGTGCTGGTCGGCCCAGGCGCGGACACCGAGCCACTGACGCCAGGCAACCCATTGGACGTAGGCGGTGAACTGGCGGTAGCGGATGAGTTCCTCGCGGTCGGGGGCGGTGGCGAGCCACGTTTCGGCCTTCTCGAGGTCCTGGTGCTCGGGAGCCCAGTCGGACCAGACCGGGCTGTAGTTGTATTCGTTGAGGAGGGTGCGGAAGAGAGTGTAACCGGGAAGCCAGCCCATGTTGGCCTCAACGAAAGCCTGGAAATCGTAGGCGTTTTCGGTGCCGGCTTCGAGGTCGACGGCCTCAAACTCGACGTAGGCGCGGGAAAGGATGTCGAGCTTGAGGAGCTTGACGCGGCCGTACTGGACGGGACCCGCCTGCAATTCCTTGCGGACAGAATCGGGGCAGAGTTCGAGCAGGACTTCGGGTAGCAGGCCGGGAACCGCCTCGGGCGTCAGCGTCAGGTAAACGGGATCGAGGGCGACCGAGCTGATGGCGTTGTAAGGGCTGTTGTCGTCGCCGGTTTCGTTGATGGGCAGGAGCTGGAGCAGGCCGAGGTTGTGCTCGGCGCAAAAGGAGATGGCTTCCTGGACGGCCAGGACATCGCCGATGCCAAAATCCTTTTCATGGCGCAAAGCAAAAACCGGCACGAGAATGCCGGCCATGCGTGGATATGCTTGAAAGCCCATGTCGCGCAAAGAGTAAGGTGAAGGCCGCGTTCCCGCAAGCCTGCGGTGCGGAGGAACTCACGGTCACGGCACCGTCGTGCCGGGGACAAGGTGGAAGCGGGGAGATTCGGCGGTGCGATCCTGGTGCTTTTTGAGGACCGGTTCGCGGGCGAGTTCGCCGTAAAGGTAAGTGAGAAACTGGCTGTCGTTCATCAGGCGGCCATGCGTGACCCCGGTAAGAAGCTTGACGTTGGTCTCGGCGGGATGGAGATCATCGAGGACACTGGCGCTGGTGACGGTCTCGTCACCGTCGTTGTCGGGGGTGTAAGTGTAGCGGGCTATTGAAAAATCGTGAGCGCCCTCGGTGATGATGCCGGTTGCGGTCTTGAGGCCGGTGCCGATGACAACTTTAAGGCGGGAAGGTTCGCCCGGACGGGTGAGGAGGGTGTCGGTGTAGCGGAGGCTGCCCATGCGCAACCGCCATTCGCGGACCTGGACAAGCATGCTCTGGAGCTGGCGCAAATCGGGGTCCTGGCAAAACTCCCAGTCGGGTTCGTTGACCTGCTTGCGGCCCTCGGATTCGCGGCGGTGAAGCCAGTCGTTGAGAAAAACGCGCTGCTCGAGCTCGGGGCTCGGCCAGTAATTTCGCCACGGCTCGACGTTGAGAAGATCGGTGGCGCTCACGCTGTGACGGTTGCCGGTAGGTTCATCGATTTCCCAGCGGGGATCGTCGAAGGGGAGAAGTTCATAGAGACTGGGACGGGTCACGGCGACAAGTTTGGTGGTGGCCGCGTCAACGTCGTTGGGGAGGAAATTGAGGAGGGTCTCAGGAAAACCGGTGGCGTTTTCCTTGAGGCCGCCGGGGCCAACAATAAGAGTCTTGATGGCCTTGACCGAACCAAGATTGGGCGTGCCGACAAGATAGAGGGCGGCGATGCGGTCGGCCAGTTCCGGCTTTTCGCTGATCATCGTGCGGGCGACGAGTCCGCCCATGCTATGGCAGACAAGAATGAAACGGGTGTCCCCGGCGGGAATGCCGGTTTTGGCTTCGTGAATCTGGGCGTAGGTGTCGAGGGCCTGGGCCAGCAGCGGGGCGGTGACGGTGGCGATTTCCTGGCGCCAATCGTAGGCGAAGATGAAAAAGTCGGAGCCGGGTGTGTAGGCGTGAAAGCCGCCGTCCTGATCGTCGGTGATGCCGTCGACGAACTTGCCGTACACATCGATCGGCCCGGCGGTAATCATCGGCTTGGCGACGAGCGGATTGGGCATGCGCAGCGCGAGGTAGAGATCGGAACGGCGGATGGCGTCGATGCTGCCCCAGACGCAGGGTGGATCGTCGCCCTTGTCGGCGAGGTTGGGATCGTAGAGCGCGGAACCTTCGTAGGCGGGGATGAAGACGAGGACCTGCGCATGAAGCGGCGCCTCGGCCCGGAGACGCGGAGTGATAAAGAGCATCAAAGCCAGGGTGACAGGCAGGATGCGGAGCATTACGTTTCAGCCGCCATTCTCGCCGCGGGAAGCAGCGAATTGGATTGCTCGTCGGCATGATAGGAACTGCGCACGAGGGGGCCCGATTCGACAACGCGGCAGCCGAGATCGAGGGCGAATTGTTTCCAGCGCGCGAAATCTTCGGGTGTGACCCAGCGGTAGAGCGGAAGATGCTGCGCCGAGGGGCGCAGGTACTGCCCGAGAGTGAGGATGTCGAGACGGTCGGCGGCCATGTCGCGCAACGTGGCGTCGATTTCGGGATCGGTCTCGCCGATGCCGAGCATGAGGCCCGACTTGGTGACAAAGCCCGCGTTCTTGGCGCGGCGAAGCAATTCGAGGGAGCGTTCGTACCTGGCCTGGGGACGGACCTTCTTTTGCAGGCGCGGGACGGTCTCGACGTTGTGGTTGAGGATGTCGGGCCTGGCTTCGAGAACGGTTTCGAGGTCCTGCCAGCGGCCCTTGAAATCGGGGATGAGGACCTCGATGGCGGTGCCGGGATTTTCCTCGCGGACGGCGCGGATCGTGGCGGCCCAGACGCCGGCGCCGCCGTCAAGGAGTTCGTCCCGCGCGACGGAGGTGATGACGGCGTGGCGCAGTCCCATGAGGCGGATGGCCTCGGCCACCCGGCGCGGCTCGTCGAGATCGAGTTCGGTGGGGCGGCCGGTCTGCACGGCGCAAAAGCCGCAACTGCGGGTGCAGATGTTGCCCAGGATCATGATGGTGGCGGTCTTGCGCGACCAGCATTCGCCGAGGTTGGGGCACTGGGCGCTCTCGCAAACGGTGTGGAGCTTGTGCTCACTGACGATGCCGTTGGTCTGCTGATAAACGGGCCCGCCCGGTATCTTGGCGCGAAGCCAGGAGGGTTTGCGCGCGTTCAGCGGCAGCGGCTCCGGGACGGCAACGGTCGATTCCATGGAATGCGCCACTTTAATCCAGCGAACGCGGGCTGTCCATCTTTCGCGGGGGGTGGGGAGGGGGTTAGTTTGAATCTGTGCGTTGCGAAAATACGCAGCATAAACACAAATACGCCGCAAACGCTCCACAGGCATAGCCTATGGCAGCGACAATCAGTGGATTTGCAGTCCAAATATCCGATCCCCTAAGACCATGATGGATGTGGGCAGTTTCCCTTAAAGTCAATTCCACTACAAAACACAAAAATGCAACTGCGCTTCCGACAAATTTCTTGGCTCTTGGCGCTATCCACGCGCAGAACAAAGTGACCGCAAACGATTGGAAGCTGAAGGCCAAGAAATAACACAGGAGAAAAAGAGGGCGCTCCACATTGATATAAAAACACTGCATGGCAAACCCTACCATTAACGGGCTACCTAAATTCAGCCCGATGAAAAAGGCAGGGGCTAGAAATAACCATCGGTACTGGTTCTTCATTCTCCAGTTAATCTAACAGCGCAACCACTTCTTCCAAGCTCCAAACGTGATCGGCAACGCCCGCTATAAAAAAGCTGTCATCCTGAGCGGAGGCGAGCCTAAGAAGTGCGTTTAACCCTGAAACTTACCCGAGCCGAAGTCGAAGCAACGGTCTTGGTTAGCAAGGGGAAAGTTGGGGATTTTTCAGGAGGCTGTTGAGATGGATGAGGAGTTTACGGGCGCAGGCGGTGAGGGCGACTTTGGCGGGTTTGCCGTTGGTGCGCAGGCGTTGATAGAAGGCTTTTAAGACGGGATTGTGCTGGACGGCGACGAGGGTGGACATCCAGAGGCCGGTGCGCACGGCGTGACGACCGCCGCCGATGTGACGTTGACCGCGGAAC
>JAJSLI010000003.1 GCA_021272315.1 Methylacidiphilales bacterium | reverse complement strand
TCGCGCAGTTCCTGCGGCGAAAGATTCAAACCACCGAGCTGCGCCGTGCTCTCCTCGAGGTTAAGGCGCCCGCGCATGGTGTTTTGGACCGAGGCGGTTTGCTCGAAAATTTCCTTCAGCATGTAGTGCGGAAAATCGCCCAGGTCCACGTCGGACGCCTGATAGTCGATCTGGCTGATCTCGAGGCCGGCCTTGTTCTGGCTCAGCGATTTGAGCCGGTAGCCGTTGCGGTCGATCGTGACCACGTCGAAATCGCGCAGGTGGGCCACCGTTTGGGTGTGGGCGGCTATCGCCGAGATGTCGCTGGCGAGAAAGTGTTCGTGCCGGCCGATACCGAGGACCAGCGGGCTGCCGCGCCGCGCGCCGACCATCACACCGGGTTGGTCCTGGTGCACGGCCACGAGGCCATAGGTGCCGGTCACCTCCCGCAGCGCGTCCGCCACCGCCATTTCGAGCCGGTTTTCCATCTGGGTGTCAAGGCTGTCGAAGTGAAAACCGATCAGGTAGGCCAGCACTTCGGTGTCGGTCTCGGTGCGAAATTGGAAGCCCTTGCCGGCCAGTTTCTTTTTCAGGGCGCTGTAATTCTCGATCACGCCGTTGTGGACGATGGCCAGCTTGCCCGACGCGTCGGTGTGGGGATGCGCGTTGGCGTCGGTCGCCTTGCCGTGGGTGGCCCAGCGCGTATGGCTGATCCCGAGCGTGCCGTGGAGTGGATGGCTGCTCAGCACGCGTTCGAGTTGCTGAATGCGCCCGACTTTTTTTACCACCTCGAGGCCTTTGCCATTGAGGATGGCGATGCCGCTTGAGTCATAACCGCGGTATTCAAGCCGGCGCAGCCCCTCCAGTAAAAGCGGTTGTGCTTCCTTGTCTCCGAGATAGGCAACGATTCCACACATAGGCGAACCTCCTTGTTGCCACGATGGCCGGGCAGCGTCAACAACAGGAAGCAAAATTGCCCAAGTTCAAATATTGGCAATCTGCTATTATTTGCCTAACTTATGATTATGGAAATAACACCCGCCACCTCCCTTGTTCATGCCCGCGATGTCATCTCGGTCGTTCTAGGCGGAGGTGCCGGCACCCGGTTATTTCCGCTGACCAAGGACCGTTCCAAGCCCGCCGTGCCGCTGGCCGGCAAGTATCGCATCGTCGACATCCCCATCAGCAATTGTCTCAACTCGGGTCTCAAGCGCATTTTCCTCCTGACCCAGTTCAACAGTTCCTCGTTGCATCGGCACGTCCAGCAGAGTTACCAGTTCGACGATTTCTCCAACGGTTTCGTCGAGATCATGGCGGCGCAACAGACCCCGAGCAGCGACGCCTGGTACCAGGGTACGGCGGACGCGGTGCGCCAGAATTTACGCCACTTCGCCAACTCGCCGCACAAGTACCTCCTCATTCTTTCCGGCGATCAGCTCTACCGGATGAATTTCCGCCACGTGATCGAGCAGCATATTGCCACCGGCGCCGACGTCACGGTGGCGACGATTCCCGTGAACCGCACCGACGCCGGTTCCTTCGGTATCATGCAGATCGACAGCGAGGAGCGGATCACCCGGTTTGAGGAAAAGCCGAAGGAAGCCGCCCTGCTCGACACCCTCCGGATCGGTGAGCCGGTGCTGTCGCGGCTGAAACTGTCCGCCCACAACGACCTTTATCTCGCATCGATGGGCATTTACGTTTTCAACCGGGAGGTTTTGAACCGCGCGCTCAGCGGCAAGCATGTCGATTTCGGCAAGCACGTGATTCCGGGCCTGATCGATTCCGGGCGGCTTTTTTCCTACGTTTACCAGGGATACTGGGAGGATATCGGGACGATCAAGGCTTTCTATGAGGCGAACCTCGACCTGAGCAGCGAACTGCCCAAGTTCAATTTTTTCGACACCCAGGCTCCGATCTTCACCCATGCGCGGCATCTGCCCGCGAGCAAGATCGTGCGAGGCCATATTGAGCGGGCCGTCATTGCCGAGGGTTGCGTGATCGTTGACGCCCACATCGATCGGGCGGTGATCGGCATCCGCAGCCGCATTGACGCGGGAACCGTCATCAAGGACTCGATCCTGCTGGGGCTCGACGATTATGAAACGACCGATGAGACCATGGCGGCGCACGTACGCGGCCTGCCCCCCTTTGGCGTGGGCAAAAATTCCCATATTGAACGGACAATTATCGACAAAAATGCGCGCATTGGCGACAACGTGAGGCTTACACCGCAAGGCAAGCCCGAGAATTACGACGGCGACAATTACTACATCCGGGACGGCATTGTCATCGTGCCCAAGGGCGGCGTGATCCGAAGCGGCACCATTATTTAATCTTTCCCACCGTCAGCAAGCTTCCCAAGGGTGTGTTTTCAAATAGGACAAGGCCTTGCCCTATTTGAAAATACACCCTAGGCTGAAGGGGCGATGGAATTTGAATGGTCTCTTTTCAAGGGGAAGCAGATTTCCGCCGAGGAGATCATGGAAAGTTTTGAGGACGCCTTCAGCCTGCGCCTCCTCCCCGACGCCAACCGGTTCGCGTCCCAGAACCGCTTCATCAGCCTGGGGTGCAGCAGCAGCGGCAAGGGCATTTTTGCCGTTTATACCTCGACGGGGAAAATCGTCCGGGTCGTCTCCGCCCGCCCGATGACGGACGAGGAAAATAATTTTTACGAACGCAAGATCCGCGAATACCAATAAACTGCCATGAGCCTCGCCGTCGTCACCGATCTGGAAAACATTCCCTTCTTTGCCAACTTGGCCGAAGAGGCGCAGTTTTGGGAGACCCACCAACTCAGCCCCGGCCTCATGCAAAGTTCCCTGGTCAGCACCAATACCAACGAGTCGACCACGATTACACTGCGCATGGACCCCCGCATGCTTTCCCGCCTCAAACGGCTCGCCCGCCAGCGTTACCTCAATTACCAAAGCATGTTGAAACAATGGGTGGCGGAGCGGCTCGAAAAGGAACTTGATTAAGTCAAAAGCAGTTTGAATCCCCAAACGTAACAAATTTTGTTGAAAACCTCTGGTCAGGGAGTCGGTAGTGAGTTATTTTACACTTAGGCGTAACCCCATTAATTTTTTTCAGGATTGCCCATGAAGCGACATTTTCGAGACAGACGGTGCTTAAGTTTCACCTTGGTGGAGTTGTTGGTTGTCATAGGTATCATCGGTATTTTGGCTTCGGTTCTTCTTGTTGCCGGAAACAGCGCGCTCAAGGCGGCGCTCCGCGCCAAGGCGCAAACCATGGCCAGCCAGATTCAGACGGCCTGCATGGCTTATTACAACGACTATAGCGTTTATCCGTTTTCGACGAACCCTGCCCCCACCACGCAGGTCAATTTCGGCACGAATGCTACTGCGGGCAGCACCGATGAACAGAACTGGGGTCCCCTTATTTATGCTCTCTGCGGCAACCTCAATCCCTATAACCCCACCCAAGCTCCCTCCACCTACACCCCGTCTGTGCCCAACACCCGGTCCATTGCCTACCTTTCGCTCAACCGGTCGAGCATTGATGCCAATGGCATCCCCCTCAATCCCATTGCTCCCACTACACCTTCCTATTTTAATATCAGCATGGACCCTACTTACTCGGGCATATTGAGCAATGTTCTCATTTTCAGCCCGGGTTCGATGACGACCAACCAGATGACGGGAGGGGTCTATGTCTGGGCCAATTGCAACTCGTCGAACTCGACGAACGTCAATTGGTTTGTCCACTCCCCCTAGCCAAATCCGAGGGATGGAAATGATCATCTTCCGACGCCAGGTTAGGCCCAGTTCCTTTACTTTGATCGAGATGCTGACGGTCATCGCCATTATAGCGATCCTGGCCGCTCTCATTCTCTGGGCCGGGTCGGCCGTGATGGCGGCAGGGGCGCGCGCACGCACGACGGCCGAGATCCAGGGCATGTCCAGCGCGCTGGAAGGCTACAAAACCGACAACGGCGCCTATCCGTCCTACGACATGGGAACGAGCAGCAACTACGGTGTGACGCTGATTGACCCCAGCGTTGCCGGTGGAAGTTTCCAAGAATCTTCCACGAACCTCTATCAAGCGCTCTCGGGACAGACCAATTTTACTCAAGCACCGGTGGGCAATAAGGTCTATTTCCAATTCAAGGGCTCCCAATTGGGCAATCTCAACGGTACAAGCGCTGCCGGCGGTACCTACGTTCAGGACCCCTTTGGTTTTTCCTACGGGTATAATACCGGAGGTGGCGCCAATAACGATGTGCCCTACAACGGCTCCGGTTTTTTCGACTTGTGGTCCACGGCCGGGGTCACGTCGAACACAGTCGTTGCCGGGCACAGTGTCTACGCGACCAATAGCTGGATCGACAACTGGGCCCAGTAGTCGCCGCCGGTGTGGCCGTGATCTTCGGGGTGATTTTCAACAAGATATCGCCGCTGTGCCGCGCGTTGGTTAGACTTCGGTCTCATGGCCCGCATTGCACGAGTTGTTCCCGAGGTTTCCCTCGATCGTGCGTTTGATTACGAGGTACCCGAAAGGCTTGACGCGCAGGTCATCCTTGGCGCCAAGGTCCGCGTCCCCTTCAAGTCGCGCGAGATCGTCGGGTTCGTCGTCGATTTTCCCGCTGAACCCTTCACCGGCAAGCTCAAGCCGGTTTTGGACGTGCTCGGCTCCGGTTCCTTTCTGCCGGCGAGCCTGATCGAGTTGGCGCAATGGATGGCCAACTATTACTGCTCGCCGTTGACCGTCGCCCTGATGAGCGTTTTGCCCAAGGCCGTCCGCCATGCCGACGCCGCCTTCAAGCAGCGCCTCTGGATCGAGCCCCTCGCCGCCACGCTGCCTGAAGAGGCCATCCTTGCCCTTCGGAAATCGCCCGCCCAGCGCGCCGCGTGGGAACATCTCCAAAAAAGCGGTCCCGGCTGGCTGGCCGATTTGAGCGAGGCCGGCAGCCCGGCGGCCTGGCGCGGTCTCGCCGAGCGCAACCTCGTTTCGATCCAGCCCCGGACGCAGGAGCGCGATCCGTTTCTCGACATGCCCGTGGCCGAATCGGCGCCGCACGAGATGAATGCGGAGCAAAAAGCCGCGCTGGTCCTGGTCCGGGAGGAGATCGCTGCTGAAAAGCCGCGCGTTGTCCTGCTTCACGGCGTCACCGGCAGCGGCAAGACCGAAATCTATCTCCAGGCCATCGCCCATGTCCTTTCCCTCGGTAAAAGCGCGCTCGTTCTCGTGCCCGAAATCGCGCTGACGCCGCAGACGGTCGAGCGTTTCCGCGCCCGCTTCATCGGCCAAAAAACCGGCGTTGCCGTCCTGCACAGCCATCTCTCCTCCGGCGAGCGCCACGACCAATGGCAGCAGATCCGCTCCGGTCGCGCGCGGATCGTCATCGGCGCGCGCTCCGCCGTTTTTGCGCCCCTGGCCGATCTCGGCATCATCGTCGTCGACGAGGAGCACGAACACTCCTACAAGCAGGAGGAGCCGCCCCATTACCACGCCCGCGACGTCGCCGTCATGCGTGGCCACCTCGAGCGCATTGTCGTTGTGCTCGGCTCGGCTACGCCCTCGCTCGAATCGTACCACCATGCGAAGGAGGGCAAATACCGCCTGGCGGAAGTGTGCGCCCGGGTCGAGGAGGGCCAGATGCCCGTCATGCATATTCTCGACATCCGCGCTTCCGCCAAAAAAGGCGCGGCGCCCGTGCTGGTTGCGCCTCAATTGATCGAGGCCATCCAGACCCGGCTTGATCGTCAGGAACAGGCCATCATCTTTCTCAATCGGCGCGGTTACGCCTCATCGCTCCAGTGTCCGCAATGCGGCCATGTCGAAATGTGCCCGAATTGCAGCGTCGCGCTCACGTTTCATCGCGGGGCGGCCCGTTTGCGCTGCCATCTCTGCGATTTCGCCGCTGGCGTGCCGCACGCCTGTCCCCAGTGCGGCCATGCGCCCTACAAGTACGGTGGCAGCGGCACTGAGAAAGTCGAGCAGGCCCTCGTCGAAGCCTTTCCCAAGGCCCGGCTCGCGCGCATGGATTCCGACAGCATGCGGGGCAAGGACGCCTACTCGAAAACGCTCGGCGATTTCGCCGTCGGGAAAATCGATCTTCTCGTGGGTACGCAGATGATCGCCAAGGGACTCGATTTTCCGCGTGTCACCTGCGTCGGCGTCATCAACGCCGATCTCGCGCTCCAGATACCCGACTTCCGCGCCAGCGAACGGGTCTTCCAGTTGCTGATGCAGGTCTCAGGGCGCAGCGGACGCGGCCAGGTCCGGGGCGAAGTCTACGTCCAGACGCGCGTGCCCTTTCATCCCTCCATCCAGTTTGCGCGGCATCACGACTACGCCGGCTTCGTCGAGCAGGAACTCGAGTTCCGCCGCAGCCTCCACTACCCGCCCTACGAGCGGTTCATCCTCGTCACCGCGCGCGGGCGCAACGAGGGAAAGACGCTCTTTGTTCTCGACCAACTTGTCCGGGAAATGGAGCGGCTGGGCCTGCCCGAAACCGAAATCACCGGGCCCGCGCCGGCGCCTATCGCCCGCATCGAGGGGCGCTACCGCTTCCAGGCTTTCCTGCGGACGCGGCGCATCGTCGCCGTCACGCCCCGCCTGCGCCCCATTTTCATGAATCGGGCCTGGCCCGACGACATCCGCGTCACGCTTGATGTCGATCCGGTCGATCTGCTCTGATGAAGAGGAGCGGCCACGGTTGCTCGTTGACGAGATTCAGCCTTGATTGACTCGGCCTTCGGTTGGAGCCTACCTTGATCTCGGTTACCGATGTTCGCGAAATTCCTCAAGTTTCTCATCGCCCTGGCCCTTATTCCGTTCGTCGCTTCGGAAATCTGGACCTTTATCGATCTTGTGCCCAAGGGGCAATGGAGCGAGTCGTGGGTCCTCAGTTTGGCCGCCGGTTTCGTGGTCTGGTTGCTCATTTTCATTTTGCTGCCACGCGCGATGTGGCTCTACGTCCTCGGCCACGAATTTACCCACGCCCTGGCTTCCATGCTCGCCGGGGGCAAGGTCAGCGCCTTCAAGGTCACGTCAAAGGGGGGCCATATCCTGACCGACAAGGTCAGTTGGTGGATCGCCCTCTCGCCCTACTTTGTCCCGATCTACGCGCTCATCTGGATCTCCCTCTGGCTGACGGTTGATTTCTATCACCCGCTGCGCGACTGGCAGCCGGTCCTTTATTTCGGCCTGGGTTTTTTCTGGTGCTTCCACATGACCTTCACGGTCAGCATGCTCCATCCGCGCCAAACCGATCTTACCGGCGAGGGCATTGTCTTTTCCGGCGTGGTCATTGCGCTGATGAACTTCGTCCTGATCCTTTTCCTACTCGCCATTCTCACCCACGATTTTCCCGGCTCGGGACGGATTTTTTTGCAGCGGATCGTCCAAAGCTACGCCTTTGCCGGGAGAGAAGTCGTCCAAGGCGTGACGTGGCTTTGGAAGATGTGGCAGACCCGTGGAAATGCGTAAACGAACGGCCTTGCTGTTACTTGTGACTGCACCCTAGGGTGTTGTTTTCAATAGACCCGCCATGAACACCCCCCGCCAGGAAATGGAAGCTCGCGTCGCGCAGGCCGTTGCCAAATTGTTCTCGCCTGTACCATCGGGTCCTTACGTGCGGCCCTGCCCCGACCCGCGCCATGGCGATTTTCAGACCAATGTTGCGCTTGTCCAGGGCAAGCAGTCCCAGACCAACCCGCGTGAACTCGCCGAAAAACTGGTTGAAACTATCGCGTGGAACGACATCGCCAAACCGCCTGAGATCGCCGGGCCCGGCTTTATTAATTTTCAACTCAAGACCGAATACATTGCGCAACAGATCGGCCGGCGCTGGATCGACGAACGTCTCGGCATTCCGGTCGTGGAGAAGCCCGAAACGCTGGTCATCGATTACAGCGCGCCGAACATCGCCAAGGAAATGCATGTCGGGCACCTCCGGAGCACCATTCTTGGCGACGCCCTGGCCCGCCTCTACTGCTTTCTCGGCCACAAGGTCATTGCCGACAATCATATCGGCGACTGGGGCACCGGCTTCGGCATGATTCTCTTCGGTTACAAGCGCGAGGGAGACCCGGAGAAGCTGAAGCAGGACCCCTTTGGCCATCTCGAGACGATTTACCGTAAAATCCAAGCGAAGGCGAAGGCCGATGAAAGCGTTCGCGAGGCGGCCAAGCGCGAGCTGGTTTTGCTCCAGCAGGGCGACCCGAAAAGCCGCGAGCTCTGGGCACAATTTCTCAAGTATTCGCTCGATGCGCTGGAACAGATCTACCAGCGGCTTGGCGTCCACTTCGATCACACGCTCGGCGAGAGCTTTTACAACGATCTGCTGCCCGGCGTGGTCAACGATTTGGTCCGGCGCGGAATTGCGCGCGAAAGCGAGGGAGCCATCGCCATTTTCTCCGAGGGCAAACTCCCACCCAAGGACGACCCGTTCCTCGTTTCCGACAAGGAATCGGCCTCGGGATTCCGTGACAACCCGCTGCTCATCCGCAAATCGGACGGAGGTTTCAACTACGCGGCGACCGACCTCGCCACCCTCCGTTACCGGCACGAGCATTTCCGGGCCGAACGGGTGATTTACGTCGTCGATGGCCGCCAGCAGATGCATTTCCGGCAGATTTTCGACGCCGCCCGCCGCTGGGGTTATGACGGGATGAAGCTGGAGCACGTCTGGTTCGGCACCATCCTCGGCCCCGACAAAAAGCCGATCAAGACGCGCGACGGCGGCGACGTGAAGCTCAAGGCGCTCCTGGCCGAGGCCGAGGAACGGGCCGGAAAGATCATCGTGGAGAAGCGGCCCGAACTCTCCAATTCCGAGCAGGCAAGCCTTGCGCGCATCGTCGGTCTCGGCGCGCTCAAATATGCCGATCTCGCGCAGAACCGGAACCTCGATTACGTTTTCAACTGGGAGAAGCTGCTCGCCTTCGACGGCAACACCGCGCCCTATCTCCAAAACGCCTACGTCCGGGTCAGGGCCATCTTCCGCAAGGCCGGGGAGCAGACCGTGAAGGACGCTTTTCTGAAAGTCCAGGCGCTGGCGAAACTTGAACCGTCGCGCCCGGCCATTTTTCTCTCGGAGCGGGTGGAACTGGAGTTGGGCCGCAAGCTGCTCGATTTTGCCGACTCGCTTTTGCTGGCTGCCGGGGAATACCGTCCCCATTACCTCTGCCTCTATCTCTTCGAGTTGGCGACAGTCTTCCACAAGTTTTACGAGGCCTGCCCGGTCCTGATTCCCGACGAGGCGGTTCGCAATTCGCGGCTGGTTCTTTGTGATCTCACCGCCCGCACCCTCGCGCAGGGGTTGAATCTTCTCGGTATCAACGTCGTCGAGCAGATGTAGGTGCTGCGCACGGCAGTAACGCTTCGCCCTGAAAGGTTATTGCTATGGATGGCGGGAAATAATGTTGGACGCTGTACCGGCAGGGCCTTGTCCTATTTGAAAGTACACCCTAACTTGCGGGAATGAAACTTGTCGATTTACGGCCCGGCTTGCAGGTGCTCCATCCGCAATATGGCCTGGGCGATGTGAAACTGGTGACGGAAAAAACCGCCGAGATCCTTTTCAATGACGGGCGCAAGACACTGACCGAGGACTTGGTTGGGGAATTGAAGCCGGCCGAGCCTCTGGCCAAACTCGAAGGGCTGGAAACACCGCTGCGCGATCTCATTGCCGAGGTCGTCGATGCGACCATCGACAAGCTGAATCTCAAGGTGGACCGGGATGATCTCGCCCCTCAACTTGCGCCGCGCTGGGTCGGCGGCCGCGTGGTAATCCATCCCAACGATCCCTCCCTGACCGCCAAGGAAATCGATCTCGATGTCTTTTTTCACAAGATCGTCATGGTGCGCGACAATCTCCGCGTGCTGGAGCAGAAGATCAACGCCCATCCCAAGCTCAACGACGCTGAGCGGGTGGAATTGCAGCATTACATCACAAAGTCGTACGGGTCGCTGACCAGCTTCAATCTCCTCTTCAAGGACAAGGAGCAGACGTTTTGAGTTTTAGAGTAGGCTGTGCGCGGCGGCAATCAGGCGTTAACGACTGAATCCGCCGAGGGAGGAATAGTAGATCGGTTGAAAGTCGGCCAGGGCCGCTTTTGCTTCTTCGCTGGGCGTTCCATAGACGCTAAACCGTACCGGGCGGCAGGCTTGCAGAAAGCGATCCGCCACCCGGCCAAATCCCTGGACATGGGTCACAAGCGCGGCGGAATCGCGGTATCTCTCGGAAAATGTGGCAGAGTGTTCCTGCGTCGTTGAGATGCCACTCGTAAGCGAGGGTGCCGGGTTCCGTCCGGGCCGAGGCGATAAGCTCTTTGGCCATGGCGCGAAAATTTTCGAGTTGTCCGGGCAGGATTTCCACCTCGAGGACCCAGGAAATCTCCGCGCTCACGTTCAGAGAAGGCTCTTGGCCGCTTCGAGGACGTGATCGGAGGTGAGACCGTACTCCTTGGCCAGCCGCTCGTAAGGCGCCGACGCACCGAATTTGTTCACGCCAACAAAAACGCCCTTGTCGCCGGTGTAGCGTTCCCAGCCCAGCCGGATGCCCGCCTCGACGGCGACCCGTTTCGTCACCGCCGGCGGCAGCACGCCGTCGCGGTACGATTGCGGTTGCGCCTCGAAAAGTTCCCAGCTCGGGAGTGAAACGACCCGGACGGCTTTGCCATCGGCGCCCAGCTTCTGCGCCGCGTCGTAAGCCAGCGCGAGTTCGGAGCCGGTGCCGATGAGAATGATCTCGGGCGTCGCACCCGGTTTCGATTCCCAGAGCGTGTAGCCGCCCTTGAGCGTGTCGGAAGCGGGAGCGGTCTTTGTGCGGTCAAAGACGGGGAGGTTTTGGCGCGTGAGCATGATCGCGCTGGGCTGGTGCTTGTGCTCGAGCGCCGACAGCCAGGCGTAACCGGTCTCGTTGGCGTCGCCGGGACGCAGCACCAGCACGCCGGGGATGGCCCGCAACGTGGCCAGGTGCTCGACCGGTTCGTGGGTCGGGCCGTCCTCTCCGACAAAAATCGAATCGTGGGTGAAGACGTAGATCGTCTGGATGCCGCTGAGCGAGGCGAGCCGGATTGGCGGGCGCATGTAGTCGGTGAAGACGAAGAAGGTCGAGCCGAACGGAATCAGGCCGCCGTAGTAGGCGAGGCCGGCGCAGATGGCGCCCATGCCGTGCTCGCGGATGCCGAAGTGGAGATTGCGCCCGCCGTAGTTGCCCTTCTCGAAGGAGCCGAATTCCTTGATCCAGGTCTTGGTTGAGGGCGCCAGGTCGGCCGAACCGCCGATGAGATTCGGCACCGCGCCGAAGAGGACCTTGAGGATTTCGCCGCCCGCGTTGCGTGTGGCCACGGCCTTTTCCGGGCCGAACTTGGGCAGAAGCGATTCGAGATTGGCGGGAAGTTTTTTGGCCAGAAAATCGTTCCAGAGTTGGGCCTTCTCAGGGTCCTTGGTGGCATAGGCGGCGAAAAGCTCGTTCCAGTCGGCCTCTTCCTTCGCCCACTGCTTGCGTTTTTCGGCGAAGAAATCCTTCACCCGCTGCGGGACGAGGAAGTGCGCGTCCTCGGGCCAGTTGAGATTGCGCTTGGTGGCGGCGACGTCCTCGGCTCCGAAGGCGTCGGAGTGGGCCTTCGGCGTGCCTTGGAGCTTGGGCGAGCCCTTGCCGATCACGGTCTTGCCGATGATGATGGTTGGCTGGCCTTTGGTGGCCTGGGCTTCCTTGAGCGCCGCGTCAATCTGGGTCTGGTCGTTGCCAGTGATCGAGATGACGTGCCAGT
>JAJSLI010000124.1 GCA_021272315.1 Methylacidiphilales bacterium | reverse complement strand
CGCCGCGGACATTGAACTCGAGAATGCGGGGCCCCTGCTTCGTCCAGATAAGGCCAATGTAGAGGATGCCTCGAAAGTCGAGACCCTCCTTGAGAAAAGCGGCCAGGACCGGTTCGACGATTTCGCGGGAGATTTGGGCCTGGAGTTCGCCCGTCGCAAACGGCGCGGGGGCGTAAGCGCCCATGCCGCCGGTGTTGAGGCCGGTGTCGCCGTCGCCGAGGCGTTTGTGGTCCTGCGCAATCGGCAGCATGACGTGGGAATGGCCGTCGGTGAGAACGTGGACGGACATTTCGCGGCCCGGGAGAAATTCCTCGATCAAAAGCTCGCGTCCGGCGTCGCCAAAAACGCGGCGCTCCATGATGTCGTGGATGGCTTGTTCGGCTTCATGGGCCGTCTGCGCGATGATGACGCCTTTGCCCGCGGCGAGGCCGTCGGCCTTGATAACCTGCGGATAGGCAGGATGACTGCGGCTGTAGGCGAGAGCCTCCGTGGAATCGGAGAACCCGGCGCCGGGAGCAGTGGGAAGGTTGTGCTTGAGAAGAAAGTTTTTGGTGAAGACTTTGCTGCCTTCAAGCCGGGCGGCGGCGGCGTTGGGACCAAAAATGGGAAGACCGGCTTTTTCAAAGCGGTCGACGACTCCGGCGCAGAGGGGGGCTTCGGGCCCGACGATGGTGAGGTCAGGCTTTTCCGTCACGGCCCAGCCGGAAAGGGCGGCAAGATCGGTCGTGCTGATCGGCAGGTTCGTACCGAGCCGGGCGGTGCCGGCGTTGCCGGGCGCGGTGAAGAGCCGGATCTGGGGATCGTCCTGGCAAAGGCGCCAAGCCAGGGCATGCTCGCGCCCGCCGGAACCGATGAGGAGAATTTTCATTGCGTCGGCGACTTCATCACGCAGATGGTCGGCGTGGCGGGGAGAGAGGCCCGGGTGATGAGGACTTCTTCGGAATCGATTCGATGAATGCGGAATTTTGTGCCCTGGAGATAGTCGTCGAGAGACCTGAGGTTGAGATCGCCGGAGTAGGGAGTCTTGTAGTTGATGGGGATGATAAGGGACGCGCCGATATCGCGGACAATCTGGTCAAACTCGGGAACGGTGAGCCAGGGGAGGCCGACGGGTAAAAAGACAACGTCGGCGTGGCCGATTTCCTGTATCTCCTCGGCTTGAAGCGGCTGGGTGATCTGGCCGAGGTAGCAGAAGGTGATGCCGTCGAAGGTGATGGTAAAGGCCGTGTTGGCGCCGCCGCCGCTCGAGGGGTCGGGCTGAAGCGCGATGCCGTGGAAGGGAATGCCGTTGGCGCGGTTAAGTCCGACGGCGGTGACGCTGCGAAAAATGAGGGGGTTGCCAAAAATCAGGTCGGAGTCGGCGTGGTCCTCGGCTTCGTGGCTGACGAGAACGAAGTCGGCCACGAGGTGGGTCGGAAATGTGTAATGGACGGTATCGGGACCAAAGGGGTCGATGGCCGCGCGAACACCGACGGAAGAAGTGAGATAGACAAAGCCGTGACCGTACCAGTGGACATTGACGCCTCCCGGAATGGCGGCGGGCAAGTTGGCTTTGTCCTTACCCTCGGCGCTGGCGAGTTCCGCCGGGGTGACCACCGGGGTCCCGGACGACGCGTTGGTGGAAGGCGGCGGAGTTTGGGCCGCCGCAGGGCAGAGGCCGAGGAGGAGAAACAGGACAACAGGATGGAGACGCACCGGGGAAGGTTAGCAGATCAACGGGTGAGGAAAATGAAATTTGTTCAGACCCTCGGGATATTCGATTTTTTGAAATCGGAAAAATAGGAGGAAAGATCGAGGCATGCGTTTGACGATCCGGGCCGAAAAAGCCGCGATCCCGCAAAAAAAGCGCCCGGCCTTGCGACCGGGCGCCTCCTTCTCGCGGGTGATCCGATGGCTGGAGGACTTCCGGATCAGCCCTTGATTTCGATGCGACGCGGTTTGACCGCTTCAGCCTTCGGGACCGTCAGGGTCAGGACGCCCTGGCTGTACGCGGCGCCGATGGCCTCGCGGTTGACGCGATGATCGAGCCCGAGCGCGAGCCGGAAATCGGCCTGTGGGATTTCCCGGTAAACGGGAGTCCACGACTCCGGGACGGCCCAGGCGCGGCGGCCGGAGACGGTGAGGACTTCGCCGTCAACGGTGGTTTCAATCGCGGAACGTTCGACGCCGGGCAGCCAGGCCGTGATGGTAAAGGCGTCGGCGGTTTCGCTGACGTCATAACGCGGAATCACGGTCCGGCGCGGAGCGGTTTGGACTGCGGTTTGAGGGTCTTTCTTGGACAAGAGGCTCATAAGTGTATTTCCTTTCTGGGGTTCAGCGGGTTACTTGACCTCGATGGCGATTTGCTTGGGTTTCACTTCCTCGAGCTTCGGAAGCGTGACGGTGAGAACGCCGTTTTCGTAGGCGGCCTGGATCTTCTCCGCGCTGACATGCTCAGGCAGGGTGATGGAGCGGCTGACGCGGCGTTCCTGCGTGGCCCCATTGGCGTCCTTTTCCTTTTTGCCGGTCTCGGTCTTTTGGTGGCCGGTGACCGTCAGAATGCCGTCGGCGACTTCGACGCTGAGGTCTTCCTTGCGGAAGCCGGGCAGTTCGGCGCGTACGACATAGGCCTCCTTGTCTTGATAAAGGTCAATGGGGAATTCGCCTTGCCAATCGCCAAAGAATCCGCCGTCGCGCTGCAGGGAACTGAACGTGGGGAAAGCGACGTCGAAGAGACGGTCCATTTCATCACGCAGTCCGATGAAGCTGTCGGCAGGTTGATAGAGGGGTGAGTTTTGATAACGTATGAGTTTCATAGATATATCCTTTCTTTCAATTCCTCACTGCATGCGCAATGCCGAGTTATTCACAATTCGCAAGTTGCTTATTATAAATTCATTATGTTTTTAATCCACTCTCAAATAAGAGTCATTATGACCCTATGCGGGATTTTATCGAATTGCGTAGAGCGTCATATTGACACTTACATTTAACCCCCAGATGAGGTAGAGAACAGGGTAGTTTATTGAAACCCTACTAAAAAAACCTGTCATCCTTGAGACAACCAAGCCCTGCGGGCGTTTTGGGCACGGGATGAACTGAACTTAGGATGGAATTAACGGGATTTTTAACATGAAAACAGAAATAGAGTACCCATCCGTTCGGTCTGTCTTACCCAATCTTATTAATCGTATTAATCCTATCTAACATTCAGGAAACAGGAGGTGGAATGCTGAGCTAGCCCTCGATCAGCAGCGTCAGGGTGAGGTAGCCGTGGGGCTTTTCAATGATGAGCTCGCTGTTGGGCAGAAGCTTGATCTCCTCGAAGCCGAGAAAGCCGGGACTCCTGCGGGCCACGGGAAGGACACGACCATCGGGCGCATGATAAGCAAAGGTGCGTCCGTCGGACTGGAGCTTCACGTTGGGGAAGTCAAAACTGAAGGAGTCCTGAAGGCGGGGGTAGTCTTCGTTAACGTAGGGATCGTTCGTGTAGTCGAGGTAAAGAAGCAGATGCGGGGTCTTCCCGCGCGAGGACCAGGCGCGGTGCGATTCAGAGCCGTAGGCAAAGGTCTGGCCGTGATCCGGACTGGTGACCGACCAGACATGGGGAACGTGCGCCCATGCAGCGGGAACGAAAAAGAGAAACAAACCGACGGCAATGAGAACGACTCTGCTTTTCATGAACAAGCTTACTACAGGATGCTGTTGATATCCACCTTATGGGTACGTCTGGATTGGTATTGGGCGGCGGTGCTCGCAAGGTGGGACCGTTGAGGCTGATCGCCTCAAGAATAACGGTGACGTTGCCGCTAGGCGCGCTTGCAACTGGCAAAGCCAATAAGGACAAATACCAACCAAACAAGGTAATTTGGAAACCAGGCATTCCACCACAGGGTTGAGAAAAACTCCGCCGATGGCCTCTGGAAGATATACAACGCAACCAAGTTCAGGATGATCCCAATGGATAGCCCGGTTAACCCGATTCTTTTGAACGATCTCATTGTTGCAGTGGTTGACTATCTTTAACGTGCTGAAATTGCTCCCTTGCCACTTTGCTGTCAACGAAACTGAGCCACTACCCAGCCTTGCCCTAGGTTGTGAAGAAGCCCTAGAGTAGACGGGATGGAATCCGTTCGCGTCCGTTTTGCCCCGTCGCCGACGGGGATGTTTCACATTGGCAGCGCCCGCACCGCGCTTTTCAACTGGCTCTATGCCCGGCACACCGGCGGCACGTTCATCCTGCGGATCGAGGACACCGACGCGGCGCGCAACAAGCCGGAATACGTCGGGGTGATTTTTGAGTCGCTGCGCTGGCTGGGGCTTGACTGGGACGAAGGCCCACAGCCGGACGGCAGCGTGAAGGGAGAGAAGGGGCCTTATTCCCAGAGCCAGCGGGGCGAAATTTACCGCCGCTACGTCGACAAACTGCTCTCGGAAGGGAAGGCCTACGAGTCGGACGGCGCGATCAAGTTCAAAACGCCCAAGACGCCGATCACGGTGCCCGATCTGATTTGCGGCGACATCCAGTTCGACCGGACGAACGAGCCCGACCTCGTCATCCAGCGCAAGGACGGCTCGCCGGTGTTCCATCTCGTCAACGTGGTCGACGATCTCGAGATGGACGTGACGCACGTCATCCGCGGCGAGGACCATCTTTCCAACACGCACAAGCACCTGGCGCTGATCGAGGCGTTCGGCGCAAAACCGCCGCGCTACGCCCACATCCCGCTGATCCTGAACCCGAACGGTTCGAAAATGAGCAAGCGGGACGAAGGCTCGTCGATCCAGGGCTACCTTGAGCAGGGTTACCTGCCCGAGGCGGTGCGAAATTATCTCTGCCTGCTCGGCTGGTCGCCGAAGGACAACCGCGAAGTGCTGCCGATCGAAGAAGTGGTGGCGAAGTTCGACCTCCCCCAGGTCAACCGGGCCAACGCGCGGTTCGACATCGACAAGCTCTTTTGGATCAACGGCGAATATTTCCGCGCCGCGACCATCGAATCGATCGAGCCGCTGGCGCTATCGATCCTGCGGCGGCATGGCGTGATCGGCGACGACGTCGACCCGGTCTATTTCCGCGCGGCGCTCTCGATTGTGAAGGAGAAAATCAAGCTCGGTCGTGAATTGCCCGACTGGATGCGCTGCTTCTTCCACGACGACTTCGAGTTCGACCCGGAAGCGGCGAAAAAAGTATTCACGCCGGAAGGTCTGGCCAACATCGGCAAGCTGCGCGAGCGGCTGGCCGGACTCGATGACAAAAACTTCACCGCCGCGGAGTTGGAAAAGGAATTCAAGGCGCTGGCCGCAGTGAGCGGACAGAAAGTCGGCGCGCTGGTGCATCCGGCGCGTCTGGCCGTGTCGGGCCGTCCGGTCGGGCCGAGTCTCTACCATCTGCTGGAAGTGCTGGGCCGAACGCGGGTGCTCAGCCGGCTGGAACGCGCGGAAAAAAAGTTTTCGCCGTGACCCCTTGAGGATCGGGATGGTGTCACCCATTTCACTTTTGCCGCAAGACTCTCCGGCCTTGCGCGAGAATGTCGGCTGAGGCAACTTCTTTCCGCATGCCAGCCACTACGTTCTCATCCTCGGGTGGATCCCAAACGGGTTCCCAGACGCAGACCCAGTCGCTGGGACTGGTCCCCAATTCGCAGGCAGTGGCGGCGCAAGTCCAGCAGGCTCTGGGGGCTTTGTCGCCGGAACAGCTCGACCGTATCTTTTCACTCGCGGACGAATTGAGCGAGGAGGACGGCACGTACCCGGGTTCCCGTGAAGTCGGTTGGCCGGATCGGCGCGCAGGAGGCGGATTCGACCTGATGCCGCTGGTGATCGACGGCGACGAGTGGGCGCGGATCGAGGCGGGGCTGCTGCAACGGGTGCGGGCCTGGAACCTTTTCCTGCGCGACATTTACAGCGGACAGGAAATTTTAAAGGCGGAAGTGGTGCCGTATGAAATCGTTTACGGCGACCCGAATTTTCACCGGGGCTGCGCACGGCTGCCGGGTGTGACAGCGAGCTACCTCCAACTGACCGCGTTCGACCTGCAGCAGGACATACGCGGGCAGTGGCTGGTGGTCGAAGATCATCTCGGCGTGGCGGAAGGCGCGAGTTACGCGTTGAAAAAGCGGCAGATACTGCGGCAGGTGGCGCCGCGGCTCTTCGACGGGGTGGAGGTTTTACCCATCGAAGATTTCGCCGCGCAGGTGCTCGACGTGATGCAGGAGCTGGCGCGGAGCAAGGAAGGCTCTCCGCGCGGGGTATTGCTGGCTGAGGGCAGCAGCGACCATCATTATCTCGACCACGCGGCGCTGGCGCGGCAGATGGGCGTTTCGATTGTGCAGGGGAACGACCTTGTGGTGCTGGACAGCCGGCTTTATCTCAAAACCATTGCCGGGGTCGAACGGGTCGACGTGGTCTTGCGCCGGCTTTCCAC
>JAJSLI010000157.1 GCA_021272315.1 Methylacidiphilales bacterium | reverse complement strand
GTTTCTTCCATCAACGAAGTGGTGATCCGCATTGCGGGCAATTCGCAGGATGGCATTCAGGCCATCGGTGGTTTTCTTGCGCGTCTGGCTGGGCGCAGCGAGCAGGAAGTCATGACGTTCATGACGATTCCTTCCACGATTTCCGGCGGGGCGTCTATTTTTCAGGTTCGCATCGGCAGCGGCGAAGTCTTGAGTTCCGGTGACGAGGCGGACGTGCTGCTGGCCTTTTACCAACACAGCTATGAAGACCATCTTCATTCGCTGAAAAAAGGCGGCATCGTGATGTACGATTCCGACCATGTGCAGCCAAAGCCCGAACGGCAGGGCGAATATCATCACGTTGGGGTCCCCATTTCTTCGCTGACCGTTGAAACCATCGGTGGTACGGCCAAGGACAAGGGCAAAAACATTTACGCGCTCGGCCTTATCGCGAAAATGTTCGACCTGAACGTCCCGAAGCTGGAAAAACTCCTTGGGGAACGTTTTACCGGCAAAGACCCGAGCATCCTGAACAACGCGCTGGCGGCGTTTCATGCCGGCTATTCGCACTCGCCCGGCAACATTGTTGAAACCTTCAAGTTCGTAGACAGCCAGAAAAAAGACGGCCACCAGGTTGTGATGAACGGCAATGAGGCGCTCGGCTACGGCCTTATCGCCGCCGGCGTGCGGTTCGGCGCGGGTTATCCGATCACGCCGTGGTCGGACATCATGGAACTGTTGCGGCGCGAACTTCCCAAATACGGCGGTACCTTTGTGCAGACCGAGGATGAAATCGCCGCCATTTCCATGGCGATTGGCGCAAGTTACGCCGGTCGTGTCGCGGTCACCGGTTCGAGCGGTCCCGGAATTTCGCTCAAGACCGAGGCGCTGGGCTGGGCGGTGATGGCGGAAATGCCCCTTGTCCTCGTGGATGTGCAACGGGGCGGGCCTTCGACCGGAATGCCGACCAATATCGAGCAGTCGGACCTGAACATCACCATCAACGGCGGTCACGGCGATTCTCCGCGCGTCGTCATCGCGCCCGCGAATGTGGAAGATTGTTTTTATATGGCGATTGAGGCCGTCAACATCGCGCGCAAATACAGCGTGCCGGTCGTTCTGCTTACCGACCAGGGCATCGCCACGCGCATCGAGGCGTTCACGGAGCCGAACCTGGAAAAAATCTGCCAGGACATTTCACCCAATCTCGCTCCCGTCGCCGACCACAAGCCCTACGACCTGTCCAAGGTCGACGGCATCACGACCCACCTTGCGCCCGGCACAAAAATCGACAGCGGCAAATACCCGGTGGTCACCGGCCTCGAACACGACGAACTCGGCCATCCGACCGGTTCGCCGAAACTGCACATGCAGATGACGGCTAAACGCCGCAAGAAATTGCAGGCGCTGGCCGCGACCCTGCCCGTGCCGAAAATTTACGGTCCACCGGAAGGCAACATTCTGCTCGTCGGCTGGGGCTCGACGGAAGGCCCGATCAAGGAGGCCGTGGACCGCGCTCGCGCCGCCGGTGATAGTGTTTCCTCGGTCCATATCAGGCATCTCAATCCGCTGCCGCCCGGCCTCAAGGACATTTTTTCCGGCTTCAACCGCATTCTCGTTGTCGAGATGAACGACGAGGGGCTTTACGGCTACGGGCAGCTCGCCGCCATCTTACGCGCCCGCTTTTGCGATCCGAAAATCCAGGGCACCAACAAGACCGACGGTTTGACCTGGAGGGCGAAGGAAATCCTCGAACGCACCCAGGCCGGCGTGTCCGCCGGATCGCGTCAGAACTGATTTTAACCAACCACCCATCGCATGAGCCAAACTTTGATCGAGAATCCGACAGGCAACCTTGCCGTCAACCCGCCCGCCCCGGTGGAACGCAAGGGCCTGACCAAAAAAGAAGTCGCCGCCGACCATCCGACGTGGTGTCACGGCTGCGGCGATTTTGCCGTGCTCGCGCTTTACTTCAAGCTGATCGAGAAGCGCAAGATCTGGCACGAAAAAATCACGACCGTCGCGGGCATCGGCTGCTCCAGTCGGTTCCCCTATTTTGTGCAGGCCCACGGCGCGCATTATCTGCACGGCCGCGCGCTGCCGTTTGCCAGCGGCATTTCCCTCTCGCGGCCCGACCTGCACGTCTTTGTCTTTGGCGGCGATGGTGACGCCTTTTCCATCGGCGGAAATCATTTCAACCACACGGCGCGCAAGAATATCAAAATGACCTATTGCGTGATGGACAACTGGGTTTATGGCCTGACCAAGAAGCAGACCTCGCCCACGTCGCCGCTCGGCTTCAAGAGCAAGACCGACCAGTGGGGCGCGATGGATTACCCGATCAACCCCATGAAGCAGGCGATCTCCGCCGGGGCCACGTTCGTCGCGCGCACGACGCACACCAATCCGAACCACGTTTTGCAAATGATGGAAGCCGCGATGGACCACGACGGGTTCAGCGTCCTCGCGTGTTTGAGCGAGTGCGTCGAATTTTATGATGGCGCGTTCGATGCCAGTAATCCGCGCAAGGGCGGTGTGTTCAACGAGGTTCCCAAAACGCACGACGTGACGGACGAACTTGCGGCTTACAAGCTCGCGGGCGAACCGTTCCCCGGCAGTTTCGGGATTTTTTACAAGGTCAGCAAGCCGACCAAGAACGCGAAGGAAGCCGAGATCAATAAATCCTATCAAAGCAAAGTGGCCGGCCTGAAAGACTGGCAGATTCTCCAGAAGAATTTCGACCGGATGAAATGATGGCCTGCCGCCACCGGCGGCTTCTAAGGATTACAAGGGCGTCAGGGGATGTAACCCCTTGGCGATTGGTTGCGTCTTAAGATGCGTGACCAAGCGAATCCTCATTGTTGTTCTGGCTGGGATGCTGCCAGTGTCGGCCTACGCGTCCACCGGCCCGGTCAATTATGCTGGTCACTATGAGTTGGTCGACAACCACCCCGATCGGGTCTTCACCCTGGATCTGAGCCAGAGCGGATCCCGGGTCAAAATCGCCTTTTTTGCCGCGGTTCTGAACGATCCGGGCGCGAAGCCCGAGGGCAAGGGACTGGGCCGCGTTAACAGCCGGGGCATTCTCAATTTTACCTTTAAGGACAGTTTTGCGAACGAAGGCACCGGCACGCTTGAGCCCGCCGGCGACGGCTATCGGATTGAGATGCGGATCACCAAGTTTGTCGATCCAGCTCCGCTCCATTTTTACGGCGACCTCACCGTGAGAAAGACGTCGGACAAGTTGCAAACGGTCGTCCTATCCAACTAAGAAGCCTCGATTTTCCCGAAATTAGACGGTCGAGTGACGCCGGGCCCCTGGCCGATCACTTACGGATGCCGGTAGTAGCCGTGATGCCAGCGCCAACATGCGGGCCATGCAGCTCTCTAATTTTTCTGGTCATACAGCTGGCGCATGGCCTCGTCAAAGAGCAGGCCGGTTTCCAATGACTCGCTTTTTTCACGAGAAAAGGTTGCACGTGCCGAAGAGTATGAGTCAGGTTGATAGGGCCATAATTTCGAATAATAAGCACATTTTTACCTTTTTGGGTGGCAATGTGGCACGCGGCTTGTTAATTGAGTAACATGTCCGTTACCTCGCCCGGCCTCAAGGGGATAGTCGCCGCCAGCACCCGTCTCAGCGATGTCCTGGGTGAAGAAGGCATTCTAATATACGCCGGCTACGACATTAACGAACTGGCGGGCAAGGTCAGCTACGAGGAAGTGGTCTATCTTCTCTGGCACGACGAACTGCCCAACAAGGCCCAGCTCGAAAAATTCAAGGCCGACCTCCGCGCCGCGCGCGAACTCCCGCCCCCGGTCGTCGACTTCCTGGCCAATGCGCCAAGGGATGCCAACGTCATGGACGTCCTGCGCACGGGCATCTCGATGCTCGGCCTGTACGACCACGCGCCGATCGGCCCGCAGCCTCCCGAGATTCTGCTGCCCCGGGCCATTTCGCTGACGGCCAAGGTTGGCATCATCATCGCCTATTACCATCGCGCCCGGCAGGGCAAGTCGCTCCCGCCCATCCGCACCGATCTCGACGAGGCCGCCCATTTTCTTTACCTGATCAACGGCGAAACGCCCGGCCCCGAGGCGGTCAAGACCCTCGACCTCGCCTATGTCCTCCACGCCGACCACGGTTTCAATGCCTCCACCTTCTCCGCGCTGGTCACCATCGCCACGCTCTCCGACATCTACTCGGCAGTCACCACCGCCATCGGCACGTTGAAAGGCCCGCTGCACGGCGGCGCCAACGAGGCGGTCATCCACATGCTCGAGGCAATCGGCAGCCCCGACAAGGTCGACGCCTGGGTCCGCGCCAAGCTCGCCAAAAAGGAAAAGATCATGGGCATGGGCCACGCCGTCTACAAGGTGCTCGACCCGCGCGCGCCCCATCTCAAGGCCATGGCGGTCAAGCTTTCCCAGGAGTTGGGCGAAACCAAATGGGTTGAGATGAGCGATCGCATCGCCGCCATCGTTAAAAAAGAAAAGAACCTCAACGCCAACGTCGATTTCTACTCCGCCACGGTCTACTACAGCCTGGGCATTCCCACGGACCTCTTCACCCCCATCTTTGCCATCGCCCGCATGTCGGGCTGGACCGGTCACATCATCGAGCAGCTCAAGGACAACAAGATATTTCGTCCGAGCAGCGAGTATGTCGGCTTCCCGGTCGGCAAAAAAGTCGTCCCCCTTGACAAGAGGTGAGGAAAAAGGCGGTTTCAACGCCTTGTCCCACCGCTACTTAAAACGCCTGAATCAGATGGGGCTTGTCCTCAATCGCGCAGGGCTTAGGATCGCCAAAACCGCCTTCTCCCCAAATTCCCCCTCCAGCTCCCGAAACCATGAATTCGCCCACCGCAAGGTACCTGGAAGGAGCGGTTCATCACAACCATCCTCTCAGTCCCAAGGGCATGTCGGAGCGGCTGTTTACCTTTTGGTTCAATAGTTTCGTTTACAACCAGATTTGGGAGGACCCGCGCGTCGATCTCAAGGCCCTCGCTCTCACGCCCGAGAGCCGCATGCTCACCATTTCCTCCGGCGGCTGCAACGTCCTGAATTACCTCATCCACAAGCCCGCCCACATCCAGGCCGTCGATCTCAACCGCAGCCACCTCTGTCTGCTCCGGCTCAAGCTCGCCGCCATCCAGTATCTGCCCAGCTACGAGGACTTCTTTCTCTTCTTCGGCTGTGCCGATGACGAACTCAACCGCTACAACTACTTCACCCACCTCGCCGGGCACCTCGACGAGAACACCCGCGCCTTCTGGGAAAAGGGAGGCTGGATCCGGATGCTCTTCTTTGGCCCGCGGATCAAATATTTCACCAAGAATTTCTACGACTACGCCAAGATGGGCTACTTCATCCGGTTCCTGCACACCATTGCGCGCGTCTGCAAGTGGGACCCCTCCCGCCTTCTCTCCGCCTCCAGCCGCAAGGAACAGGAGGAGATTTTCGAGCAAAACATCGCCCCGTTCTTCGACAACTGGTTCGTCCGCGCCACCGGCAAAATGCCCGTCATGCTCTATTCCCTCGGCATCCCGCCGCAGCAGTTCAGCGCCATGGAGACCGAGACCGAGGGCGGCCTCGTCGCCATGTACCGCGAGCGGGTCAAGCGCCTCGCCTGCGACTTCCCCATCTCGGAGAATTATTTCGGCTGGCAGGCCTTCAGCCGCGGCTACGACCGCGCCGCCCGCCGCGCCATGCCCGAGTACCTCAAGGAGGAAAATTTCCAGACCCTGCGCGACAACCTCGACCGCGTCTCGGTCAAGAACGTCACGCTGATCGAGTACATGCGCTCGCAGCCCGACAAGTCGCTCGACCGCTTCGTCTTCCTCGACTCGCAGGACTGGATGCGCCCCGAGCAGATCGCCGAGATGTGGACCGAAATTGCCCGCGTCGGCAAGCCCGGCTCACGCATCGTCTTTCGCACCGCCGCCACCACCTCGCCGGTCGAGACCGCCCTGCCGCCCGATCTCAAGGCCAAGTTCGATTACAAGGAAGCCCTTTCCAAGGCCCTCCTCCAGGAAGACCGCTCCGCCATCTACGGCGGGTTCCATCTCTATGTGATGGAGTAGGTGGCCTGTCGGCCTGCCTACGTCTTTGATCGCGTTTCTGGTCGCAGTTATCGCCTTTACTGGGCGATGAGGATGCCACCTGTGCCTGTCCGGTGATGGGGATAGGGATTGCCCACGGTGAAATGGAGTACGCCGTCACGTATGGGTGCTTTCACTTCGATGAAAGTAGAACAGAGCGCTCCTTCTTTACAGTTCTTGTTGCGTTGTAGCAGACCAAGCATCGCGCGCTTTCCGAGATTACGTTGCGAGAAGGCGAACAGACTAGAGGCTCTCGACTTAGAAAGGGCAACTTCGACGTTCTCCAAATCACCATGATCAGTGTAGATTATTTTGACAGTGTCACACAGCGGGTCGATCAGAAACATCTCGTAGGTTGGCACGGCTTGAACTGCGCGTGTTCCAACAGCAAGAAGAGCGAGAGCCAAAATAATCGCTTTCACTAGAGGCATGTTCTTCCGCTCCGACTCGATGAGCAAGAGAAAATCAGTCTGCGACTTGTCACCTTCATCAGCGTGCGGCAATCTATTTGGGAACCCCAGCCGACAAAGGCCATGCGACCATGGGGAGACGGGTCTCGGCTTCGATCTCCAGCAGCCGGTTGTATTTGCTCAGCCGCTCGGACTGGGTGATCGATCCCACCTTGATTTGATCGCCCGCCCAACCGACGGCCAGGTCGGCGAGCCAGTTGTCTTCGGTTTCACCGCTGCGCGCGCTGATCGTGACCTGCCAACCGGCGCTTCTCGCCAATAGACAGGCCTGCTTCGCCTCGCTCAAGCTGCCGATCTGGTTGACCTTGAGCAGAAGGGTGTCCACCGCGCCAAGCTCGACCGCTTTCCGGATGCGTTTCGGGTTGGTGCAGAGAAGATCGTCGCCAACCACGCGGACTTTGCCGGAAAGCGTTTCGCGCAATTTCGGCCAGTGGTCCCAATCATCCTCGGACAATCCGTCTTCGAGGCTGACCAGCGGATAGCGTTTCGCCCACTGGGCCAACTGCCCGATCATCGCCGGACCGTCGAGCAGGCGTTCGCCCAATTGATAGCCGGCCTTCGTATGGAAATGACTGGAGGCGACATCAACCGCCAGGGCCACGTCTTCGCCCGGACGCAGTCCGGCCTGTTGGATCGCTTCAACCGCGTCCGCAAACATCGCCTCCGGATTGGGGAAAACCGGGGCCAGCCCGCCCTCATCGGCGCTGAGCGCGCGCATGCCGTATTTTTTTGCGATCAATTTGGCCGCGGATTGATAGACCGCAAACGTGTCCGCCAGCGCCTGGTCCATTGTGGTCGCGGATGCGGGCACGATCAAAAGATCCTGGAGGGGGCAAAGCTCGCCGGCGTGCTTGCCGCCGCTGAAGAGATTGATCGTGGGCCGCGGAAGGGTGCGCAGCGGCTGCTCCATGATGTCGGCAAAGTGCCGGTAAAGAGGGACCTGCCGGGCATGGGCGCAGGCCCGCGCGAAGGCGAGAGAAACGGCCAATTGCGCGTTGGCCCCGAGGCGCGATTTGTTCTCGGTGCCATCCAAATCCCTGATGATCAGATCGAGCTCTTCCTGGGAGCGAAAGGTGCGGCCTCTCAGGGCTTGATCGATTTCGCCATTGATGTTCGCCACGGCCTTGCGGCAGCCCAGGCCTTGATAGCGCTTCGGGTCGCCGTCGCGAAGCTCGATGGCTTCCGCGGTGCCGGTGGATGCGCCGGAAGGAACGGAAGCCGAGGCGACCGTCCCATCCCTCAAAATACAGGTGGCCTTGACCGTGGGGCGGCCCCGGCTGTCAAGGATTTCAAGGGCGCTGACTTTTTCAACGGTAAACATGAAATGCCTTTTTATAAACGGGAACCGAACTCATGGATTAAATCGTTGATATGTACCGGCGGTTTTTGCATGAGTTCAAGGGCGGCCTGTTTTTGGGCGACTCGTTCTTCCGGAGTCAGATATTCGAGCGGTGAGCGGCCGTCAATCCGGGCAAGCAGGCACGCCAACGCCTGGCGACACGCGCGGGATTCAAAATTCTTTTCGGCGGCCAATGACCCGGCTTCTCCCACGTAGGATTTCCAAAAACTTCCCGCCGCCTGGAGAAATAACTTCCGGCTTGATCGAAGGTGGTTCGCCTTGGAAATCAGATGGGTCAACGCAAAGCCAAGGTCAAAGGTCGGATCGCCCAGGTGAATCACCTCGTGATCAAGCAGGACGAGGCGGCCTTGATGGACCAGGATATTCTTGGGACTGAAATCCCCGTGCACCACCGTCAGGGACGCGCCCTTCATGTCGCTGATGAGCCGAGCATAAAATTCCGCGACGTCCGGATTATTACCGGCCGTGAAACGGTAATAGGGATCGATTCGTAATTCCTTGAAAAAGCGGCGATCCCGAATCAAGCGAAGGGCTTCCCGGTTGAGCTTCGTTCCCTGAAAATGAATCCGGCCGAGAAGCGCGCCGAATTGATGGATGGCATCGTCGGCGATCTCGCTGCGCAACAACACCGTTTTCCAATTTTCGTGCGGATCGGGCACCGCTTCCATGCCCAGAAGAAAGAGGGAGGCATCCTCGAAAACAAGCGGGGTGATTGCCCCCGCCGGCGCCAACCGCTCCAGGAGCCTCAATCCAATCGCTTCGCGCTCGATGCGCGCGGGATCGGCATGCCAGTCGGTGGACACGCGCAATTTTTCCAGGGCTTGTTTGACCACCATGCTCCGCGTTTGTCCCTTCACCAGGACGGTTTTGTTGGAGACGCCCCCCCGCAAGACCACGGCGGAACAATTTTCTTCCTTTTTGAAAAGCCCCCGACTGCGAAGGTAATCGATCAGATCGTCCGTTTGCTCGATATCGAGACGGTCCTTCATGCCAGGTAGGGAAGCGTGAGGGGGCCTTGGGGCAGCGCCGCCACGCGGGCGTCCGGCCCCAGTTTGGCCAGCCGTTCCTTGACCGCCTGGGCAATGTCGTGGCACGGAACCAAATGGGCGCGGCGAACGATTTCATCGGGCATGGAGCTATGGAGCAGCACCTCCGCCTTCTTTTGAATCAGCGTCTGGATGTGGGCCGCCCATTGTTCCGGCCAGGAAAAGCCTTCCGAGCAAATACGACCCAGCAATTCCTCGCCGGTGGAGGCGGAAAAGAGCAGTTTTTCGTGAGGGCTTTTCGCCGGCAGGCCCTCGCAGCACTCGGCGGCCAGGATGATCAGCCCCCCCGGCTCGATAATCTGGGCGGCGGCCTGCATCCCTTTCACGCCCTGGTAAAGGTTCAGGTCGAGCGGATAACCGCTGTTGGTCGTGATGACGATGGGATAGGGCTTGTCCACTTTCCGCATGGCCGAGGCGCGGACGAAAGCGATTCCGGCCCGGTGCGCTTCAATTATATGCCCGGCAAAAATGCCGGTGATCGCCCGGGATTCATTGAGGGCGACGTTGATCAGAAAGCTGTCGCCGACGCTCAGCGCGATATCGCGCAATTCTTCCCACAGCGGGTTGCCTTCGGTGATGCCAAACGTGGCGCGGGCATCCCCGATGTTTTTCGCGCCGTGATTTTCCACAATCGAGTCAAGCCCGCCCACTCCCGGCATGATGCCCTTGATGCCTCCACTAAATCCGGCAAAGAAATGGGGCTCGATAAAGCCGGTGATGATCCGGACATCGGCCTCAACCAAATGGCGGTTAAGTCGCGCCGGCTTGCCGCTGCGCATTCTGCCGACGGTAGCCAGCGAGGCGTCGTCATGGCAGTCGTGATTGATGACCCGGTAACGATCCACGACCGCTTTCGTCAACATCGTCTCCAGTTCGGCCGGCGTGTTTCCACGATGCGTGCCGGTTGCGTTTAAAAGCGTAATCTGGCCGTCCTTCACGCCCGCGCAGGCCAGTGTCTCCAAAATCCATGGAATGATCCGCTCGTTGGGCGTGGCGCGGGTGATGTCGTTAAAAACGATGCAAATTCGCGAGCCCGGCTTGAGCCATTCCACGAGGGGCCGCGTGCCGATGGGCGAAGCCAAAGCCTGCTCCATCCCGGCCCGCTCATCGCGCAGGCCCGGTTGGAAAAGAGGTTCCATCACGTCCGTTCGACCGACAGGCAGGGCAACAGGGAGGTGACCGCGGCCATAGGCCAGGCGAACGAGAAAAGTGTCGGGAGACGCGCCCATAAGTTAAGAAGCTGATTGTAGGTTGCAAACCGGCCCTAACGCAAGAACGCGTCAGTTGGACCGCCGTCAATCGCCGGGCGACGGACCTCCGTTACGGCACAATCAGCACTGTCAGTTGCTTCGGCCCGTGCGCGCCGAGAACCAGGATGCGCTCGATGTCGCCGGTGCGGCTCGGGCCGGTGATGAAGGAGAGAAAACTCGGCCAGTTCGGCGCGTAACGCTCCCGCGCCAAGGCCAGAGCCGCAGCCAGATCGGGCACCAACTGGCTCCGCTGCGCGATGACCACATGATGGGGTGGCAGGACCGAAAGGGCGCGGCCTCCGGCGCTGCCGCTGCTGACCAGGATGCTGCCGGTCTGCGCCACGAGCGCATCGCAGCCGGTGATCGCGGCATGGCAGCGCTCGAGATCGGGAATCGCGTAGCCGTCGTCGGTCAGCAGCGTGGGCAGGGCAAGCTTCTCCGCCAAGGGCAGAACCAGCGGATGCCGATGCGAGGCGATTTGCCGCCAGTTGTTTTCACGGGCGAGAAGCGCGAGTTGCGCGGCGGCTTCGTCAAGGGAGGCGAGGGTACGCAGCTCGGTGCGGAGCTGGTTGCAATTGAACGCGAACATGACCAGTTGATCGTTCAAACTCGGACCCACGGCGGGAAGCCACGCCCGGAAAGCATCGGAGGCGGGCGGGCCGTCGTTGGGCGCCGGAGCGGCATCGTGCGCAGGCGCGGCATGGCGATGCGGCGCAGGGACGCGAAGCGCCTCGCGGATGCGGGCGAAGACCTCGTTGCGCTGGTCAGTTGCCGCCATGGCGGGCCTTTCGATTCGACATTTTGTCGTTCCAGTAAGCGTGAAAACTCTGACGTGCCGGCACCGGCAGATCGCGCGTCTGGGTCCAGGCGCGTAGCGGATCGAAAAACGTGCCCTTGACCAACCGGTGTAGCGGAAAGAAAACCGGGGCGAGCCGGGTCGAAAGACGGTAAAGCACCGGGTGGCGCATGATAAAGACGAAACCGGCATAGAGAATTTTTTCGGACAGGGACGGCCTCTCCCGCGCCGCGTTGCGCCGGTTCTGGAGGAGGTGATGGTGAAGATCAATGCCAACGGGGCACGCCTCGGTGCAGGCCCCGCAGAGTGAAGAGGAGGCGGAAAGATGTTTCCAGTCCTGGAGGCCGCGCAGATGGGGCGTGATCACCGAACCGATCGGGCCCTGGTACGTCGTGCCGTAGGCGTGCCCGCCGACATTCCTGAAGATTGGACAGACGTTGAGGCAGGCGCCGCAGCGGATGCAGTGGAGCGCGTCGCGCTGTTCGGGGTCGGCCAGGAGTTCGGTGCGCCGGTTGTCGAGCAGGACGACGTGGAACTGCTCCGGGCCGTCGCATTCGCCCGGCTGGCGCGGCCCGCCGTAGAGCGTGTTGTAGCAGGTGAGCGGCTGGCCCGCGCCCGCGGTGGCGAGCATGGGCAGAAAAAGCGCGAGGTCTTCGAGGCGCGGCACGATTTTTTCGATGCCGACAAGTGCGATGTGGATCTTCGGCAGCGACGTGCTCAGGCGGGCGTTGCCCTCGTTCTCGGTGATCGAAATCATGCCGGTCTCGGCGACGGCGAAGTTGGCGCCGCTGATGCCCATGTCCGCGGCGCAATAATTTTTGCGCATGACGCGCCGGGCGATCATGGTCAACTCCTCAGGACTGTCGGTCGGCTCGGAACCGAGCTCGTCGTGAAAGAGCCGGCTGATCTCATCGCGGGTCAGGTGCATCGCCGGAAAAACCAGGTGGTACGGCTTCTCGCGCCGCAACTGCACGATGAATTCCCCGAGGTCCGACTCGAAGACGGTGCAGCCCGCGTGCTCCAGGGCCTCGTTCAGGCCGATCTCCTCCGCGGTCATGCTCTTCGACTTGATGATCGAGCGCACCCGATTTTGTTTCGCGACGCCGACGATGTAATCGCGGGCCTGCGCGCCGGTCCCGGCGACAAAAACGCGCGTGCCGCGCGCCTCGATCTTGGTGATGAATTCCGCGAGATGGCGGTCGAGATGGTTGATTGCCTCCCATTTGATTTCCGACGCCGCCTGCCGCGCTTCGCTCCAGTTCTGGTAGCGGCCCTTGTACTCGTCCCGCTTCGTTTCGTAGCCCTTGAGCGCGCGTTGAATCAGGCCGCGATGGCGCAGGTCCGAGGTGTAGCGGGCCGCCATCCTTTTGAATTCGCGCGCGTAAGCGGTCATGTCTGGGCGAGAATTTCGGCGAGGTGGAGGCATCGGGCCTTCTGACCCCGGCGGTCGAGCAGACCCTGGATTTGCATCAGGCAACTCGAATCGTTTGAAATGACATACTCCGCCCGGGTCTCCGCGATCGAGTCGCATTTGACCTCGCCCATGGCGGTCGAGATGGAGGGAAATTTGACCGAGAACGTGCCGCCGAACCCGCAACAGGTTTCGGCCTCCGCCATTTCGACCAGCTCAAGTCCCCGGACATGCTTCAGCAATTCGCGGGGTTCCCGCTTGATGCCGAGTTCGCGCAGGCCGTGGCAACCGTCGTGGAACGTCGCCGTCCCGGAAAACTTCGCCCCGACGTCGCGTACCCCGAGAATGTTGACCAGGAACTCCGAGAATTCGTGGACCTTCGGCGCGATTTTCCGCGCTTCGAATTCCTGTTCCGTGTCCTTGAAAAGTTCGGGATAAAAGACCTTCATCATCGTGCCGCACGAACCTGACGCGCTGACGATGATTTCGCTTTTGGCAAACGTCTTCAACGAATGCCCGGCCACCGCGCGCGCCTCGTTCCAGTAGCCGGAGTTGAACGGCGGCTGGCCGCAGCAGGTCTGACCGGGCGGGTAATCGACCTCGCAGCCCAGCCGTTCGAGCACCTGCGCCATGCTCACCCCGACCTGCGGATAAAACTGGTCCACGAAGCAGGGAATGAAGAGCGAGACTTTCACCTTAAAAAGGCCTCGTGGAGGCCGCCGTCGACGGTGATGACCTGCCCGGTGGTCTTGCTCAGCCGGTTGGACAGCAGGAGAAAGATCGCCTCGGACTGGTCGGCGGGCGTGATGGCGCTTTTGGTCAGCGTGCGGTTGGCATAGAACTGGGCGAGCTTGGCCGTCAGGCTCTCGGTCGGTTCGTCGTCCTTGAAGGGAATCTGGTACTTGGCCAGCGAGGCGATGACCCGGTCGCGCGGAAACATCGAGCTGCCCTGGATGACCGTGGCGGGCGCGACGCCGTTGACCCGGATCAGCGGCGCCAGTTCGATCGCCAGTTCGCGGACGAGATGGTTCGCCGCCGCCTTGCTCGTGTCGTAGGCGAGCATTCCTTTCTTGGCCACGACCGCGTTCGCGCTGGTGGTCAGGACGAGACTCCCGCGCAAGCCCTGCTCGGTCCAGAGAGC
This sequence comes from Methylacidiphilales bacterium, assembly GCA_021272315.1. Taxonomy (GTDB): domain Bacteria; phylum Verrucomicrobiota; class Verrucomicrobiia; order Methylacidiphilales; family UBA1321; genus JABDGH01. The sequence goes on along the minus strand of JAJSLI010000157.1, from coordinate 37,223 downwards.
ACGCGCTTCGTCGGCGACAAGGTAGGCGCCGGTCACGTTGATGGCATAGGTGAGCGCCCATTTTTCGTCGGGGATGTTACCCGCCTTGTCGGGTGGACAAGTATAACCGGCGGTGACCGCAATCGAATCGATGCCACCATAGGCAAGAACGGTCTGCTCCAGCGCGTCGCGGATGTTTTCACGCTTCGTCACGTCGGCGGAGACGGCAATTGCCGGACCGCAGCCGGAAATTCCGCTGCCCGCCACGCCGATGCCGAGTCCGTGCTTGTCCGTGATTTCCTTCGCCGTCGCTTCGACGCCCGCGAGGTTGAGATCGATGGCGACGACATGCGCACCTTCTTTGACGAGGCGCAGCGCGACCTCGCGCCCGATGCCGCTCCCCGCCCCAACCACGGCGATAATCTGCCGTGCCAGTTCCTTCTCCGCGGGCATGCGCTTGAGTTTCGCCTCTTCCAGCAGCCAGTACTCGATGTCGAAGGCTTCTTGCAGAGGCAGCGCGGCGTAACTGTCGACCGCCTCGGCGCCACGCATCACCTGGATGGCGCAGCCGTAAAATTCTGCCGTAACCCGCGACTCGCTCTTGTCCTTGCCCCAGGCGATGAGACCGAGGCCGGGCACGAGCACCACCGTCGGGTTCGCGTCCCGGATCGCCGGTGAGTCGGCGTGCTTGTGCTTCTCGTAATAGGCGGCGTAGTCCTTGCGGTAATGTTCCAGGCTGGCATCGAGTTTCTTCTTCAAAGCGTCGAACTTTTCGCTTTGCGGATTCCAATCGACGTAAAGAGGCTCGATTTTGGTGCGCAGGAAGTGGTCGGGACAGGAGGTCCCAAGCTCGGCCAGGCGCGGCGCATGCGCGCTGTTGACGAAGGTGAGCGTCGCCTCGTCGTCCTGCCAGGTGCCGATGAAGCGGCGCTTCTGGCTGACACGGCCGCGCAGCCACGGTAGCAGCTTCGCCAGCGTGACGCGGCGTTCGGCCTCGGGCAGTGGTTCGAATTTCGCGCCGCCGAAGGTTTTGGCTCCCTTCTCGTGCGCGTCGAGGTAACGGGCTGCCTTTTCGATCAGGGTGAGGCTCAATTCGTAGCAGGCCTTGTCGTCGTCAGCCCAGTTGATCAGACCATGTTGACCAAGGATGATGCCTTTTGCCTTCGGATTTTCACGGCAGATTTTTTGGAGTTGCAGGCCGAGATCAAAGCCGGGGCGCTGCCACGGCGTCCAGATCACCTCGTCGCCGTAGATTTTCTTCGTGAGTTCTTTCGAATTTTTCACCGCGGCAATGGCAATGGCCGCATTGGGATGAGTGTGATCGACATGCTTGGCGGGAATGAAACTGTGGAGCGGCGTGTCAATGGACGGTGGCCGCGGGTTCAGATTAAATGTGGCGTGCAGGTACATTTCCACCATGGCGTCCTCGATGGCGGTTTTCGGGCCACGTTCCTTTGCGGCCGCGTAGCGGTCCTGCAAGGCGAGGAGCTTGTCTTGGTAGAGCGAGGAAAAATTCTCCCGCTTTGAGGTGCGAAGATCACCACCCGAGCCCTTGACCCAGAGCACCGTGACCGGCTGGCCGGTGAGCGGATCGGCCTCCTCAATCTTGGCCGAGGTGTTGCCGCCGCCGGTATTGGTGATGCGCTGATCGGAGCCGAGCAGATTGGAGCGGTAAATAAGGCGTGCAACCGGATCGAGCTTCGCGGCATGCGCGTCGTCCCAAAGATAATTGACGAACGAAAAATTGGTGGATTTCATAAGCGTGCGGGGTTGCGATTACAATGTGGGGGTGGGATTATGATACAGGATAAAAGGTTTGGGTGGGGAAGGAGGTCTCGACAACACGGCGCAAATGCGCGGTCGAACCGAGATGACCAAGCGCAAGCGCCTGAATAAGGATGTTGCCGATGGCCGTCGCTTCGACCGGGCCGGTCACAACTTTCCGCTTCACCGCGTTGGCGGTGAGCTGGTTCAGCAGGTCGTTGCGCGTGCCACCGCCGACGATGTGCAGCGTCTCGATTTTCTCGCCGGTAAGACTTTCCAGCACAGCCAGCTTGTCGGCATAGCAAAGGGCGAGGCTTTCCAGAATGGTGCGGACAAACTGGCCCGGCGCGGTTGGAACGGGCAGGCTCTTTTCCCGGCAGTGCGCGGCGATTTTTTCCGGCATGCCGCCGGTCGAGACAAAGCGGGGATCGCCGAGTGAAAGATGCGCCGCGGCCGGCCCGTTTTCAACGGCGAGACGGGTCAAATCGTCGTAGGAGTATTTCAGTCCGGCGGCTTCCCAGTCGCGGCGGCATTCTTGGACGAGCCAGAGTCCGGCGATGTTTTTCAGGAACCGGATCTTTCCGCCGAGTCCCACTTCGTTGGTGAACCCGGCCTCGCGGGCCGCGTCGGTCATGATCGGGGACGCGAGTTCCGCGCCGAGGAGCGACCAGGTACCCGAACTGAGGTAGGCCCACGGACGGCCGCTCTGCGCCGGCACCGCCGCGACCGCCGCGCCGGTGTCGTGCGAGCAGGTGGCGACGACCTTTGCCTCTGCCAGCGCTGCCTGTTCCCGAAGCGGGCCGGTCACCGGACCGAGAACGGTGCCGCTCGGCACGATGCGCGGGAAAAGCGCCGGGGAAAGGCCGAGCGTCGCGATCAGTTTTTCGGACCAGGCCTGGCGTTGGGGATTGTAAAGCTGCGTGGTGCTGGCGAAGGACTGCTCGATGGCGGCCACACCGGAACAGCGGGCGTTGAAGTAGTCGGCGATGGTGAGAAAATGATTGGCCTGCTTGAAAAGCTCGGGACTGGCGTGCAGACCGGCCTCGAATTGGAAAAGCGTGTTGAAAGGCATCAGTTGAATGCCCGTCTCGGCGTAAATCGCGGAGAAGGGGATTTTCCGGAAGAGCCGTTCAACGCTGGCGTTGTTGCGCGGATCGCGGTAACAACGGGCCTCGGCAACCGGTGTGTTCCTCTCGTCGAGCAGGACGTAGTCAACGCCCCATGAATCGGTGCTGATGCCCGAGATCGGCTCGCCGCGCCGCGCCGCTTTTTCGAGACCTGTGAAAATTTCCTTTTCAAGCTGCGCGAGGTCCCAGAACAGGCTTTCACCCTTGGTGACGACGCGGTTGGGAAAGCGGTGGATTTCCTCGAGGGTCAGGCGGCCCTGGTCGAGCGTGCCCAGCATGACACGCCCGCTCTCGGCGCCGAGATCGACGGCAAGATAGGAAGTGGCGCTCATTTACGCAGCGAGAGAACGTCCCGTTCGTATTTTTTCACCGTCTCCATCCAGGAGAATCCGGCCGGGACGTCCAGGCGGCGGCAAAATTCATTCCAGACTTCGCCGGCGGGCAGGCCCTTCGCTTCCTCGAACAGAGCGAGACGGCTGGAGAAATCGCCCGCGTCCTCGAACTGGCGCAGGCGTTCGCGCGGCTCAAGCAGGGCGAGCAGGAGCGCCTTCTGCGTGCTGCGCGCCCCGATGATCCAGGCGGCGATGCGGTTGATGCTAGCGTCGAAGTAATCCATCCCGATGTGGACGCGTCCGAGGTAATCGCCGCGCACGATTTCCTCCATCAGCGCGCGGGTCGCGTCGTCGAGCACGACCACGTGGTCGCTGTCCCAGCGGACGCCGCGGCTGACGTGGAGCAGCACCTCGGGCACGAAGAGCAGCACCGAGGAGATTTTGTCCGCGATGGTTTCGGTGGGATGAAAATGGCCCGCATCGAGGCAGATGATTTTTTGGCGCGAAGCGGCGTAGCCGAGATAAAATTCATGCGAGCCGACGGTGTACGATTCGAAGCCGATGCCGAAGAGCTTGCTTTCGACCGCGTCGCGATTGAAAGCCGGGTCGATTTTTTCGGCGAAAACGGCGTCGAGGGATTGTACGAGCCACTCGCGGTGTCGGCGGCGGCTTACCGTCGCGTCCTTCGAGCCGTCGGGAATCCAGAAATTGGTGATCACGGTCTGGCTGAGGCGGCGCCCGATATCGGCGGCGATCCGGCGGCAGGCGATGCCGTGCTCGATCCAAAAGCGGCGCACGCCCTCGTCGCGATGCGACAGGGTGAAGCCGTCGGCGGAAAGCGGATGCGAAAAATAGGTTGGATTGAAGTCGAGGCCGAGGCCGCGTTCCTTCGCCCAATCGACCCAGGCGGTGAACTGCCCGGCGGTGTAGGCATTGCGCTCGATTTTCTTCCCTTCGAGTTCGGCGTAGCAGGCGTGAAGATTCACCCGGTGCCGTCCGGGGATGAGTGAAAGCGCGGTTTCAAGATCGCGTCGCAGTTCCTTCGGGGTGCGCGCCTTGCCCGGATAATTTCCGGTGGCCTGGATACCGCCGGTGAGGGGGCCCGCGTCCTTTTCGAACCCGCCCACGTCGTCGCCCTGCCAGCACTGGAGCGAGACGGGAACGCGGGCCATTGTTTCCAGCGCGGCCTCGGTGTCGACGCCGAGCGCGGCGTATTGTTCCTTCGCGGAAGCGTAATGATTGTCGTTCATAATTTTAGTATCCTTTGGCTGTGCTATGCGTCGGGGCGGACGGCATTTTCTCCACTTCGACGATTTGTTTCAACACAGACCGGCTCATATTTTCCCACAGATCGCGACGTCGAGGCCCAGCTCGTCCATCGCGGCGGCTTTGGCGAAGAGCGCGGTTTTCGCTGCGGCCTTGCCGGGCGCGTAGACGACATGGATGTGATTGCTCTTGTGACGGGCCATCATCTGGTCGCGGGAGATGCCCTGCAGCACCGCATGCATGATCGGCCATTGCGGGGTGGTCAGTTTCCAACGCTCGTCGGTCTCGGCCTGCGGGAGTTTCACGACCTCGCCAAGGCCGGTGTCGAACTTGAGCCTGTCGTCCTCGACGTAGACGCGGCTCCAGACGATCCAGCCCGGCTTGCTGATGCCCTTGACCGTGCCGCCGCCCAGCCGGAAATACATCGCGGGCTGGCGTTCGCTCGTCGTGCCCTTGTAGCCGTCGATAAAATGGGCCGGCGGGGCCGCGCCGGAAATGAGGAAGACCCAGACGTAGGCGTCGAGTTCGCTGTCCTTGTAGTGGCGGCCCCAGCGGATGTCGTGCAGCGTGTTTTCCGGCGGGTAGCCGAGTTCGCGCCAGATTTTGTAGGTGACGATGGCGTCGAGCCCGGCGCATTCGTCGACTTCGTTAAAATGGGGCAGCGCTTCGCCCTTGAAGAGTTCCTTGCCGGTCAGTTCGTCGTAAACGGGCGGGCGCTCGACGTTGTTGAGGAGGCCCTCGGCGAGGTCCGAAGCGGGCAGGAGGTCCTTGAGGCCTTGTTGGTACTGGATGCCGATCGTCGCGGCGCCGAATTCGGCGGCAATTCGCACGGCGGCGATGTAGGTTTTGCATTGCAGCAGGACTTGCGCCTCAGTCAGTTCGGTCTCCTCGTTCTGTCCGAGATTGAAAGTCATGCCCCGGGCCAGCAGCCAGTCGTAAACGGCCCGCGCCTCCTCGTCCTTCACGGTCAGCGTTTTCGCGTAGAGCGCGGACTGGCTGAGCCGTTCCTTGAAGACGCCGGTGGGGTGGAGCAGTTCGTCGGGGATGATCGCGTTGTACATGCCCATGCAGCCCTCGTCAAAAACGCCCATGATCACCTTGTCACGCTTGAGATTTTCGGCAAACGCGCGGCCCAGTTTTATGGCGCGGCTCGGTCCCTTCACCTTGCGCAGCGGCCTGGCGTGGGAGGTGTCGTGCTTGACCTTCCCTTTTTTGAGCCACGAACGGAGGCCCTTGAGAAAAAACTCATCGGTGAAGTCCTCACTCCAGAGACTGCGGTACTTCACGCCCGCCTTGGTCAGCGAGCCGTTGAGGTTGAGCATGCCGACGAGGCCGGGCCAGGTGCCGCTCCAGTTGGCGACGGTGAGGATCGGACCGCGGTGCGTGGTCAGCCCGGAGAGAACGTGATGGCTGTATTGCCAGACCGCCTCGGCGACGATCAGCGGAGCGTCGGGGGGAATGTTGTGAAAAACTTCCATGCCATATTTTTGGCTGTCGATAAAACCGTGCTTCTTGGCCCGGTCGTAGGGATGGGCGCGCAGTACTTTGTAGCCCAGTTTGTTGATGGCGGCGGTGAGGTCCTTTTCCAGCGCGGCCTGAGCGGCCTGGCAGGTTTGGTTGGCGGCAAGGCGAAGATCGCCGCTGGCGATGAGATAGACGGTTTTATTTTTGTTGGGCATGGGATTAAGGGAGAGTTGGGGTTAAAGAGGCAGGCCGTAACGGGAGCGCCGCGCCGGTAAAACATCGGTCACGGGAATTTCCAAGCTGACGCAACGGCAACGATTATCCCTTGGGGATAGTCCGGTACGCCGGTTGACATGCCTTCCATGTTAGCGATGCAAACTTGCGAGGGTCAATCTTGTCGTCTTTAGAATGGGGCTTAAGCAGCCCAGCCTTCGGCGGCGCAAACACTCCGACCCGCAATCTCCGCCCGATTCCGGACTGTGGCATAATGCGACAATCAGGTGACGAAGGGTATTCCGGCTATGCCTTGCCGCTTTTGATTTCTTTCAAACGGGGCGCGTCCTCGAAAGTCTTGTAATAATCGTCGAGTGGATAGCAGCCCGAACGGAGCCCGTTGCGCGGCGCGGTGGTGCAATCGCTGAAGGTGCGGCAGATCAACTTGGGTTCCAGCAATTTGCCGACGGAGGTTGCATCGGCCAGAATGTGCGGATAGGAGAGCACCATCCGGCCCAGTCCGACGAAATCGACGTGGCCGTTGCGGAGATAATATTGCGCGGCATGGGGCAGATATTCCTGCAGATAGGAATAGCCTGTGCCGACGAGCAGCAGATTCGGGAACGCGGCCTTCAGTTCCGCCACCACCTTGATCTGGCGCACGACCGAGATGAGCGGGTCCTCGTGCGGCTGGTAGCCGTCGGAGGGAGGGTAGGCCGCCGGCCGCTGGATGTGCGGATTGTAGTAGGGGCTGCCCGCGGAGAGATTGACAAGATTGATGCCGAGATCGGCGAGCAACTGGAGAAAAAGCTTCGGCTCGGTCAAATCGTATTCAAGCGGATTTTGAGGATTCACGCCGAAAGCGTACCGGTAGGGCAGCAGGTTCGAAAAATCCTCCGGCATGCCGGGACCCGGCTTGCCCGGCTGCGATTGTTCCGGGTTGGGCTTGAACGGGATCAGGTCGAACGCGCTCAGGCGCACGCCGAGGCCGAGTTTCGGCACCGCCGCACGGATGCCCGCCATGATTTCGCGCATGAGGCGCGTCCGGTTTTCGAACGAGCCGCCGTACGGCCCGGGCCGCGTGTGGGCGCTGAGAAATTCGTGAAGAAGGTAGCCGTGACAATGCTTGATATCGACGAAATCGGCGCCGATCTCGGCGGCGATCCGGGCCGCGGCGACATAATCGTCGACCAGGCGCTTCAACTCGTCGTCGGTAAAGATCTGGCTGTCGCTGGTCACGTTGAATTTTGCGTCGAGGATCGGGTGCCGGTAGGCGATGCGCGATTCCCACCGCTTTTTGTCGTTGGGTCGGCAGAAGCGGCCCGAGTGGGTGAGTTGAAAACCGATGACGAGGTCATCCGTGGAACCATATTTTTCCTTGTGCGCGGCGAGGAGCGTCTCGCGCAGTTCGGCGATGCCGGCCTTGTTCGCCTCGTTGATGATCAACTGGTTCATGTTGGCGCGGCCGTCATGGCGCACGGCCATCGCCTCCCCGCCCCAGATCAGTTTCGCGCCGCTTTCGCCGAACCGCTTCCAGCGCCGGAGCATCGGCTCGGTTACGCCGCCGCTCACGGTGCCGTCCCATCCCTCCATCGGGTGGACGGCCCAGCGATTACCGATGGTGCGCCCGTTCCACACCGCCTTGCGCCGGAGCGGCGAGGCGTCGCCCTGGAGGATCTCGTCGTCGAGCCCGAGATCGAGGCCGAGACTTTTGATGTGCGCGCGGAAATCGGCGACGGTTTTGAGTGACGGAACGCGGACAAGTTTGAAGGGAGTGGACATGGGAAGGTCAGTTTAAGTTCAAATTACTCGAAGAAAATATCAAAAAAGCGGGCTTCGCCGGCGCCCTTCGCGGCGCCGTAAAGCAGGACGGCCAATTCCCGCGCGTGATAATCGCCCCACATCGAGGCTTCGCCGCACGGTACCTTTCGCCCCGGCGGCACGTAGTCCCAACCGTTCGGGCGATGGTAGACCGAGTGGAGCAGCAGCCCCTCGTGGTTCGGATCGGTCGAGAGATAGGGCTCGCGGAAAAGCGTCTGCGCCACCGTCAATCCCGCCTGGTAATAGCGCGCACCTTTCCCACCCTCGAGATTGCGCTTGAGATAGCTTCCAAGCCGCAGCAGGCCCTGGGCGGCGATGGCCGCGGCGCTGCTGTCGACCGGTTCGTGTTCATTGTAAGGCTCGGCGGGCCGGTTCAGGTAATCGCCGAGATGCACCAGGCCCGGCGCGCCGGTGTCCCAGTAGGGTACGCCGTCGACCGGGGTGTATTGCAGGTAGAAATCAGCGACCGCCTCGGCCACGCCGCGAAAACGCGCGATCCATTTTCCAGCACCGCCGTAGGGCGCCAGTTCGCTCTCCGGCAGGGTCTCGAGGTATTCGAGTTCCTCCGCGTACCCGCAGAGGACCCAGGCCAGCCCGCGCGTCCAGGTCGTGAAGGGCGAGTAGCCCTGTTGGCTGTTCGGGCACCGGTAGGCGCCGTCCTTCACGTTGAAGATCGACTCATGCGCCGTGCGCCCGCGGATGTCGTACGTGTCGCGGCCCTCGCCGTAATAGACGGCGAAGCGGGCGGTTGTCTCGGCGTGCTGCAACAACCGCTCGAGCAGGGAAATCGGGCGGTCCATCTCGCCCATCAGCCGGTGGCGAAGCCGGTGGCCCACCGCCAGCGCGCGCAACGAGCGGATCGTGTCGGCGAAAAGCGAATGAGGCCCGTTGAACGAGTAAATGTAACCGAGCTCGGGATTGAGCTGTGTCCAGCGCGCCGCCTGCACCGCGCCCGAGGCCTTCAGCGCCAGTTCGTAAAAATTCTTTTCCCACGCGTTGAAGGGGATCCGTCCCCGGCTCATCAGGCGCAGGAGATTGCCGTAGGTGCTGATGTTGTTGAAGCCGTGGTCGTGCACGCCCATGTGCGTGACGTGCGACCCCATCAGGTCGACCGTGTTGCGCCGCCCGATGTCGAGGAACGCCTCGTCGCCGGTCACCTCGTATTGGAAAATGGCCCCGCCAAACTGGAAGCCCTGCGTCCACTCGGTCCAGCCGCGCGAGGTGTATTCGCCCTTCACCGTGAAGACGGGCGTGCCGCGCGCCGGGTTCCAACGATTTTGCAGGCGATGGATTTTTTTGCCCGAGACGGCGAAAAGCCGGTCGATATCCGGTTGCAGCGAGGCGGGGGTGAGATCGTGGTTAATCTGGATCATAAAATTTTAAAATTGAGTCATCCTGAGCCTATCGAAGTATCTCCAACCAGGGGCTCCTCCTCTCATGGCTGCTTGGGATAAGAGTTCTACAGCCTCCGCAGGTGAAATCCTCCGTCGATATTAATCACGTCGCCGGTCGAGAAAGGGAAGTGGCCCTCAAGGATCGCCTTGGCCGCGAGGCCGACGTCCTGCGGCGAGCCCCACCGCTTCTGCGGCACGATTCCTTCGGCCAGGAGCTTGTCGTACTTTTCCTTTACGCCGGCCGTCATGTCGGTCGCCATGATGCCGGGGCGCAGTTCCAGCACCTGCACGCCCGCGTCGGCCAGGCGCACCGCCCATAACTGGACCGCCATGCCAAGCCCCGCCTTCGAGATGCAATATTCGCCGCGGTTGACCGAGGCCGTGTTGGCCGAGACCGACGTGACGAAAAGCAGCTTGTACCCGCCGGCCAGGCGCGACTTGCCCGGATTCGCCAGCCAGTAACGCGCCGCGAGCTGCGAGAGAAAATAAGGACCCTTCAGGTTGATCCCGATCACCTCGTCGAAAATCTCCTCCGTCGCCTCGGTGATGTCGGCGCGAATGCGGGGCGCCACGCCCGCGTTGTTCACCAGCGCGTCAAGATGGCCGTAGGCCGCGAGCGTCTCGTCGAAGAGCCTCCGGCGGTCCGCCGCCGCGCCGATATTGCCGCCCACCACGGCGAATTTCTGTTCCGGATTCGGCGCCAGTTTTTTGCAGGCGGCGGCCGTGGCCTCGGCCGCTTCCTTGTTGCTCGCGTAATGGATCGCCACGGAAAAACCGGCTGATGCCAGCGTTTCGGCCACGCCCCGGCCCAGCCCGCGAGACGAGCCGGTAACGAGAACGACGGGCGGCGGGGACGAAGCCATTACTTTCCCCGCGCCTTGGCGACCGCCGCGAGGAATTGCGACGCGAGATCGGTCAGCTTCTTCCAGTCGCGGTTCTTAAGAATTTCCTTGCTCACCAAGCTGCTCCCCGCCGCCACGGCCACGCAGCCCGCCTTGATGAAATCGCCCGCCGTGTTCACGTCGACGCCGCCGGTCGGCACGATTTTCAGGTGCGGCAGCGGCCCGCGGATCGCGCGGATGTAATTCGGCCCGAGGCCGTCCGCCGGGAAAATCTTCACGAAATCGGCGCCGAGTTCCGTCGCCACCTGCGCCTCGGTCGGCGTGTAGGAACCGGCGAAGACCGGCTTGCCCACCCGGTTGCACCAGGCGATCACGTCCGGCCTCTGCACCGGCGTGACCACGAATTCCGCGCCTGCCGCTACGGCCGCCTCGGCGGTTTTGGCGTCGAGCACGCTGCCCACGCCCACCAGCACCTTGTCGCCGAAAACCTGCCGCACGTCGGCGATGACCTTCAGCGCGTTTGGCGTCGTCATCGTCACCTCGATGCCCGAGATGCCCCCGGCGATCAGCGCGCGGCTCGCGTCGATCAGTTGTTCCGAGTTGTCCGCGCGGATGATGGCCACGACGCCCGGAGTCAGCAGCCCCTCGATAATTTGGTCTTTTTTCATAATCGTTGCGGGCCGGCGGCCTTAGCGCTGCACCCGGCCCGAGCCGTCGCCACCGAGGAGACCCTCGACTTCGGAAAGTTTGATCAGGTTGAAGTCGCCGCTGATCGAATGCTTCAGGCAGCTCGCCGCCGCGGCGAACTCGATCGCCTCCTGCGGCCCCTTCTTCTTGCCCAGCGCGTAAATCAGTCCCGCCGCGAACGAATCACCGCCGCCGACCCGGTCGACGATCTGCACGTCGTAACGCCGGCTGAAGTGGGCCTTGCCGCCGGTAAAATAAAGGCCGGACCATCCGTTGTGCGAGGCGGAAAAACTCTCGCGCAGCGTGATCGCCACGCCCTTGAACTTGAACCGCTCGGTCAGTTTTGTGGCCACCTCGACGTAACGCCCGTGGTCGATCTTGCCCGAGGTCACTTCCGTGCCCGAGGCCTTGATCCCGAAAACCATCTCGGCGTCCTCTTCGTTGGCGATGCAGATGTCGACGTGCTCCATCAGCACGCCCATCACCTGCCCGGCTTTTTCCCGCGACCAAAGCTTCTTGCGGAAATTGAGGTCGCAGCTCACCGTCATCCCGAGCTTTTTAGCCGCGCGCGCGCCTTCCAGCGCCGCCTGCGCCGCCGGGTCGGACAGCGCCGGGGTGATGCCGGTGAAATGGAACCAGTCGGCCCCCTGGAGGATCGTTTCCCATTTCAGGTCGGCGGGACTGATCCCCGAGATCGCGCTGTGCGCGCGGTCGTAGGTCACCGTCGAGGCCCGCTGCGAGGCGCCTGACTCGAGAAAATAAATGCCGATCCGCTCGCCACCGCGCAGGATCGAGCGCGTGTCCACGCCCAGGCCGCGCAGTCTTTGCACGCACGCCTCGGCCACGTCGTTCTTCGGCAGGCGGGTGACAAACGCCGCTTCATCGCCCAGCAGGGCCAGCGAGACCGCCACGTTCGCTTCACCGCCGCCAAAGGTCATTTCCAAGACCGAAGTTTGCGACAGGCGCAGGTGGCCGGGAGAGGCCAGCCGCAACATCACTTCACCAAAAGTAACCGCTTTCATTTTTATTCCCTTTCAAAGAATTTGAAGCCCAAGGTTAACGCCAGGAGCCGAGCGTCAACTATACGGCAAAAGTCCGTTCGTCGTCGAATGTGTTTTTAATTTTGCCGCGGGTATGAGCGGAATTGTATACAATTACTCGATCCGATGCTTCCGCAGCCACTGCTCCGCCGCGCGATAATCGGGAAAGGCCTCCGCCACCAGTTTCCAGTAGCGCGCCGAATGGTTCATCTGCCGCCGGTGCATCAGCTCGTGGATGATGAGATAATCCCGCACCCACGTCGGCGCCTGGATGATCCGCCAGTTCAGGGAAATCGTCCCCCGCGCCGAGCACGAACCCCAGCGCGTCTTCTGCGCCCGCACCGTCACCCGGTTCACCTCGATTTCATGCTCCCGGGCCAGTTGGGACGTCCTCGGCGGCAACTCCCGCGCGGCCAGGCGGCGCAGATGATCGTGCACCGTCGCGCGATAATCGGGACGCGCGTGGGCCAGACGCAACGCCTGGTCGGCAAAGCGGAGCACCACCCCCGCAGGTCCGGCCTCCACCCGCAAAAGCGCCACCTCGCCGCGAAACAGGAACCGCGTGCCGTCCGTCCACGGCAACCGGGCCGGACTGCGCGCCTGCCAGCGGGCCCGCTGCCGCAGCAGCCACGCCTCGCTCCGTTCCAGGAAACGCAGCGCCTCGGCCCGCGAACCGCGCCGGGGAATCACCAGCCGGGCCGTGCCGTCGGCCTGCCACCGCAATAGATACCTCCGCGCCCTCGGCTGCCGCGCCACCTGCACGGTGATCCCGTGCTTCCACGGCAGCGGCTCGTTCGGTTCCGGCTCGGTTGGCTGCGCCCGCGGCGTCGTTACGCGCGCCGGGTCCCTCTTCCAGAAACCGAGATCAAGCTGGAACATCGCGCCCATCTTAAAAATGAAACCGGGGGGATGTCCCGCGAAAACGGGCAGTGGTACAATTTGATTATCGTTTAGTGTTCTGTCATCCCGAGCCTTTCCCGGCGGTCAAACCGCCGCTGGCAAAACGTCATTCTGAGCAAGCGAAGCGCTGTCGAAGAATTGTCGAAGTATCTTTGACCATTCTGTTCTTTGGATTCTTCTGAAGCAAAATAAGGAGAGATTCCTCGACAAGCTCGGAATGACACGGTTTAAAAAACAAAACCCGTCCGCTTTTGCATTCCCGGACATTATGGTAACGTTGGCCATGTCCCCGGAACAGCTCCACAGACGAAATGAATTTATTCTTGGCATCGACGCGGGATTGGCGGCCTCACACCTCGATCCAACGGTAAAGCTCGACCTCAACCTGGCACGATCTTACGTCAAGGATTGGAATGCGGCCGATTGGACCGACTTGAAGGCGGAGCTAAGAAACCAGCTTACGGTCTGGGTCGAAAAGTACCTCTACAACCTCCAGGAATATCCGTCCCAATCGATCCAGCGCAAAGCCGGCATCATGGAATATTCGCTGGCCCTGTTGAAAGACATCAAGAAGGTCGTAACGGAGAATGACGTCAAGAGGTAGCCTCATTCCCGAATCAAGACCCCAACAACTAAGCCGCGCAGGACGTTTGCAACACCCGGTACGGCTGAATGTCCGCCAGAAAATCGGAGGACCTCTCCGCCGTCTGCAAGTCATACCGGGCTTGCAGGTTCAGCCAGAACTGGGCGGAGACGCCGAAATACTTGCCGAGGCGCAGCGCCGTGTTCGGGGTAACGGCGCGATTTCCGTGAACGATCTCGTTGATGCGCCGGGCCGAAATACCGATGTCTTTGGCCAGGCGGTACTGCGAAATCCCCAGGGGAATCAAAAATTCCTCGTTCAAGACTTCGCCGGGAGTGGTTAACGGAAGCAGATTTTTTTTCATGGCCGACCTTTCTCTTCTTAATGGTAATCGACTATCGCCACGTCATGCGGGCCGTCCGTCTGCCAGCGGAAGCAGACCCGGCACTGGTCGTTGACCCGGATGCTGTGCTGTCCTCTGCGCCCGCCTTTCAGCGCCTCCAGGCGATTGCCGGGAGGCACGCGCAACTCTTCTAATTTCACCGCCGCATCCAACATCTTCAATTTCCTTTGCATGACGGCCAGCAAGTTGCCGGGGAGACGCCGGGGCCGGACACCCTCAAAAACTTCCCTCGTTTCGTCACACCGGAAACTCTGGATCACGGGTGATAATAACGCGAGGCGTTAATAGACGCAAGCTCTCTCTTGATAAAATGAGCCTGACGTAAAGAGAAAGGGAGCGTCCGGCGCAAGGCCCCGTCAGTTTATCCGAGCAGATTGTGCACGTCCTTCAGCTTCGCCGCGATATTGATGTCGGCCTGGCAGACGGGCACGCAGTCTCCGCAGGCGATGCACGCCGAACCATTCTTGGTCAGCGTTTTGTACTCGGCGCGCGCCCGTGAAAGTTCGTGGTAGTCGAGGGCGTACCGCTCGTAGCGAAAGATATCGGCAATCGCGATGTGTTCCGGGCAGCGCGAGACGCAGTCGGAGCACAACAGGCAGGTCATCCCCTTGTTATAGGCCGCCAGCAGGCCGAGGGTCTCCCGGTCCTCGGAGACCAGGGCGCTCTGCTGGGCGGCGCCCAGGTTTTCCTGCAACTGATCGAAGTTTTTCGTGGCGATGACAGCGGCGGTCAGGTTCGGGTTGGACATCAGCCATTTCACCATTGCCGCGCCGGGCGTGCTCCCGTTGAACCGCGGCTCGGCCAGCATGGTCTGGAACTTGGGGTCTGTGGATGCCCTCCCCACCCCGCCCATCGTCTTCATCGCAATCGCGCCGAAATCCTTCTGCTTGGCCAGGGCGATGAGATCGCTGATCTCCTGCTTGTCGCCGTAAGTATAGAAGAACTGCGCGGCCTCGTACGGCAGATTATCCATGACATAGGGCAGGATTTCGTAGGCCATGTCCCCGCCGATGTTCTTGTAATGATGCTGGGAAATGGCGAAGTGTTTCACCAGGCCCTCGTTTTTCAGCCTCTGGTAGGCCCGCACCATGCCCAAATCCGTTTTCGCCTCGTTCAACGAATGGTAGCCGAAGTGGAACTTCATCACGTCGTAATAGCCGACGCCCGAGTCCGCCACGCATTTCTTTACAAATTGATAGTGCTGCTCCTCGTCGATGCGCCCGTGCGCGTTGTCGCCGTCCACGCGGTCCACCACCACCTCGAGATAATAGGACTCCCGCGGCTGGCTCTTGAGCGCATCCGGCATGTTCTGGGCGTTCCAGTGGTGCGCCTTGTGCCAGTAGTTCACCCCCGCCGCCACCGCCATCGGGATCACGTCGGGACTCCAGTCGGACGCGCCCACCAGCGCGCTGATCTGCAGCCCGGTGCGTCCGTAACGGCGCAGGGGCAGTTTGCCCGTCGAATCCGCTGCGGAAACATTCAACGATCCCAAATCGGCCAGGGCAAGGCCCGCGGCGCCGGTTGACCCGATCCGGATGAAATCCCTCCGGCTTAACCCCTTTGCGTTTTGGTTGCTGTCATTCATGGGCTTGAACTCCTGTTAAAGTTTAAGAGACAGTGACGGGGCCTTCCAAACGTAGGAAATGTGCTGCACCTTCGGGCAAAAAACAAGCCCGCAATTGTACCCCGATAGCCGCGCAGGAGGCGGAACGGCGGGCCACGGGAAAATTGCAGTCGATGGCGGCGGAATACCGCCGGGACGGCGCAATCCTGGTTTGAGCCGGAGGGCGGTTTCGATGGGGTCAAATTCGATTCGCAACGCGCCTTGGCTAATTTTGAGATAGGTTCTATTACTCAATCGTGACCGAGCCGCAAATTACGCAGGAGAGTGAAGAGCCGGCTTCTTTGCGGACGCTGCTCGTGGAAAACCTCGCCGTTTCCGCCCTGATATTTGCCCTGCTGGAGATCTGGCGGCCCCTCTATTTTTTGACCGACGACAATCTGAACGGAGGCTATCCCCTGTTCACGGAAATCGGCCGGCGTCTTGCCTCCGGGAAGTCCCCCTTCATTTCCGATTACCTTTTCGGAGGAAATTATCCCCTCCTGGATGATAGTACTTTTTTCCTCTGGCATCCGGCTTATTTGCTGGCCTCCTTGCTGGCCAATACGCCCGCCCATTTTCTCATCTTGGACGTCGTGGCGTTTTTTTTCCTCATGCTGGCCACGGCGGGCTTCGTCCATCTCGCCTGGTTTCTCCGGAGGGAACTCGGCCTTAAATTGAGCGATGCGCGCCTGATGCTCTATGCGCTCAGTTTCAATTACAGCATGATCGTCCTGACCACGGGGTCGAGCTGGCTCAATTTTCTCGGTGATCACAGCGCGTTGCCCTGGCTGGCCTTGGGAATCCTGCAAACGTCGTGGCGCCGGGGCCTCGGTCTGGTGACCCTTTTTTCGCTTCATCACGTCCTGGGCGGGCATCTCGCGGTCACGATCAGCGACTCGATCTGCCTCTCCTTTTTCGCGGTTGGAATCGCCTTTTATCGACGTTCCCTCCTGCCGCTCTTTTCCTGGTTCGCCGGCTATGCCCTGGCGATCGTAATCCTTTTGCCGCTGCTCATTCCAGCCTGGCAGGGGTTTTCCGACGCACCGCGCGCGGAAGGGCTCACCATCGTCACGATGAGCAAGTTCGCCGTGCCGGCGAAACTTTTTCCCGCCTCCTATTTTCTCGGCACTTTTAGCGCGCTGCTGCCCTTCCACTATGGATTCGGCATGACCCAGATTGTCTATTCCTCGGCGTTCGTTTCGTGCGCCGCCGCGTGGTCGCTGATTCCCGCCCTCATCAGCCGCGCGCGATGGCGTTTTCTTGAAATTTTTTGCCTCGGATTCGCGCTCGTGCTCGCCGTCATGATCATCCGTCCGGTGTGGGTCAGCGAAATCATGTTGCGGCTGCCGCTGCTCAAGTCCATGCGCTGGCCCTTCCGGGAAATTCTCCAGTTCCAGTTTTTTCTGCACCTTTTTCTTGTCCTGCGGCCCTTGGGTGGATCGCTCCGTTTTCAACGCCTCACGACGTTTGTCGGGCTGTTTATTTTTCTTTTTCCCCTGCCTTTGCTGGAAGCGCCGACGTTCGATACGATGCGGATTGATCGCGAACTGGTCCTCTCCGGTGGAGTCCAGGATTATTGGGACAAGGTCCGTCCTCTGGTCGGACCTGATGGATGCATCGCGGCGGTGGGTGACCTGCATCGTATCGGCCCCAAATGGAGGCGCATTCCCTTCTCCCTGCTTGGGGCCTACAACTATCCGATTCTTGCCCAGGTGCGGAGTGTCACCGGCTATTCGGCCACTGCGCCCCGCGACCGGCTTTACGTCCAGATTCCGCCCCCCGTGAGCGTCGGTTTGTACAGTCCCGGACAGATGGAGGAAATCCTCCGCGAACGGCCGAATACGAAATGCATTGTGCTGGAAAGCGTCCAGCCACTGCGCATTGTGCTCCACTCCGGCGCCGGGCCCGACATCGACCTCACCCCC
This sequence comes from Methylacidiphilales bacterium, assembly GCA_021272315.1. Lineage (GTDB taxonomy): Bacteria > Verrucomicrobiota > Verrucomicrobiia > Methylacidiphilales > UBA1321 > JABDGH01. The sequence goes on along the minus strand of JAJSLI010000157.1, from coordinate 19,880 downwards.
TTTATCCCCATGGCCAAATTTCCGAAGGCGAGAGAGGGTATTCCTGTAGAATAAAGAACTCCGCCGCTCCGGCGTAAAATAGCGCGGCGCATGTAGACCCGCTGTACGCCAGGCGAAAAAAATTCCGTTCATCACGCGATTCGGCCAAAGTCTCCGTCGGCTTTATGAAGTGAGCCCAATGGACGCCTATCCCTTCGATCTTGTTTTCGCTGTTGCCGTGGCCTCCGCCACGATTTTTCTCGGCTTTCTTCCGGCCAGAACCATCCGGTCCGGTTTTTTCGCCCGTGAAGCGTTCAAGGCCGCCGCCGCCTGGTTCGTCATCGCGGTGATCTCCCCGCTCAGCGTCGTGCATTACCCCTTCATCCTCGCGGTCCTTTGCTTCATCGCCTGGTGGAATTTTAGACGGGACGATACGTTTACAGGCAAAATTTGGCTCAGTCTTGCTTCCGGACTCGGCATCAGCATCGGTGTGCTGGTTATTCTTGCCGTCACACCCGGTTCATTGCCGGCAACCCCATTTGGCCCCACGGACGCTTCCGTGTCTTTTCTGGTGCAAGGTTGGGACGGGGGCCAGGCCTGGTGCCTTGCTTCTCTCTATCTTGGCGGGGCCATCATCGGCCTCGCCTACGTCGGTTACGTCCTTTGCCGGGAGGCCTCCACCCGGGCCGGCATCGGCGGCTTTATCCAGGACGGTTTGGGACTGCTCTATAAACTCACGCTCGTCCGCGCCGCCGTGGTGCTGCTCGAAATTGCCACGGGTTCGGGCGCGCCCGCTGGCGATGGACCCGGCTTTCACAGAATTTTCTTCATGCTCCCGCTGAACGTTCACGCGAACGATGTCCGCCAATTTGGCCTTTTTTGGGTCGGGATCTGCGGCGTGCTTATCCTCCCCGCGCTCGCCTATCTCGCCCGGCGCGCCGCCCGCTTCTCTTCGCGCCGTCAGCCGACGCGCCTGCTCGTCGCGATTATGCTGGTCGGCCTCATCACCGAAATCCTCGCGCGGATCGCATTTCTCTAGCTTCTGTGGACATTGAAATCACGGCGCTCTTCAAGAGGAGTCCGCAGGGACGATACGAAAGTAGCCCAGCGCTTGAGCGCTGGGAAAGAAGGCTCACTTAACGAAGAGTCCCGCAGGGACGACAGAACGGCCTCAGGGTGGCGCGACCGCCGGGGCGGTTTTCTGTCGTCCCTACGGGACTTTCCCAAAATAACACCCCTATCCGGCACTAAAGTGCCGGGCTATTTTCGGGCGGCCCTACGGGCCGTTGGCCAACCGCGAAACCTTGTTTGGGTTAAGCGCCGCTACAGGATGGATGAACAGGCCATCAACCACCGCAACTAAGAACCGAATGTCCACACACCCTAAAGACGCTCGGCCGTGTCTCATTCGAAAGCACGTCTGGAACAAAAACGGCCCGGCGTGCTCGCGCACCCCGGGCCGCTCCCGTTTCTCCTATTTCTCCTCTAACAAATCGGAAGACCCAACCATTCCGCCCCGCATCCTAATCGGCGAGGCGAACCAGTTGGATCAAAAGCACCCAAAGGACCCTTTTCCATCCGCGCGCTTCGAGACACAGCGCCCGGGCGGTCGCAGGACGGGGGCCAAATTGGTTCATGCTGGGCATTAAAAGCAGCCGCCGGGCCAACCCTCGGCATGGCCATCGCTTTTTATGCCTTTCTGGCGGCAGCGCGGGCTGTTACTGAATTTGCAACCGCCACGTCCGGCTGGTCCATCGCGAAAACCGAAGCCTGGGAGGAGGGCACATTTACCAGGGCCGCTACAAGAGCTTTCCGATTCAGGATGAAACTTATCTTTACAACGTCCTTCGTTACGTCGAGGCCAATCCCTTGCGGGCAAAGCTTGTCTCGCGGTCGCAGGACTGGCCGTGGTCAAGCCTGTCCCAGGCCACGATCCGCGATGGGTTGGTGAAGGTCGCGCGACCGAAGCTGGCGCCATGGAACCGGGACGAACACGGGCTTGAAGCCGTCAACGAGCCCCTGTCCCTGGCCGGCTTGGATTCCCTGCGACAAAGTATTGCGCGCGGCACTCCGCAAGGGCAACCTCAATGGATCGCGGACCTGACAACCAAGCACGGTCTGGAATCGACCGTGCGTTCACGGGGCAGACCGCGTAAACCCATTCCCAATGAATGAAAAATACTTGGCCGCGTGCCTGTCCCCTTTTTCTGCAGTTTTACATTCGGTGATGTGACCCGAAACCCCTCTTCGGCAGGCGGCGCCGCAGAAGCTCCCGGAGATAATTTCAATGCCGCAGCTAAGCAGTGGACCACGATGAAATAGATCGATGAACTTTAAAAATGTAATGATTATAGGATTGACCATAACCTTTTTTTACGTGCTCAGTTATATCCTTTTAATGGATAGAAAAACTCCAGTTGTTGATAAGAATGATAAAATAGAATTTAATTCTTCATTTCGATTCGCGCGTAGTTTCCCCATTAGACAAAAAAATAGTCTTATACGTACATACTATGGTGAAGTCTCTTTTTTTAATTATTTCTTCTACCCCATAGATTGTTGGATAAATCCAACGCCAATTGATAAAATTATTAACCAGCATGATTCGGAAAAAGGGGACAGGCACGCGGACCGTTCGGGGAACGCATCTTGACTTGAGCGTAAGACGAGTCGGGGATAGCAAAGAGGTATGCCAAGGCTTCCACGGACCCATCTGGATCGAGGGTGGTTTCATGTCCTCAATCGTGGCAATCATCGACAAATGCTTTTTCGGCAACCGGAAGAATATGCCATTTTCCTCCAGATCATAAGCCAGGCCACGGCCAAGTTTAAGGTTGATCTTTGGGGCTATTGCCTGATGGGTAATCACTGGCATCTGGTCGTCGAGGTGGAGGCCATGAGCGAACTCAGCCGCTGGATGCACTGGATTTGCAACCGCCACGTCCGGCTGGTCCATCGCGAGAACCGAAGCTTGGGAGTAAAGGGGTCAGACCTTACTATTGACACAAAGTTAGAGCAGAAGGCGTTGGGGAAAAGAGGACTGGCACCCGGAGGTTTCGGTTTTTGCATCTTTCAAGCCTCTGCTTTTAATGTCCGGTATCGCGCTTTTCGCGCAGGACGCCAAGACAGCGGGGGCCGGGGAATGCCCTCTTGCACGGCGATGCACGTCGGGTATAATGCACTCATGACCAAGGTCACCATCACGCTCAAGGATGAGGATCGGCGCTTCATCGAAACAGCGATGAAGACGGGGCGCTATGTCACCGAAAGCGAGGCCGTCGCCGACGCTATCTCCGAACTACGCACGCACGAGGAACCGCACCAAGCCCGGCTGTCCGAATTGCGGGCCAAGATCATGATCGGCATCGAAGAACTTGACCGCGGTGAGTGTGCCGAATGGAATGTCGGAGAAGTGAAAGCCGAAGGTCGGGCCTTACTCGCATCCCGCCAAGCTGCCAAATAAGATGGCGCGAGTTGTTCGCGCTTCGGCAGCCAAAACCGATGCCAGGGAAATTTGGGCTTACATCGCCCAGGATAATCCCGACGCGGCGGATCGTCTGCTGGATCGCTTCGACAAGTTGTTTCGCGTGCTGGCGTCGCAACCCCTTCTTGGCAAAAGCGTCGAAGAACTTGTCCCCAATTTACGCCTTGTTCCCATCGGGAACTACCTGATTTTTTATCGCCCAACCAAGGACAGAATTGAAATCGTGCGCATCCTCCATGGCGCACGCGACATCACCGCTGAATTTTTCCGCGAGTAGAGTGCCAAAAAGGGAGCAAAAAAGGGACAGGCACCCCGGCTCACTCGGAGCAGGCATCTTTTCCAGCCTCTGTTTTTAAATGCCCGCTATCGCGCTTTTCGCGCAGATCGCCAAGACAGCGGGGGTTGGGCGGCGGTAACGTGCGGCCATGGACGCCCCATCGCCAGACAGGACCAACAAGCCCTCCATCAGCCCGCTTCCCGTGGGAGGGTTTGTCCTCGGTTCCAACTTGGGAACGAGCCCAACGCACCATCACTCGGCAGCCCCAAAGACGCATTGGACGCAGCAGGACGCAGCTAAGTGCCACAAGGCTCCACAAAACCGATTTTTTTCTTCGCGCGGAACGTCAAATTCACCATTAATAATTAACTCAACGCAACAAATGATGCCAAGGCATACCAAATCATGCCGCGTCGACTTTCCAGACACCCTTTCAGACTGCCTGCATGTCACCCGCCGTCACCGTCTCGATCTCGCCCGATTCGCCCCGCAACAAAAGCGCGCCCGATTCGTCGAGACCGAGCGCCTGGCCGTATTTGCGGCCTCGCACCGTCGTGAGGGTCACACGCTGGCCGAGAGTGAGACTGCTTGCCTCCCACACTTGGCGGGTATCGGCAAAAGGCGCGTCGAGCCGTCTCTCCAACGCTTGCAGGAGCGCCACGAGCAAATCGGCCCGGCGGTAAAGCCGGCCGGTGACGAGATGAAGCGAGGTGGCAAGACTACGCACTTCGGGCGAAAAATCATCCGCAATCTGCCGCACGTTCAGCCCGATGCCGAGCACGGCAAAGGAGAGCTCAGCACCTTCGCGCTCTGTCTCGATGAGCAGACCGCCGAGCTTGCGCCCATCCGCGACGAGGTCGTTCGGCCATTTGATCTGTGGACGGAATCCGGCGAGCGCCTCGACCGCTTCGGCGGCGGAAACACTGCTCAAAATGATGAGTTGACCCGCATCCATGGCTGGCGATCCTGGCCGCAGGAGGATCGAGAGATAGAGGCCCAGCCCGGGCGGCGACTCCCAACCGCGGCCCAACCGTCCGCGTCCCCGCGTCTGGCGCGATGCCGCAACGACAAAACCGGCCCGGGCGCCGTTGCGGGCCTGTTCCCGGACCACGTCATTGGTCGAGGAGGTTTCGGCCAGCAACACGGGGTCCCATCCCGGCGCGAAAAAGGTTTCCCGCGTAGGACACCGCCCGACAATTTCCTCGGCGCACCAGATGTCGGGTGGTTCCCCGAGCGATACGCCCCCTTGAGGATGAAGCTCGATCGGGTACCCGGCTTCGAGATAGGGAGCGAGCCGGTGTTCCAATTCACCCGGCGCGATTCCTGCCGCGCGGGCCAAATCACTTCTCAAAACCCGCTCTCCGCAGGCCGCAAAAAGCATTCCGAGCAAGATGGCATCCTGTTGGCGGGTGGAGGTCATGGCTGGGTCTCGATGGTATAGACCATCCTGATGCCAAGGAAAGCGGGTTCATGCCGTCTTGAAATGAGAATCGCGATAATGGCTGCTAAAGCCCTTCACTTTTCTTAGATTGTTTCCTGACTGACACATAATTGTCACAATCAGCCGCCACGTTCTAGAGCTGATTCATATCCGTCAGCGGGCTTCCCAAACGAAGCTGCCGGAACGATTCAAAGGTTCGGAACCTCGGGGTTTCGGACTTTCAGCGCAGAATGAATGGACCCTCTCCTCTCTGAATAAAAAAATGAAAAAGCTCCTTGCTCTCTCCATCGCGGCAGCCCTCTCGGTCTGCTCGCTCCACGCCGACACCATCATCCTTAACTCTTCCGGCGCGACCTTTCCCGCGCCGCTTTATAACCGTTGGTTTGCCGAGTACAGTACCGCCCACCCCGATGTGCATATCAATTACCAGGGCGTTGGCAGCGGCGCGGGGATCAAGTCGTTCACCGGCGGCCTGACCGATTTCGGCGCCAGCGATGCGGCGATGACCGACGCGGAGATGGCGAAGGTGACCGATGGCGGCGTGGTTCTTTTGCCGATGACGGCGGGCAGCATCGTTCTCTCTTACAATTTGCCCGGCGTGACCGGCGCGGTCCAATTGCCTCGCGACGTTTACCCGGCCATTTTCCTCGGTGAAATCACGAAGTGGAACGACCCGAAGATCGTCGCGGCCAATCCGGGCGTGACCATGCCCGATCTGCCCATCACCGTCGCCTATCGCGCGGACGGCAGCGGCACGACCTTCAACTTCACGAGCCATCTGGCCGCCATCAGCCCCGAATTCAAGACCAAGGTTGGAAGCGGCAAAACGGTCAAATTCCCCGTCGGAGTCGGCGGCAAGGGCAACGACGGTGTCGCGGCGCTGATCAAGCAAACGGCAGGAACCATCGGCTACGTCGAATACGGCTACGCGATGCAAGTCCATCTTCCGATGGCCACGCTCCAGAACCAGGCCGGCAAGTTTATTGCCCCCTCGCCTGATTCAGGTTCGGCCGCGCTCGCCCAGGTCGACCTGCCGGCGAACCTGCGCGCATTTGTGACCGATCCGACGGGTGACGCTTCTTACCCCATCGTGACGTTCACCTGGTGGCTCTGCCACACCACCTACACGAAGCCCGGCGTCGCCGATGCGATCAAGGCGCTGGCGACCTGGTGCCTGACGGATGGCCAGAAACTGTCGCCCGATCTCGGTTACCTGCCTCTGCCCGCCAGTGTCGTGACCAAGGTCCAGACTGCGGTTAGCACCATCAAATAGTCATGCAAGCAGCGACCGTACCCCCGCTGGCGGCGAATACGCCATGGGTCGGCAATAAAAAAGCCCAAAGATCAAAAGTCTTTGATGTCTTTTTTTCCTGGGCCACCTTTGCCGCGAGTTGGGGGACGGTCGCGTTGCTGGTTTGGATCGCGCTCGAGGTCGGGTATGCCGCGCTTCCGGCGGTCAAGCAGTACGGGTTTGGTTTCATCGTCGGGACGGAGTGGGATACGAACAACGACGTGTATGGGGCGCTGCCTCTCATCTATGGTACGCTGGTCAGCGCCGCGCTCGCCTTGTTGATCGCTACTCCCTTGGGCGTCGCCATCGCCGTCTTCCTGACGGAAGATTATCTGCCCCTGAAAATCCGGAGCATCTTTAAATTCCTGGTGGAACTCCTCGCCGCCATTCCCAGCGTCATCTACGGTTTGTGGGGCATCTACGTCGTCATCCCGATCACGACGCCTCTGGGCAACTGGCTCAACGCGCACTTGGGCTGGATTCCCATTTTCTCCACGCCTTCCTCCGGCCCCGGCTTTTTGCCCGCCGCCTTTGTCCTGGCCATTATGATTCTGCCCACCATCGCGGCGTTGGCCGGTTCGGCTCTCAAGATGACTCCGCAGGCCCTCAAGGAAGGGGCTGCCGCCCTGGGCGCGACGCGCTGGGACGTGATCCTGCAAATTTCCCTCCCGATCGCGGCCAGCGGCATCTTCGGCGCCGCCGTGCTCGGGCTGGGACGCGCCATGGGCGAAACGATGGCTCTCGCCATGCTGATCGGCAATAACAACCAGATCAGCGCGTCGCTTTTCGCCCCGGCCAATACCATCGCATCGCTTCTGGCCAATCATTTCGGCGAGGCGACCGGACTGGAAGTCGCCGCGCTGATGTACCTTTCCTTCATCTTGATGGCGCTCACCTTGGGCATCAACGCCGTGGCCGAAGTCATCCTGGAACGAACGGGTGCCACCACCCGGCAACTCTAAAGATCATGGCCGCTTCGAATTCTACAACGCTCCGGCCCAACGGCCCGCGAGACATGGACCTGAGCCGCAAGCCGCGGTGGCGGTCGGTTTTCAGCCGGGGAATGGACGTCGTGGTCGGTCTCGTCACGCTTGCCGCGCTGATTCCGCTGGTCTCCGTTATCTACATGGTTGTCAGGAAAGGCGCGGGCAACTTCCGCTGGTCGATGCTCTGGGAATTGCCTCCGGCGGCCGGGATGGACGGAGGCGGATTTGGCAACGCGCTGGTCGGCACGCTCCTTATGGTCGCCATCGGCGCCGCGGTCAGCGTTCCCACCGGCATCCTGACTGCTATTTTCCTGACCGAATATTCCCACGGTTCCAAAAGTGCGCGGCTGATTCGTTTTTGCGCCAAGATCCTGAGCGGACTTCCCTCGATTCTTGCCGGTGTCTTCATCTTCGCTGTGCTCGTGGTGGCTACCCGGTCGTTTTCCGTCCTTGCGGGGGGGCTGGCGCTCGGCATCGTCATGCTGCCGATCATTATCCTGGCGACGGAAGAGGCCCTCCTGCGCGTGCCCCACTTTTTGCGCGAAGCCTCGCTCGCCCTGGGCGCCAATCGGACGCAGACCGTGCTGCATATCACCCTACCGGCGGCGGGTTCCACCATCATCACGGGAGTCATGTTGGCCGTGGCCCGCGCCGCCGGGGAAACCGCCCCGATTATTTTTACGGCGCTTTTTACCAGCTATTGGATCAGCGGCCTCAATCAGCCCGCCGCGAGCATGGCCGTCCTCATTTATAATTTTTCGGGTGTTCCCTACGACAGCATGGTGAATATGGCCTGGACGGCTTCATTCGTGCTTATCGTCATTGTTCTGGTGACGAACATCGTCAGCCACCTGGTCGCCAACCGATCGAAGTAAACGTTTTCAAAACCCCAATATTCTTTTAAAATAACTTCCGACGGCAACCATCCCCCTGCGTCATCTCCATGAGCCAAACCTCCCCCACAACTATGATGGACGAATCGACTCCCAACACCCAGACTGCGGAGGTGGCATCTCCGCAAAACAAGCCCGCCCCGGCAGTGGAACAAGCAGCGCGTCTCAACGCGCCGACCGTCATCGACATCAATAATGTCGATTTCCATTACGGCGCAAACAAGGCCCTCCACAACATCCATTTTCCCATCAAGGAAAAGCTCGTCACCGCGTTCATCGGACCGTCGGGCTGCGGCAAGTCGACCCTCCTGCGCTGCCTCAACCGCATGAACGATCTGATCGACGACACCCGGGTCAGCGCGGGTTCCATCAAGATTTCCGGCGTCGACATCTACCATCCTTCTGTCGACGTCATCGAGCTGCGCAAGCGCGTCGGCATGGTCTTCCAGAAATCCAATCCATTTCCGAAGTCGGTCTACGAAAATGTTGTCTACGGCCTGCGCCTGCAAGGCGTCAATGACAAGTCGCGCCTCGATGAAACGGTAGAGCGCAGCCTGCGCGGCGCCGCCCTCTGGGAAGAGGTGAGGGACCGGCTCCACAGCAGCGCGCTCGGCCTCTCCGGCGGCCAGCAGCAGCGCCTTTGCATCGCCCGCGCCATTGCCGTCGAGCCCGAGATCATCCTCATGGACGAGCCGTGCTCCGCGCTCGATCCCATTGCCACGGTCAAGGTTGAGGAACTCATCCACCAGCTCAAGCAGGACTACACCATTGTCATCGTCACCCACAACATGCAGCAGGCAGGCCGGTGTTCCGATGTCACCGCTTTCTTCTACATGGGCCGTTTGATCGAAATCGACGCCACTGAGAAGATTTTTACCAACCCGTCGCAGAAACAAACCGAGGACTACATCAGCGGCCGCTTTGGTTGATTTTTCTTCCCTCGGTTTTAACGCCAGACTTAATTATGCCCACCACCGGCCCCAACGTCCCCTTTTCCAACGGCCCAGCCGCAGAGCAGATCGTGAAGATTCGCGAAACGCTCTTAATGATGGCCAGCCTGACTGATCGCAACCTCTCCCTGGCCATGCGCTCGCTCGTCGACCGCGACGAAAAGCTCGCCGCCTCCGTCGAGGCCGAGGACTCGCAGCTCGACGAACTCGAAGTTGCCGTCGACGAACTCGTCATCAATCACATGGCGACCCACGCGCCCGTTGCCACCGACTGCCGTTTCATGCTCGTCGCGTCGAAAATCTCCAGCAACCTCGAACGCATCGGCGACCAGGCAGTTTCCATCGCCCGCCGTTCCCTGGAGCTGAACCGGGAGCCGCTGCTCAAGCCCCTTATCGACATCCCCCGCATGGCCAACATGGCCGAGGGGATGCTCCGCGACGGAATCACGGCGTTCGTTGACCGCAAGCCCGAACTGGCCCAGGGAATCATCAAGCGCGACAAGGAGGTTGACATGATCAACAAGCAGCTCGCGCGCGAACTCACCAGCTTCATGCTCGAGGATCCGACCACCATTACCCGCGCGCTCAATCTCACCATCGTCGCGCGCTGTCTCGAACGGATCGCCGACCACTGCAAAAACATTGCCGAGGAAGTCTACTACCTCTATCAGGCTGTTGACATCCGCCATGAACGCGCCGCCGGAGCTTAATGACTTAAGTTGACCGGTGCGGGCGATGGCGGAGAAGAGCTTAAAACATATTTCCCGGTTTGGTGATCAAAAATGAGATTGGCCCGGTTGCTTTCCAACCACTTGATCAGGTAGGCGTCGGTTGTACCGGTGGCAGGTGTGTAGTCCTTTAGCACCTTGCGCGCCTGTTGACGGCTGTAGTTGTCTTCTCTTTCTTTGGATTTAAGAATTTTAAGGACGATTTCCATGACGTCAGGTTCGCCAAAGTGGGCCGCCGTTTCGAGCATTTGGCGGACTTGCCAGGGCTGGCTGATTCGGGCTTGTTTCCAGGCGAGATCGACAGTTCCTGCCACGTCGAAGCCGGGCATTGTCTGGAGGGCCTTGAGGAGATCATCGCTGGGATTACCGATGTAATAGGCCTTAAGGACATCGTAGGTGGAGGGGTCCTTGAGCGAGGCAACGGCCACGGCCATTTTGCTGGAGGAATTCAGGGGTTTATCGGCCAGTATCGACAGGAGAATGGTCTTGGCGTCGCGCTGCCAGCCGTGATCGATGACGGTGTCGACCAGGTCCTCATTGGTGGCGAGGGCGGCGATGATCATGTCCTTGTGATCGGGCTGGGCCAGGGCGTTGATGGCATGGTTGAGATAATAATTATGAATGTTACGCGCCATTTGGACCAAGAGATCGACGTTTTCAGAACCAACTTTTTTAAGCATGTCCACCTGGGGATCGTGGTCACCCCATGAGTTCTGCCGTCGTGAAGCCACGAGGATGTCGGTAACATAGTTGCGGACCTGCTCCCGGGTGGCGTCATGAGGCAGCGTGATTTGATCAAGGGTATCGAGGTCGGCCACCTGGGACGGGAAACGGGAACCGTGAAGATCGAATTTGCCGTCGAGCCTGAAACCGGAGATCGTCAGCGTCCGGGTAAATGTCGCCACCGGGGTCAGTTCCAGCCGCACGAGGACGGCGTCGGCCAGCCAGGCTTTGTCGATCTGCGGCGCGAGCCAGTTATTGTTGCGATTGTTGTCGTCCGGCCCGAAAGAAATCCGGAGTTGCTCGTTGCGCAGGATGCCATTGTTCAACATGTCGAAATTAAAGTTGGTATTGAGTTTTTGGATCACGGCCTGATGCCGGGCCTTGTTGAGCAGCACATAAATCACGCTGCTTTGGTCCTGCTGGTAGGGACTACTGTCCTGCCCGCGCGGCGCAAAGAGCAGGCGCACATTCCGCTGCCGCAGGAGAAGATTGACGCCGTCGGGCTGGTTGAGCACATCGGTGACAATCAGGTGTTCGGAGCCGCGATCAAACCGGGCGCCCTTGGTCAGGGGCAGTTCGGTGGTGGCGACGTATTTGCAGGCGGTGCAGGCGAGGCTGGCGGAATAATCGAGCGGTGTGTTGGCGTAACGACCATAGTTTTCCGCATCGAGGTTAAACAGGACCTGTTGATTCTGAGAAGAATTGTAATAGGCCATGTTGAGCACGGGCACTCCTCCCAGGGCCAGTTCGACCGCGTCGGGATCGATGTTTCCAGAAAAACCGATTTGTCCATTCGCCGGTTGCAGGGGAATCTTTTGACCATCGGCAGACTTGAGGACGGAATCGATGGCGCCGATCTGGACGATGTAACCTTCGGGTTTGTTCTTAAAGGTCATGTTGCCCCGGATCAGCTTGAGCGGTGTACCGCCGCGAAGCGCCGGCTGGTCTAAGGTTAAAATAGGCGAAGTCAGGTTTGCGCTGACAGAGTCGGCCTTAAAGCCGGTATCTTCGACGATCTGAATCGACGGCTTTAAAAAATCCCAAGACCACACGTACGGCACAAGCAAGCTGAGAATCAGGCTGGTGATGGCCAGGGTGATGGCAAGCGTGAAGCGACGTGTCAGATATTGCAGAAGCACCACGCCGCTGCCGAAGCCTAGCATGATCAGCGAGACCACCAGGGCCCGGCTTGAAGTGAGCGACGCAAGCGTGGAGATGAAGCCCTGCGGATTTTTCATCAACATCACCATTTGCACGGCAAATAAAGCGAGATACTGAATGACCAGGATGATCGCGCCGACGATGGCGAAACGCGCAAAGTTCGGAGTAAAGACAGCGAGGGTTGCGATGATCAAAATCCAGGAAAGGTTGTTGATGAGAAGCTCGGGCGCGGCCAAGGCAATGTCGTGAAGGGTTACGCCATTGGCCAAAAAGACGATGCTCTGCGCCAGAATGGGCAGGGAGATCAGCATCAAAATATAGAGAGCCTTCGAGGCCAGAAGCGTGGTACGGGCCAGCGGACGCGTGAACCAGAAGGCGGTAGTTCCAACCAGCGGCTCTTGGTGGACCAGCAAAGGAACTAACACAAGCACTAGGAGATAGTTGAAGACCGTGAGCAACTCGGAAAGCATCGGGTAGAGCGATTGCATCACGGCATCCCCCGGCTTGGCGGTCCAGCCGACGAGCGCAAATTGCAGAACGACCAGGAGGAGCCAGAGGGCCAGCACCACGCGGGTACGAAGAATATCTTTTCTGAACTGATGTAAAACAAGGTTCATGGGGAGGGTGGGTTAGGCTTTGGAGGACTCGGTTTTGAAACGGAAGGTTTTGGCCAGGGCGAGGAAAATGTCACGCAGCGACAGGGGGGTGATCGTTGGCTCTGAGGCGCCAGGAAAAATCCGGCGCAGCTCGTTCACGGTATCGCCCTCACGAAATTGGCTCTCCACCAGTCGCACATTTTGCCCGGCCATTTCCGGTATCAGCCAGGTTGTGGGCAGGGTGGCAGGCAGTCTGGTGATCTCGGCATTCACCGTGAACTCAATTTGGCGGAAGCGCTTCTGAAGTGATTCGGTTGGTTCCGAGAGATGGAGTTGGCCGTCGTTGATCACGCCCACCCAATCAGCCAGCCGCTCCACTTCATCAATATCGTGGGATGAAATGAAGATGGTCCAGGCGGACTGTTCGGAAAGCTCCAGCATGCCGCGAATGAATTCGTCGCGCACGAGCGGGTCGAGTCCGGAGAAGGGTTCGTCAAGCACCAGGAGCCGGGGCCGATAGGCTAGGGAGGTGACCAGGGCCGCCTTGACTTTCATGCCGCGAGACAGGTTTTTAAGCTTCCGGTGGGGGAGCAGGCCGAAATTCTTCAGCAATTTTTCGCAAAAGGCGTCGTCCCATGTCGGGTACATCGGTTTGCAGTAATCGATCAACTGCCGCACGGTCATCCATTCCGGCAACTGCTGATTTTCGGAGACATAACCGATTTGCGCCAGTTCATGCGGCCCCAGATTCCTCGAATCGACGCCGAGAATGCGGGCCGTGCCCGTGGTAGGTTGCAGGATGTTGAGGAGCATTTTGATCGTTGTGGTCTTGCCTGCGCCGTTGGGGCCCAGAAAGGCATAGATGCTCCCTTCCGGAACCTGAAAGGTTAGTTCCCGCACCGCCTCGGTGCGGCCGAAGCGACGGTTTAAACTGTGGGTTTCAATGATCGGGTTCATGCGGGTTTTTTCAGGATAATTTGTTCCAATGCTGCTCGACGGCCCGGGTGACATCTTCGACGTCGAGCCGTAATTTTTTTGCTTCGACAACCAAATGCTCGACATCCTCTCCCAGCAACTCGCTGCGCTGCTGCGGCGTGGCCCTGGCTTTTTTCCCCACAATCGTACCGATGCCCGGCTTGACCTCGAGGAGGCCCTCGCTGATAAGAGCGGTGATGACCTTGTGCGCCGTGTTGGGGTTGATGCGTAGTTCCTGGCTGAGCGTGCGGACGGAGGGAAATTTGTCGCCCGTCTGCATTTGTCCGGAAATGACCGCTTTTTTCACCGCATAGATCAACTGCTCGGATACGGGGGAACCGGTTTTAAGTTCGACGGGGAAGGGGAGCATTTATGCGTACTATTAAGCATAGTACACATGGCGGGTCAAATGAATTCCCCAAACATGTGGCGAACGCTAATCAAGAGGGTGTCTGGAAGGGAGACGAGATCAGTCTCCGAACGTCCTCATTGGACGATTGTTATTCTGATTAAGACCCGTCAACCTAGGGAATGCGCATCCATCGACTGGGTTTCAACCTTGTGGAGCTGCTCGTGGTGATAGGCATCATAAGCATCCTGGTGGCGGTATCGTTTGGCGCCATCATGGCAGGAATAAGATCCGCCCAAACGGCCAAGTGCTCGAGTAACATGCGCCAGATAGGGGTGGGTTTTCAGGGTTATCTCGCAGACAACAACAACATCATGCCACAGCGATACTACGGAGGTTCCACGGATTCGAACGGCACCGGTTACTGGGTTTTGCTGGCCCCCTATACGGGCAACAATACCAATAATGCGTCGACGAGCGTCTTTGTCTGCCCGACTTTTACGAGTTGCAATTTCCCCGCCGAGCCCGCCTACGGCATGAACTGGTACTACGACAACACCAGCGTTACGATCGTGCCCGGTCTCGCCAACACCATTATGGTGGCCGAAACTTTGGGGTCCGGCGGCACGGGCTCAAATCGAGCGGACCAAAACAGCAATGATCCCGGCGAACTTGATCCCACGCGCCACAATGGCTATGCGAACTACTTGTTCTTTGATGGCCATATCGAAAAGCTCCAGTATGCGGCGACAACGAATATGTGGGGCTCGGACATGGGCAATCATAATCAGACAACGCCGCCTTAAGGGATATTTCGTCGAAGTGGATTATGAAACGGGCCTTTCGTTTTCGGGGATGGGGAGTCGTCGATGACCCCATTCTCTTTTTCCCTTCATTCCGGGGCGACATAGTTTGCCGGACCGCCCAGGGCCATGAATTTGCTCTGGAGAATCAGGAAGGCAATCGCCGACGCCGCGGTAAAAACAAAACCGGCGAGAAATGTGTAGCGATAATCGTGGTGCATATAATCGAGGAAGGTGCCGAGAATCGGTGCGGTGGCGATTCCGACCAAGCTGCCGAGGACTCCACCGGCTGAACTGATCTCGGCGAACTTGGAACGGGGAAGAAGTCGCAGCCCAAGAGCGGCGGAAGTTGTGAAAAAGGTCCCCGAAACCACGCCATGGACGACAAGGGCAATGGCGAACACATGGGCATCGTGGACAAAAATAAAACCATAGGCCATGGCTCCCGTATAAAGCGCGAGGACGAAAATGCTGACCCGCAAGGGATGAAACCGGTCGACGAGGATGCCGAGCGGGTAGCTCAGACACAGGGAAATGAAAAAGGTCAGCGTTATACATTTTCCGTACGTCGTCATGTCCATGGAAAGGCTCTTGGCGTAAAAAACCGAATAAAGATTGAAACAGGTGGAAACTCCAATGCCGGCAAGAATGGTCGCGCCGAAGTACCAGAGATAATAGGAATGGCCGAACCCATCCTTGAAATAGGATTTTATGGCCAACAACGGGTTTTTCGCTTCTCCCGGCACGCCGGGCGGCGGCGGGTATTCCCCCTCCTTGACCTTAAAACACATCAGGGTAAAGCCGACGCCGTAAATGACCCCTACGCCGAGAAAGATCAGGGTAAAATGGGTCTCGGCCACTCCCATTAACCAGAAAAAAAAGATCATTCCCGCTATTAAGCTGACTGCGCGGAACAAGCCAAAAAAACGCCCGAGAACCTCCGCGGGCACGACATCGTTCAACAGGGCGCCAAAAACGGAACCCGCCGTGATGGTCGAGATTCCAAAAAGGGTCCAGAAGATTCCCAACATAATCAGGATGGAGGGGTTGGCGCCCGGGGAATGGCGGCCGAGAAAATGGTGGAGAAACCCGCCGAGTTGCGGACAGAAAGCCATGCCCACCACGGACAAAACAATGAAAGGTATCGTGACGAACAAAAACGGAATGCGCCGGCCCCAACGCGTGCGCAGGCGATCGGACTTATATCCGACTACCGGGCCGATAATCAACCCGAGCGCGCCGGGCAGGGAGCCAAAGAGCAGACCCGCGACCAGGTCCGAGGCGCCATAATTCTTGAGGAGAAGTTGCATCACGGGCCCAACGGCCCGATCGCGCACCGACCAGGCAAAATCGCCCCAGAGGAGCCAGCAACAGAGAACGACCAGCCCCCCGAAGTTGTAAGTCAGCGTTCCAACCTGCCATGTCCGGCTTGAACTTGAACTCTTGGTGGACATGCTATTTCTGGTCTTGGCCGGTCGTCGCGATGCTAAGTCTTACCGGGCGGTTCGTCTGGCGGCAAGCAGCGTTATCAAACTCTTCCGGCGTTTTTGCCTGTTCAACGCGGGGCAGGTTGTTCCATAATCGACCCTCTATGCCCGCCAAAATTTACTCCGATAAAGATGCCGATTTGAATGTGCTCAAGAACAAGACCGTTGCTGTGATCGGCTTCGGTTCCCAGGGTCACGCCCACGCCCTCAATCTGAAGGAAAGCGGCGTCAAGGTCGTCATTGGCCTTTATCCCGGCAGCAAATCGATTCTCACCGCGAAAAAGTTCGGCTTCAAGGTGCTCACCACCGCCGAGGCGGTGAAGGCCGCCGACGTCATTTTCGTGGCCGTGCCCGATATCACCATCGCCGGCGTCTACGAGAAGGACATCAAGGCGAATCTCAAGAAGGGCAAGACGCTCCTCTTTTCCCACGGCTTCGCCATCCATTTCAAGACCGTCAAGCCGCCGAAGGACATCGACGTCATCATGGTCGCGCCGAAAGGGCCGGGCCATCTCGTCCGCCGCCAGTACCAGGAAGGCCGCGGCGTGCCGGTGCTCATCGCCGTCTACCAGAATCCAAGCGGGCGGGCGAAAAAGGTCGCGCTCGCCTGGGCCAAGGGCATCGGCGGCACCCGCGCCGGGGTGATCGAAACCAGCTTCAAGGAAGAAACCGAGACCGATCTTTTCGGCGAACAGGCCGTGCTCTGCGGCGGCGCCAGCGCACTCGTTCAGGCAGGCTACGACACGCTCGTCCAAGCCGGGTACCAACCCGAAATGGCCTACTTCGAGTGTCTCCACGAACTCAAGCTCATCGTCGACCTGATGTACGAGGCTGGCATTTCCGGCATGCGTTTCTCAATTTCGGAAACCGCCAAGTACGGCGACGTTGTGACCGGGCCGCGCATCATCAACAAGGCCGTCCGCGCCGAAATGAAGCAGGTCCTCAAGGAAATCCAAAACGGCAAGTTCGCCAAAGGCTGGATCCGCGAAGCCAAGACCGGCAAGAAGAAGTACCACAAACTGCTCAAGGCCGGCGCCAGCCATCCCATCGAGAAAACAGGCGCCCGATTGCGCGGCCTCATGCCGTGGATCGGCAAACGCAACATCGGAGGCGCCCAGGCTGCTTATTAATGTAGCGGCGGTCTATGACCGTCGCTGAATTTTATGACCTTAAAGGCGTTGACCGTCGCGGTGCTGGGGTTGTTAGCCATCAGCGACCTCACGGCCCAGGCGCAGACGACCAACGCGCCCGGCCCGGCGACGGCGCCCGCCCCGGATAGCATTCCCGCACCCAAGCCCGCCGTCCTCGATGTGCCGCAGCCGCCGCAACCGGGCCAGTCCGCCACCGTTGCCACGACCGATCCCGACAAGGTCGCCGAGTTCCAACGCCGTTTTGCGCAAGGCCAGGAACTCGAACAGGAAGGCAAACTCACCGAGGCCTTGGCCGTATTCGACGGCATCATTGCCGAGGCCCCTGACGCCAAAGGTTCGCTGCGCGAAGCCGGCCTCATCACATTCCAACAGGGCGATCTCGCCCGCGCCGATGGTTACTTTGAGAAACTTCACCTGCTCGTTCCCGATTATCCAGGGGCCATCGAATCGCTCATCCAGATCAATCAGGCGCTGAAGCGCGACGTCAAAGTCGCCATCCTCAATCGGCAATTTCACGAACTTTATGCCGCCGGCAAGGTTCCCAAGCCCTACTTCGTCCGCGAACGCATCAATCTCGACCAGGGCGACCAGCTCGTTATGACCGAATTTTTCGACTATACGCAGAATCCAAATACCGTATGGATGGGAGAAAGGTTCGACCCGACTGGCGCGCGTAAACGCTGGTTCCTTCTCAACTACGAGCCTGACGCCACCAAGGCTCTCCGCGCCAAGGACGCCCGGCTTGCCCAGGCCGAAGTTTTCAACCTCTACGAATACGTCCTGAAGGACGACCAACCCACCGAAATCAACATCTACAAGAACTACATCGGCCGGCCCGATTACGAGAAGACCCGGCTGGATATGCTCGCCCTCCTCGTCAGCACTCCCAAGCCCATTTACTCCGTTGCCGTCCCAGCGCATTAGGACTCAAGTCCTTACGGTTGCGGGGGACCGGGCGGTCGTGGCGGACGCGAAGGTTGAATGTTCTGGGGCGCGCTGGGTGCTGGCGATGGGGCTTGAGTTGCTGTGGGCAGAAGCTGGCCGACCACTCCGAATGTCTGTGATTCCTGGGGATAAAGCTCGCGCAGCGTTTTCAACTCGGCCTGGGCTTCACCGTCCTGATTGCGGTTGATGTAATGCTGGGCCAGTTTCAGCCCGACCCGAATCCGGTCAATCGGCTGGACATCGAGCGCCATCGCCTTCCTGTAGGCCTTTTCCGCCGCGGCGATCGCCGGCGGATCGTTGAGCTTTTCCAACAGGTCGCCAAGTCCCTCGTAGGCGACGGCGCCCGCGCCGGGTATGTCGAGGTCTCGTTGCAGCGTGGCGGCGTCGGGTGTGATGCGATGGGCAATGATCGCCCGCTGGACAAGTTGCAGGAAAAGCCAGTCGTCATGCGACGTGTGGGTGACTTCCGTTCCGGTCAGGGCCGCTTCGATCGGCCGGGCGAAGGGGCGGTAAAGCGGATCTCCCACCACAGTAACCATCCACGAAAGCCCCACCTCCGAAGCGTAGGCGGCCTCGGCGAAAGTCTGACCCATAAGCAGGCGTTTGATAAAAATGTCGAGGTGGGGTGTCAGCGCGAGGTAGGGCTCATAAACGGTACCCATCGTCGCGGTGGCGCCATGGGCGATGAGCGGGCCCACCCAGTTCTGCGTTTCGCTGCGCACCGTGCTCGCGCTGTAGGAATGGAGATGGTAGGCGATGGCGCCCGGCACGAAACGGTCGGGCGGGGTGACCCATGGCCCGGAGGCGCTATCGGCGTACCAGCCGAGATAAAGGGCGACCTGATTGCACGGGTCGGTGGCGGGGCTGAGTTTTTCGCTGAACTTTACCGACCAGCCGTCGTTCGTGAGCATGTCGCGGGCGCTACGCAGCCAGGTGTCTCCCGAGACATAGCCATCGTTCACGTTGGTGATGCCGCGGCTGTCGATCACGGCCAGGCCCGCCAGCCGGTTTTGTTCGGCCCAGATGCTCTGGTCAATCATCCGGTGGACATCGGAAGGTTTGGGGCCATCGAGCCGGGTGACGAGGATGATTTTTGTCGAGAGTTCCGGCCCTGCGCGGATCCTTCCGGTGGAATCTTTGTCAAAAAAAGGATTCGGCACGAATCCGCCGTAGGGCAAGCCGAAGATGGGCAGGAGGGCCAGTTCGCTGTCGACGGCGGCGGCGTTGCTTTTCAGTTCCGGCGCCTTTTCCATGCCGTCTTCGGTTTCGGGGTCCTCCGCGATTTTGAGCGGCACACCGCGCATCAGGACGATGGCCCAGATGTCGTTGTAATCGGCGACGAGCAGTTGCAGCGTGCGATTGCCGTAGTGCACGGATTCACTCCGGCGCGCGATCCAGCCCTTCTCGTAGAGATAAGCCAGGATCGGCTGGCGGATGGTCGACTCGTATTGCGGACGTGTGATTTCCTCGGTGAGAGGGCAGGCGATGCCGAGGACCCGTTCGGGGGGGATGTTGCGTCTGGAGGCGTAATAATCGGCCAGGTTCTTGCTGTCGGGATCGTTCTGGTTGTAAACCACCAGTAGATGCTTCGGGAGGTCGTCCGGCTGGCCTTCCGGATGAGCGAATGGGAAGGGCTGCAGCGTCGGCTCGCCGCTGGGACT
>JAJSLI010000116.1 GCA_021272315.1 Methylacidiphilales bacterium | reverse complement strand
AAAAGCCATCCAGAATGGACACAAAGTCGAGCAATTGCTCTACCGGGCGGGTCCAGAACTGCTCAAAAAATACCGGCAAAGCCGAAGCAAACCCTCGCCAAATGACCTCAATTCCTAGTGACATTGGGCTGGGAAGCCTGCTGTATCGCCGACTTCCAAGTCGGCGGGTCGTGGGGGTGCCGGGCATGCCAGATTGGCGGACGAGTCGAGGGTTGGGAAACCCCGCGACACAGCAGTTTGGGTCGGAAAAGCCGAAAATAGAGTCAAGTAATAAACTCTCAAGTCGTTGAAGCTCAATGGTTTACGCGTTTTGGCCCTTTTTTCAGGATTTTCCCGGGTCAAAAATGAACGGACGACTCGCGGGTTGGGAAACCCGCGACACAGCATGCTTGGAAGTCTGCGTTACGGTGGGACCGGCAGGATGCACCGTCGGCGCCGGACGCCGCTTGGCGGAACCCCCGAACTCGTGACCGCGGCAGATCGGAACGCCGCATTCATGCGACGGGGACGGCCTTTCCCGCGGTCCATTCTCTCGGCCTTCGGCCTTCGGTTTTCGGATTTCAGGGCCGCAAGCCATCTTCGGTTCATCGTGCGGTTGACATCCCCGTCGCGCTCGTTATGCTCTAGTCAGCATTTCCACGGCGAACGTGTTGGTGTCAATCGAAACGTGGCTGAAAAAGACGACTATCTTGTAGATATCCTGATCGACCTCGGGTTCGTCAGCCCCGAACAGGTGGCGACGCTGCGGCCCGAAGCGCAGGAATCGGGCGTGGGCCTGGTCGATTTGATGGTGGCCAACAAGCTCGTCCGGCCGGCGGACGTCACCCAGGCCAAGGCCGCCCATTTCGGCGCCGAGGTGGTCAACCTCAACGATCTCAAGATCCCTGACGACGTCATCTCCACGATCCCGCGGCACATCGCCCGGAAATATCGCGTCGTCCCGGTCTTCAAACACGACAACAGCCTGACCGTCGCCTTGGCGGACCCTTCGGACCTCGACACCATCGACAGCCTCACCCACCTGCTGCGGATGGAAATTAATTTGCAGGTCGCCTCGGAGGCGGACATCGAATCGGCCCTCAGCCGCTATTACGCCGAGCGCAGCGCCGGGGTTGCGTCCGATCCCCGCTACAGCCAGGTCATCCAGGAACTCACGGATGAGCACGTCGAAGTCAAGGGACCGGATGACGACTCCGCCGTGGTCGAGGCCGACGCTCCTCTGATCAAGCTGGTCAATTCCCTCATCGTCGAGGCCTTCAAGATGCGGGCTTCGGACATTCATCTCGAGCCGTTGTCCAAATCCTTTCGCGTCCGCTATCGCATCGACGGTGTGCTCCACGAAATCAAGCCTCCGCCCAAACGCTTGCAGGCCGCCATCATCAGCCGGTTGAAGATCCAGTCGAACATGTCCATTTCCGAGCACCGGATTCCGCAGGACGGACGCATCCAGACCACGGTCGGCACCAAGCTCATCGATTTGCGCGTGTCCTGCCTGCCGACCACTCACGGCGAAAGCATCGTCATGCGTATCCGGGACAAGGAAGGACTGCGCCTGGGTTTTCCCGAGCTGGGCTTCTTCACCGACGACCAGCAGACCTTTGAACGCCTCATCGGCCTGCCCGACGGCATCCTGCTGGTGACCGGCCCCACCGGCTCCGGCAAAACCACCACGCTTTATTCTTGCCTCCATTTCATCAATCGCCCGGACCGCAAAATCATCACCGTCGAGGACCCGGTCGAGTATTTGCTCGCGGGTATCAACCAGGTGCAGGTTCACGAAGCGGTGGGCCTGAGTTTCTCGAGTGCGTTGCGCTCGATTCTGCGTCAGGCCCCCAACGTGATCATGATCGGGGAAATCCGCGACCTCGAAACCGCCTCCATCGCCATCAACGCCTCCCTCACCGGGCACCTCGTTTTCTCGACCCTCCACACCAACGACGCCCCGAGCGCGGTCACGCGGCTCATCGATATCGGCGTGAAGCCGTTCCTGGTCGCCTCTTCGACCCGCGGCTTGATGGCCCAGCGCCTGGTGCGCAAAGTTTGCAAGCAATGCGCGGCCCCGAACCCGCCGAGCGAGGTCGAACTGCGCTCCCTGGGAGTGGATTCCGCCGCCGCCCAGGGCGCCAACTTCATGCGCGGCAAAGGCTGCTCCAATTGTTCCGGCACCGGTTACCGCGGCCGCTTCGGCATCTTCGAGATTTTCATCATCGACGACGAAGCTCGGAAATTAATCTACGAAAAAGTCCCGTCCTCCGTCCTGCGGGCCCGCGCCCGCGAAATGGGGATGCGCACCCTGCGCGAAGACGGCATCCGCAAAGTGCTGGCGGGTCTTACTACTGCGGATGAAGTGATGCGCGCCACGGTGGGAGACGTGGACTGATCCCCCGTGAGAAAAGTGCTTCACCCCGGTCTAATCCTCATGGTAACGTGCTCGTCCGATTAGAACTGGATTTTAGCCATGTCGTATTCGATGTCCGATTTATTGCAGTTGGTGGTGTCGGAAGGCGCCTCCGACCTCCACATCCGCGTGGGCACGCCGCCGGTCATCCGCGTGCACGGCATTTTGCACCGGGTGGAGGGACCGACCCTCGCCCCCGAGGACACCGAGGAGTTGATGCGCAGCATCACCTCCGAGGAGCATATCCAGGGCGTGCGCGAACGCGGCGGCGCCGACTTCGGCTTTGCGTTCGGCGAAATGGCCCGCTTCCGCGTCAGTGTTTTCAAAGAGAAAGGCAACTTCGGCCAGGTGCTCCGCCAAATCCCGAGCAAGCTGCTCACCATGGAGCAAATCGGCATCCCGCCTTCGGCCAAGGAACTCCTCTATAAACCGCGCGGATTGGTCCTGGTCACCGGCCCCACCGGCTCCGGCAAGACCACCACCCTGGCCTCGATGATCAATATCATTAACGAGGAACGCGATGAAGCCCACATCATCACCATCGAGGATCCCATCGAGTATTACCACAAACACAAGAAAGCCCTCGTCACGCAGCGGGAAATCGGCGTGGACGTCCCGAACTTCGCCGAAGCCCTCCGCCGCGCCTTGCGCCAGGACCCGGACGTCATCCTCGTCGGGGAAATGCGCGACCTGGAAACGATCGATGCGGCCATTACCGCGGCGGAAACCGGGCACTTGGTCTTCGGCACCCTGCACACCACCGGCGCGGCCAAGACCATCGACCGCGTCGTCAATGCTTTTCCTACCAACCAGCAGGAGCAAATCCGCATCCAGCTTTCCACCGTCCTCCAGGCTGTCATTTCCCAATTGCTCATCCCGCGCATCGACAAGCCGGGCCGCGTCGCCGCTTTCGAAATCATGGTCAATACCCCTTCCATTGCCGCTCTCATCCGCGACAACAAAAGCTTCCGCATCCAGTCCGACATCCAGACCGGCGCCAAATACGGGATGGTGACTTTGGACGGATTTCTCATCGAAAAATACCTGGCGGGGATGATCGCCCGCGAGGAAGTGGTGACCAAAGCCCAGGATCCGGTCACCATTCAGGCCAAACTCCAGGAACTCGAATTGGCCCAGGCCGTCGGCGCCGACACCGGCGCGCTTGTCGAGGGGAAGACGTGAAGGCTTCGTCTGGCCAACTGAATTGATTCTTTCCCATGGGCATTCCGCACTTGAAATATGTCTGAGGAGATTTCCAGTCCGTTGTTGTCGCTGATCAAGGAACAAGGCTTGATCGACGACTTGCAGTACGAAGAAGTCGCGTCCGAACTCAAGCGTAGCGGCAAGCCGGTGAGCCAGATTCTCCAGGACTTCGGCATCATGGAGTTGGATGCCATCCTCCAGGTCATCGCCAATCACCTGGGCGCCGAGGTCGTCACCCTGGCCCGCGAGTATCCCCCGGACCTGATCCAGTTGATTCCCGGCAAGCTGGCGCGCATGTACCAGTGCCTGCCGATCGCCTTGTCCGATTCGACCCTCCAGGTCGCCCTGGTGGATCCGCTCAACCCCGCCCGCGTCGATGAACTCGGCTTCCTCACCAAGAAGGAAATCCGTTTGGTGGTGGCCGATCCCGTCCAGATTCAAGGCGCCATCGAGAAGTACTACCCCGAGGAGAGCGAAAGCGTCTCGGATATTCTCCAGGAACTCGGTGCGGACGCCGACATCGCCCAGGAAGTCAGCGCCGCCGGTGACAATGCCGCGGCCATGGAAGCCCTGGCGGACGCCGCGCCGATAGTTCGCTTCGTCAACCTCGTCCTCTCCCAGGCCGTGCAGGACCGGGCCAGTGACATTCACTTCGAACCCTTCGAAACCGAATTCCGCATCCGCTACCGCGTGGACGGCGCGCTTTACGAAATGTCGCCCCCGCCCAAGCATCTCGCCCTGCCCGTCATCTCCCGCCTCAAGGTCATGTCCGGCCTGAATATCTCGGAGCGCCGGCTGCCCCAGGACGGACGCATCAGTTTTCCCATCGGCAAGCGCGTCATCGATTTGCGTGTCTCGACGCTCCCGACGCAGTTCGGCGAGTCGGTCGTGCTCCGCGTCCTCGACCGCTCGGCCGTGAATCTTGAAATCGAGTCCCTCGGTTTTCCCAAGTATCTTTACGATTATACCATCGAAGCCATCCAGCGTCCCAATGGCATTTTCATCGTCACCGGCCCCACCGGCTGCGGCAAGACCACGACGCTCTACTCGTGCCTGCGGCGGGTCAATACCATCGATTCCAAACTGCTCACGGCCGAAGACCCGGTCGAATACGACATCGAGGGCATCATGCAGGTGGCCGTCAACGAGGCCGTGGGCCTGACCTTCAGCAAAGCCCTGCGCTCGTTCCTGCGCCAGGACCCCGACGTCATCATGGTGGGAGAAATGCGCGACCTCGAGACCGCCCAGATTTCCATCCAGGCCTCCCTGACCGGCCACCTCGTCCTGAGCACCCTCCACACCAACGACGCCCCCGGCGCCGTCACCCGCTTGATCGACATGGGGGTCGAACCCTTTTTGATTTCCTCCACTCTTGTGGCCGTCATCGGCCAGCGCTTGGTGCGGACCATCTGCAAGAATTGCCGCACCCCCTTCGAACCCACGGAGACCCAGATGGGCCTCCTCAACCTTTCCGTGCACGACCTGGGCGACAAGGTGTTTTATTACGGCCGCGGCTGTTCGGTGTGCAACGACACCGGCTACCGCGGGCGCCGCGGCATTTTCGAGTTGCTCGTCATCTCGGACCCCATCCGCGCCCTCATCAACGAGCGGGCGCCCAGCGTCGTCATGCGCCAGAAGGCCGTCGAACTGGGCATGGTCACTTTGCGCGAGGACGGTTTGCGCAGCATTTTCGATGGCGACACGACCATCGAGGAAGTGGTCAAATACACCTGACGAAAACGGTTCCTGCGGAATGGCTTGCACCTCTTTTACCAAAGTGATACTAATATCAAAGACCCGTGGCGCAAAGCGGAGCGGCGAGCGGCGTTGATTGAGTCGCATGAGTTATAAAACTCGCATGGCGCGCGGATGCCCGAGGACGAAATTCGTCGTTGGACAGTCGGAATTCCTTTGCCCCCGGCTCGCGATATGTCGGGGTTCGGCGTGCCGCGTTCGATTTCCCGCGACCCCCAGACCCAGCTAATATTCAAGGATCGGTTATGCCAAAGTATAATTACGTAGCGATGGACCAGCATGGCAAGGAAACCAAGGGCACGCTCGAAGTCGCCAGCCAGAACGAGGCCATCGCGCGGGTCAAGGACATGCAATTGTACCCGACGAAGATCGTCGAGGTAGAGAAGTCCGGCGCCAAAGGGGACAAGAAGGCCAAGCCCGCCGCCAAAGCCGCCGCCAAGAAGAAGGGCGGCGGGATGAATCTTCAGATCAAAATCCCTGGTCTGAGCGGGCGCGTCAAACCCAAAGTCCTCACCACTTTTACGCGCCAGTTGGCCACGCTCGTCGATGCCGGCTTGCCCTTGCTGCGCGGCTTGCGCGTCCTCGAAAAGCAGGAAAAAAACGTCAACCTCAAGAATATCATCGGCGAGTTGGCTCTTTCCATCGAAGGCGGCAGCACCTTTTCCGAAGGCTTGGCGCAGCATCCCAAAGTTTTCAACCGCCTCTACGTCAACATGGTCAAGGCCGGCGAACTCGGCGGCGTGCTCGAAGTCGTGCTCACCCGCCTGTCCGAATTCATGGAAAAGGCCCAGAAGATCAAAGGCAAGGTCATCGCGGCCATGTTTTATCCCGTCGCCGTCATGATCGTGGCCGCCGGCATCTTGCTGATCCTGATGACCAAAGTCGTGCCGAAATTCGAAGAGGTCTTCCTCGGCATGGGCAACGGCCGCCCGCTCCCGGCCTTCACCCGCCTCGTCATGGGCATCAGCCATTCCATCGTGGACCATTTCCTCGTTTCCATCATCGCCATCGCGGCGGTCGTGATTTCTTTCTCCCTCTTCGTCCGCACGAAATTTGGCCGTCATGTCTGGGACAAGTTCAAACTCAAAATGCCTGTCGTCGGCCCCGTCATCAGCAAGGTCGCCATCTCCCGCTTCACCCGCACCCTCGGCACCCTCGTCAGCAGCGGCGTCCCCATCCTCCAGGCCCTCACTATCGTCAAGGAAACCGCCGGTAATGTCATCGTCGCCAATGCCGTCAACTCCGTCCACGAAAGCGTCAAAGAGGGCGAAACCATCACCGCCCCGCTCGAAGCCTCCGGGGTCTTTCCCCCCATGGTCATCAGCATGGTCGATGTCGGCGAACAAACCGGCGCCCTGCCCGAAATGCTCCTCAAGATCGTGGACAACTACGACGAAGAAGTCGATAACGCCGTCGCCGCCATGACTTCCCTGCTCGAACCCATCATGATCGTGTTCCTCGCCGTCGTCGTCGGCAGCATCGTCATCGCCATGTTCCTGCCCCTCATCGACCTCATGAACACCGTCGGCGACACCAGCGGCGAGCACGGTGGCAAGGAATAAACCCGCAACGAAAAACGACCTCGAACGTAGCGCAGACCGGCACTTTGCCGTAGCGCCGGTGGCCCGCCCGCTCATTCGAATCCCGTAAAATATCAAAGAACAACGCGGCGGGACCCGAAGGCTCCCGCCTGCGAGAAACTCTCGATTCTTGCCCACTTCCCGGCACCCGTCGCTTGCCTCGCCATATAGCCCCCGGGAAAATGCTGAAAAATCCGGCAAAAACCCTAGAGCTTAAACAGCCCAATCCGGCTTCGGCCTTCTTGCCGCGCCGTGCTTGCCGCGCCGAAGCTTCCGAGCGAAGGCGGGAGCATCCCAGCGAAGGCGGGCGGACTTCGCCTCCCCCCCCACCCCCTTCTATGCTTTATATAACTCTATACAACTCTATATAAGTTTATACGGCCTTATACGGCCCGGCTCTGGCTCGGCACACCCTCGCAGATGCGGCGGCACCCCCTCCCCCATCTTTTGGCGCGATTAACCTGGATTAACCTGTATCAGGCTCCCCAACGTCAACCGCGGACCAGAATTTTTAATCTTACATAGGCTTACATAGGCTTACATGGCCTTACATGATCTTACCTGACCGGCCCCAAACCCGACTTCCTTGCCGCGCCGTGGTTGCCGCGCCGAAGCTCCCAGCTCAGGCGGGTGGATTTCGGCCTTGGGGTTTCCTTCGGGTTTGGTCAATCGTCATTCGTCATTCCGGCTTCCTTCGACCTTCATGCCGCGCCGTAGCATCCCAGCGTAGGCGGGCGGGGATTCGGCCCTCGGACTTTGGACTTTGGGCTTTAGACTTTGGACTACCCCCACCTTACCCCCCTGGACCCGTCAACCCGTCAGGAGCCCGATAAACATTGGGTCAAATGCACTTTCAACCCGTCAACCCCTTGATTTTAACGTTAACGTTTGAGGTCCGGACGCCAAAATATCACGAATTGCTCAGCATTTTCACACCGTCAATCAACAATAACCCGTCAGAAAGGCGTCAGGAACCCGTCAGGAATTCCAAAACGGGGTAGCGCAGCCAGCCCGCCCAGCGGGCAGCACTTGTGTTGTGCTGACTTCCCGGCTGCGAGTTTCGGCGGCGTCCCGCCGCCAGAACCGAATGCCAAACTGGACGAAACGTACTTTCTTCGGTTTGATTCACTTTGCTTTGGTTTGATCGACCCGGAATCCACCCATTCCCAAAGCTCCCGCCCCCAGCACTGTGAAAAAAGGGAGCGCGACCAGCCCGCGAGGTGCGGGCAGCACTTGTGTTGTTCTGACTTCCCGGTCGCAGTTTCCGGCGTCCCGCCGGAAACCCGCCCGCCGGTATCCGTCCAAAACGGCGTTATTCGGTTTGATTGGGTTTGATTCACTTTGATTAGCCTTGGTTGACTCGGATTCCGCCGGTTTCGCCCCTCCCGGAAGGGCCGTGCTGCCGCGCGCCCCCACGTTTCCCATTTCTATGGTTGGATTTGGTCGGATCGGCGGCTACCGCCGGATGACCCCGGGCGCCTCGCCCGGTTTTTCCATTTCCTGTCACAGCCCGCACAGCGGGCAGCCCTTGTGTGTTGTTCCCTTTCCGTGCGCGCCACATCCTTCCGGACTTTGGACCTCGGACTTTAGGCTTTGGACTGACTTTATGTCAAAGAGCACTCCGCCCCGGACGTTTCCGGGACTACCTGTCCTCCGTGCTTGCCGCGCCGAAGCTCCCAGCGAAGGCGGGAGCCTCGGCGAAGGAGGATCAACCATCAACTCTCGCACTATCAATGAACTTCGACGCTACCGCAAGAAAATTATTCAAATAAATATATTAATTCTCACCAGCCATGTTATCCTCTACGCCAGATATGGTCTTTTCATTGTTTTGGTCGAATTTAGTCCTATCTGGTCGTCTTTTGGCCTCAGCGGACCGGTGAATTCGCTGCTCCCATTTGCTCAGTGTTTACGCGTTTTTAGGTCTCAAATCGAAGCCTTTTTCGGACGAGGTTTGGCCTGGCCAGCATCGGAATGCCGCAATTGTCGGTATATCCTCCGGAACGCCGGCGAGAAACCTTCTCGCCCTGGGTTCGGCTCCGGGCAGGGCGGTGCCATGCCTAGATTTTCCTTACCAAATCCGCGACCCGCACGCCCAGCGCTGTGGCGATCTTCAGCAGGGAGGTTATGGAGCATTCCATGCGTCCGCGCTCGACCTCACCGATGAAATTATGGTGCAAGTCCGCCCGCTCGGCTAGTTTTTCCTGGGTCAGACCCGCTTGCTTCCGATAAGCGCGGATCGTCTCACCCAAAATTGTCCGGTGTTGTAGCCGCTGCACGACTACTAACCGAAACAGGAACCCCTTGCATCATCCACCTAGTATAATGTGTATTTTGCTCTTGCCTCCCTGTTCCCTCCCCGATATCGTCGGCCGCGTTGGGTCCATTCGACTGGTTTGAAGCTTGGGCTTGCATTCCACCAGCCGATGCTCCACAACGAGTCTGTCGGCAAGTCGGAAAGGCGTCGAGGTGCAGGGTATCAGCGGTCATAACGAGAGAACTTCTCCGGGCGGTCCGGCGAGGCCCACTCCGAGTGTTTGCCGCCCGCAGTTTCCCGGTCGCATAGTCCCCCGCCCACTCCGCCAAACCATTTTCGGAAGTAACTCCTCAAAAACCGCAGTACAACCACAAATTACAGAAAGTCGAAAATCATGAAAATCACCATGCAAGGAATTATCGCGGCCACCGCTCTGTTCGTGATCGCCGCCGCCCAGGGCCAAACTGGCGACGGATTCTCTATCCCGAGTGGACAGCAGCCGCTGGATCAATCCGCAATACCAAAATTCGGCACCTTCTGGTTCCTGGTTGGGCCCTACCCGGGCCACCCAATCGCGCCTCTTCCCTGTCCTCCGGCAGATTCGGACGCGCCGATCTACGATCTTGGCGACGGACAATATTTGATTGACGATAGCGCGGTTGACTACAGCCAAGTCAATGCCTCTGGCGCGGCGATGTTCGGAACGATGGGCGATCCAAGCCCGCTTGGCGCGACAAATTCGTGCCCGTGCTGCTCATATCCAACCAACACAACACTTTTATGGTCTCTGGAAATGGCCGACGGGCCCTGGTCGGCCTCCTTGTCCTTGGCGCCGGATGGGACACTTTACATACCGGTCTTTTGGACTGACGACTGTGGTCTTGAATGTGTCCCTTCTAGCGCCTACGGGAACGTCCTATGGTCAGTTAATACATCGGAGGTGAACACGAATGACGCAAACTATCCACTCCCGGATGATTTCACAAACTGGGTTGTCTCGTTCCCGACTGGTTGGGGGGCGCAAGCCACTCCCGTAGTTGGCAACGACGGCACGGTTTATACTTCGAGTGGCTCTAACAGTTTTTCAGCCCTCGACCGTCTCACCGGTAGCAACATCTGGACTTTTAACGTCTCTACCGGGCTGAATGTTAACGCTCAGGGAGCATATGGCTCCATAGCCGTTGGCGCAGATGGCGCAGTCTATTTAGCATACGAATACTTTATTTATGCAATTACAAATGCTCAAGGAAGTATAACTACCTTTTCCACACCCACAAATTACTATGAAGATACTGCCTTTGCTGACACATATACCGTTACAAATGCAGGCATCAAATGGATCTTTTACTCTCCAGATAACACCCCAGCCGGCATCACCCACCTCAACCCGAGTCCTTACGATACAAACTTCGTGGTGGGATCGTTATTCAGTGTAAGCTGCCCTGTCGTGGGCGCGGACGGAACTTTATATGTCAACACTGACAAAGGCCAGTTATTCGCGTTGAGCACCAATGGCTCGTTAAAATGGGTTACCACACAATCCTACCTCACGAACGCAGTTAACGGGGCCGAAATTTTTCAAAATGTTAGTTCGCCTCCAGTTATTGGAAGTAACGGTATCATTTACTTTGGCTCCATGAATAATGTCTTTGCCATTGATCCCCACGCAGCCGTTACCAATGAAATCATGGGATTTAAGTGGGCGTTTCAGTTTACCTCCATGGAATACGGCTTTCCCACGGCAAATTTTATTCTGAGTCCAGCAATCGGCCCGGACGGTACGCTTTATTGCGAGGCCACGGGGAACACCAACCTCCTTTTTGCCCTTGACTCCGTGACCGGCACACCAAAATGGACAAACAGCCTGAGCCTGTTTGAATCTACTCCTATTTTCATGTTTGCGCATGCGTCGGTGGCGGTCGCTGCTGACGGTGAGATTTATTTAGGCGACAGAGATGGGTTGCTTTACTGTTTCTGCCCAAATGGTAACACCAACTGGGCCTATCAGGTGACCGACCCATATGGCGATCCTCTCCCTATTCTCGGGCCACCGCTTATTGGACCTGACGGAACCATCTACGTTGCGAATACTTCCGGCGAGCTTTCAACTTCCTACGTTTACGCGTTTGCGGGGCCTTCGCCGATCGCGTGCTCTCCTTGGCCTGAATTTGGGAAAAACGCCCGGCATACGGCTGCCGTTATTCCGCCAGTTGACGCCGGACACTTGCGTTCGTTAAAAATGCTGACGAACGGTTTCCAGTTCACGGTTTCGGCGCCGACGAACCTGCCGGAATGTATTTGCGCCACACCGAATCTCTTGCAGATCGCGTGGACGAATTTAGGCCAGATGGTTTTGAGCAACGGTCCGGCCGTTTTTCTCGATACTGGAGCGAGTAATTATCAAGACCGTTTTTACGAGGCGTTCCCGCAATAGCCCACGCACCGTGCGCGACGAAAAAAGATAGGTACATCAGCCCGCTCAGCGGGCAGCACTTCTGTTGTTCCATCTCGCTGCGCTGTCCCCGCCCGCGGACATGCCGGCGGAACGAATATGATGTGAGGTAAGCACCCGGCAAGGTGCATAGGATGAGTGGCGCGGCAGATGCCGGGACGACTGACCATCAGGAGGTAGCCAGCGGTTTCCAGCAACGTGGCAACAAGCTCGGCACCTCGGATTGTTTCATGCCGGGCAGGCGTGTCA
>JAJSLI010000090.1 GCA_021272315.1 Methylacidiphilales bacterium | reverse complement strand
GGTTTTTTCCCAGAATCCCCATACGGTGAATGCTTCTGTCGAGGGGTGGCTAAAGATGGCGGTGAGAAAATCCCGCAGATAACGGGCCTGACCTTCTTCATCCCTGGTATTGATATCAAACTCCGTGATCTGGATCGGCTTACCAAATTTTGCAAAGCGATCCAGAATCGCCAGCAGCGTCTCCGGCGGCGTTACAGCCGTGGAGAAATGCCCCTGCATGCCAATGACATCAGGAGCCTGTCCATGATCGATGAGGTACTGTATCCATCCCTCGTAGTTCTCCTGCTGGCCTTGCGTATTTCCTGCCTCTCCAAGAATGTTGTTTTCGTTGATGGCCATGTGCGTCGAGGGGGACGCATATTCACGGGCAACTTGGAACCACTTCGGAACGGCATCCTTGCCGATAATGGCCAGCAGGTCTTTGCAATTCCTGAGTTCATTTGTCACGTCGTACTCTTTAAAAGAGAACTGCTTCGTGGCAAGGACGACTTCCTTGACATGATCGAGCACGACTTGACGCAGCCTTTGCGGATCATTTTTCAGAGTCAACGTCGAGCTTGGCATGAACTTGAAGGCGGGGTAGACGATAACGTGTCCTCGCGTGCTCAAGTGATGATCCTGCGCCCACTGGGCGGTCTTCATGAAAAGCTCACGCCTTTTCGGGTTCGCCCACCCCCAGTCGTTCCAGTAAAGGGGAGTCGTTGCCCGGTTGAAAAGCTTAAGAATCCATGCTCGATGTTTATCGCTAGCGGACGTTTTATCCGCGATGTCATACTCCAAAAAGGTACCGAAGCCGTAGGCATGGCGCTGCATTTGGATATGAACTTCGGCGGCAGGCACAGGCTTGCCGTTCTTATCTTGAACAATAACGGTCAGATTGGCCTTGCGCAGCTGGTCAATGCGTTCCTGCGCGGCCTTGCGCCACGGAGCATCGGGAGCGTCGCCTTCATAGGTGATCGCATTATAGGGCAAACGGCTTTCATCTATATTCTGACCCAGATTCAGCAGCGCAAACCCGCCCAGATCCAATGTTTGCTTTTGAGTGCCCAAATGCAACGTCATTTCGTAGCTGCCTGCGGGGCAATCAGTCATAACTTCGCCCTCAACATAGATTCGCTTCCATTCCTGTGAGATGGCGACACTCTCCGAGGCAATGCCTGTCCAAGGGTCCTGGCTGGCTTGAAGTATCGCGTTGAAACGCCCCATTCCGCCCGGAGGCGATTCCAGGCAGCGCGCATTTAAAATAAATAAAAGATGGTCTCCCTTTTTCAACGAAACCGTTGTTTGTGGGCTGAGCAGTTGAACAGCGTAGATCTGTTGCGTGGTACCGAAAACCTTCACTCTCAGCGCGCGACTAAATGGCTGGCCGGTGACAGGAACGAATGAAGAGTCAGCCTGCCCATTTTCCGTTATGAACCGAAAAGCTGAGAGATCAGAGCCATCAAAAACTGCGGTTCCGCCAAGGCTCAGTTCCTTTTTAATCTGGTCCAGGTACGCCGGCCACTGCGGATCGCTTTCGTTTGCGCTTAGGTTAAGAGTGAAAAGAAGAGCAAAAACCAATACCCAGCGAAACGAGCGAATAATACATGGCGGTTGCATGGCTGGAACATAACAAAGTGCGGCTCAAAACCCATTTGAAAAGCGGTTGCGCGGGGCCTGCCGGTAGTGGGCTTTCGCAACGATGCTCCCCAAATCGACGGCATAGCTGACCGATCCGCCACGGTTGCGGCGGAGTCGAATCTTGGGCCAGGTCGGTCGCCTTTTCATTTCTACGCGACCCATTCTACCAGATCCTTTTTTTCTGCTGGACGTGGACGCAAAATTATTTGTGCACTCCACTAGAATCAAAACGTCACCCGGCGTCACCCGCGGGCACAAGACGTCACCCGGAATTTTTTAAGGATTGACGTAACTCTCTGGGGGAAAAGAGAGTGCGCTCGAGAGGACTCGAACCTCCATGGTTTTACCCACTAGAACCTGAATCTAGCGCGTCTGCCATTTCGCCACGAGCGCGTCGGTTGACTCTGACTTAAAGAAAAATAATCCTACACCGGCCGATTTGCCCGAGGCAAGGAAAAGTCGGTAGAGGCTGTCCGAAAAGTCGGCGTAGGCCGTGTGACGAGTCGAATCGAGGCGCGAACGACAAGCGTACCCGCAGTGGTACGTAAGGAGTGAGCAACGAAGATCTCGGCCCAAATTCGCCTTCACCCTCTGGGCCGAAGTCTTTTTGCCTTGGGGCGGTGTCGCTCGCTTGTCACGTAGCTCTGCGGCTATGCTCCTCGCTCGACTCCTAGCTCCAAGGCAAAAACTCATTCGGCGCGACCAGCGCTGACTTTTCGGACAGCCTCTGGGAGTGTAACCCCCAATTTTCAGGATTAATGTACGACTGTCGCAGCTTGAGGCGGATCGGCCTGATTAGTCGCGGGAATTGCCGTCGTGGTCGAAGCCGATGCCGAGGAAACCGGGGAAGCATTGGTCGTCGGAGCCGGTGTCGAAGTTCCGTTGGTGGCTGCAACAGGCGCGCCATTTGTTGCCGGGGCCGCCGGTGAGATTCCCTTGGAGCCTGCCGCGCCGTTCGCTGCGGGGGCCGTGGCGCCAAGAGGCGGATGGACCGCGGCTGCAGCGGCGGGCGATTGGTAATTGAAAAACCAATTGGCCACCATGAATTGGCCGGTCTGGGCGTCCCGGACCCGGATGTTAACGAGCACCACCGGATCGATCAGGTCACGCGGCAGGTAGAGCCGGAC
Source organism: Methylacidiphilales bacterium (assembly GCA_021272315.1). Taxonomy (GTDB): domain Bacteria; phylum Verrucomicrobiota; class Verrucomicrobiia; order Methylacidiphilales; family UBA1321; genus JABDGH01. Next base: position 25,743 of record JAJSLI010000090.1, on the reverse strand, counting down.
GGTCGACGTCTTGGGATCGAAATCGTGGTGTACCGGGCCGAAATCCCGCACTTCGGTCTCGAGGGAATTGGGGTCTATTGTACCGGCATAGCTGAGCGCCGCGGTGATCACGGGCCGGGGGTTGGTGATGGTGGCGCCCGGTTCGGGATCGACGTTGGCCAGCCCGAGTGCCCCTTGACGCAGGTAGGCGTAGAAATTCTTGATCACCGATTGGGTGATGGTGTAGCGGCCGATGCTGTACATGCTGGTGGTGGCACGTACCGGGTTGTCGGCCACGGTGAAAATCGCCTCGAAACCGGCGGCAATGACCTTGGCTTCGACTTCCTTGTTATAGGCGCCGTAGGGATAGGCGAAGCAGGTGATCGGTTTGCCCATCCTTTGTTCAAGGATCGCCTTGGCCCCCGCGGTTTCGTTGGTCAGCCACTGGTCGTATTCCGCGGGTGAGAAATTATGCCAGACGCCCTTGATGAGCTGGTGATGCTTCGGCAGCTGCGGATGGGTCATGGAATGACATTCGATGTCGACGCCATCGGCCTGCAGGGCGAGCAGATCGTTCCAACTGGCCGCCCCCTTGCCTTCGGCCGTCGTGATGAAATCGGGATAGATGAAGAAGGTCCATGGAAAACCGTACTTCTTGAGAATGGGCGCGGCATAGACAATCGCGCTCTTGTAGCCGTCGTCGATCGTGATGACGACCGAGTTGGGCGGCAGGCCGATCTGGTGCTTGAGGAACTTTAGCAAATCGGACATCGGGATGACGTGATAGCCGTTGTCGTGGAGGTACTTCATCTCCGTCTCAAAGACATCCTGGTTTATCGTCCACTGCAATTTCGGAGGGATATGGACCCCGGCCGGAACAAATTGATGGTAGAGCAGGACGATGACGCTCGCTTCAACCGGCATGGGGCGGGCCGTTCCGGGCTGCGCCCCGCTCGGGATCGCCTGGGTTGTCACGGAGGATGGCGCGCCATTGGTGGTCGGCGTTGTTGTTACCGGCGAGTTCGCGGCCGGGGTCGGCGTGGAAATGGCCGGCGGAGCGGATGAATTCGTTTGCGCTTGGGTGCTGCCGGCGGGCGGGGGCGTGTAGGCCGCGAGCATGAACAGGGCGAGATTCTTCATTCCCGGGAAAAGCATCGTCGACGAGGGGGGGGCTATCGGGCTGCCCGAATTTGTATTGGGCGGCGCCGGGTTGGAGGGAGCAGGCGTGCTGTCCGGAGTGCTCGATGGCGGCATCGGGCCGATGATAACATTCGTGTCGGGCGCCTCGGGCGTGACGCCGGGCGAAACGGGGGCGGTGTTGCTGTCCGTGGCCGCTGTTGCCGGAGCCTGGGCCGGGGAGGGGGTTGCGTTCGTGTCTGGCGCGGTGGTGGGCGGCAAGGCTTGAGTCGATTCCTCGGCGGGCTCCGGGCTCGGGGAAGAGTAAGCCCGGGAAGCTGGCGCGGGTGCCGGGGATGAAGCGATCTGGGTGGTCAGAACCATGCCTTCGACGCCATTGGCCTGACGTTCCTGGCGGAAACGATCACCCATTTGCTGATCAACATAGAAATCGAAATAGGCGATGAACCCGATAATGAAGAGCAAGACGCCGACAATAAGGATGAGGATGCGCTTCAGAAGCATGAAGGGTCTATCCTATCAGTTGAAAAGCCGGTTTTCAACAACTTCCAAGATCACATGGAGGGCCCAGCTGTGGAGTTCCTGCACGCGCGCGCCCGATTGGGATGGAACGATCCATTCCGCGTCGGCCAGACCCTTGAGCTTGCCGCCGCCGCGCCCTACCAGGGCGACGGTTTTGACACCCTTGCCCCGCGCGGTTTCCAGGGCGAAGATCAGGTTGGCCGAATTGCCGCTGGAGGTGAGGAGAACAAGGACGTCGCCGGGTTGCCCGAGCGCCTCGATCTGCCGGGCAAAAATCTGGTCGAAACCGAAGTCGTTGCCAATGCAGGTCAGCGCGGTCCCGTCCGACGCCAGTGCGATGGCGGGCAGGGCCCGGCGGTTGTTCTTGAAGCGTCCGACCAACTCTTCGGACAAATGGAGCGCGTCGGCGGCGCTGCCGCCGTTGCCCGCGGTGAGCACTTTCCCGCCGGACTGAAGCGCGTCGGTGATGAGTTCAGCGCAGCGTTCGACTTGGGCCAGGCTCTCTTTGGCGTCCGTTACGGCTTGCACGAGTTCGGCGTATTGGAGGGGGATGATCGGGTTCATGGGGAGGGGGAAAAAACAAGCAGAATAGTATCAATAAGGAAGATTCCGGCGAATGGGAACTTTTAAAATGAAAGGGGATGAGGCATAAATGACGGTTCCGTCATGAAGATATACTTCCGTTACCTTTTCCTGCGGCTCTTCCAGGTGTTCGCCCTTGTGCTGGTGGCGATGGCGTTGATTTGGATCATGGTCGATCTCTACGGGAACATCGACGACTTCCTTGAGCATAAGGTCAATTTCCTCCTGATCCTGCGGTTCTATGTTTGGAATATTCCGAGGATGCTCGTGCTGGTGCTGCCCGCGGCGTTACTTTTTTCGATGCTCTTCACCCTGTTGAGCCTGAACCGGCGCAACGAATTGGTCGCGTTCCAATCGGGCGGAATGGCTCCGCTGGTCATGTTCGCGCCTTTTTTTCTCTTTGCGCTGCTCTGCGTCGCGGCGCTGGCTTACGACATGAGCGGACCGTCGGCGACGGCGGAAGTGACGCGGGATCGGCTGCTCAAGCAGATCAAGGGGGTATCTGCCGGACGGGACGACCTGACGACGCTCATCGACGTCGACAGCATTCATCATCGGGCTTGGTATATCGGGGACCTCAATACCCGCACCGGGATGGCTACCAAAGGGATTGTCATCGTCGACATGGATGAGCAGTGGCACGACCTGCGCGCTTATGCCGCAAATTCCGGGGAATGGACCGATGAATCGTGGCGGTTGACCGGCGGAGTGTCGAAAATTCCCTATGATTCCGGCAATAACGGCGACGCGCAAAAAAACTATGAGACGGTCGATCTCGATATCCCCACGCCACCGCAACAGCTTGCGCTTGCTCAATCAGACCCGGCACAACTGACCGTCCCGCAACTCGAGCGGTTTATCGTCAACCAGGCGGGCTCGCCCAAATTGGCCCAGTATCGCACGGAATGGTGGTACCGCGTGCTCTATCCGTTTTGTCTGCCTGTGCTGATGCTTTTTGCCCTGCAACAGGGCGTGCAGAGCGACCGCCGCAACGCGCTGGCCGGCGTCTTTCTGGCCATCATCGTCTTTTTTGCCTTTAGCTGCTCGGTGTATGTCTTCAGGGCCGTAGGTCAGCACGGCCATCTGCCGCCTTACGTGGCCGTGGGGATTTCCGAAGTCATCTTCGGCCTGATTGGCATGCACCTGCTGGCGTTGAACAATGGCTGGTGGTGGCAATTGAACCAATGGTGGAGCCAGTGGAGGGCGGCCCGCGGGCGGAAGTTGGTCCCATGAGGACCCTTACCCAAGCTTCCATTCTTCCCCATTGACCACGATGCCCGCACCTGTCCCGACACCCCCGGCCCACGGTCAAGACCCCGACCTGACCGAATTTCTTGCCCGGCTTGAAGCGGGCAGGGGAGCATCGCCCCATACCGTGCGCAATTACCGGCAGGCGCTGATGGAATTCAAGGCGACCGTGCCCGACCGATCGTGGTGGGACCTGACGCCGTCCGATTTCAAGAGCTACCTCTATAGTCTCGCCCGCGGGCGCAAGCTTGGCCCGGCTACGGTGCGGCTGCGGTTTGCCGCGCTGCGCACCTTCTACAAAGAGGCCCTGCGCGAGGGCCGCATCAAGTCGAATCCGGTGGCCGGCCTGCCTTTGCCGAAGATGCCCCGTCGGCTGCCCGTTTTTCTCAATCAAGAACAGGTGCTGGCGCTGCTCGATGCGCCCCGGCAACTCTGGGCGAAGCAGGAGGCGCGGGCGGCGGCGGGCGGAAAAATGAAATCGCGCCGGGCCGGAAAAAACTGGCAGATGCTGCGCGACGCGGCGTGGCTTGAACTCTTTTACAGCGCGGGCCTGCGCCTAGCCGAGCTGGTCGGCTTGAAGCGGGAAAACGTCGACGTGCGCCAGGGTACGGTGCGCGTGTTCGGCAAGGGCAGGAAGGAACGGCTCTGCCCGCTGGGCGGTCCGGCGGTGCGCGCGCTGGAAGCCTATCTCGACGCCTGCCCGTTCGACCACGGCGCCCTTTTTGTCTCGGAACACGGCGCGCCGCTTAACGGACGCACCGTGCAGCTTGCGCTCAAGCGTTACCTCGCCGCCGCCGGGCTCGACTCGCGCCTCTCGCCCCACAAGTTGCGGCACACCTTCGCGACCCACCTGCTCGATCACGGGGCTGACCTGCGCAGCGTGCAGGAACTGCTCGGCCATCGCCAGCTCACCACCACGCAAATCTACACTTCGGTCTCGGTTGAACGGTTGAAACGTGTGTATGATCGCGCCCACCCCCGAGCATGAATAAGACTTCATGAAAGCTATCGTCAAATTCACCCTGCAGGTTATTTACAACGTCGCCTTCGTGACGTTTTTCCTCATCACGGGACCGTTCTTCCTCTGGCGTCTCTGGCGGCGCGGAAAATTGCTGCCGCAGTTCGGACAGCGGTTCGGTTTTTACGCGAAGGAAGTCCGCGAGCGGCTCAGGCCGGGCTGTGACATCTGGATCCACGCGGTCAGCGTCGGCGAGGTGAAGCTGGCGCGGGTGTTGATTCGCTGCCTGCGCGAGATCCGGCCCGGGCTGCAGATCGTCGTCTCGACCACGACAGGCACCGGTTTTTCGGTGGCGAAGAATGAACTGGAAGACGACCGGACTTTCGTGATCTATAACCCGATCGATTTTCTCTGGAGCGTGGTCTGGGCCTATAACGCGATCCGGCCCCGGCGGCTCGTGCTGGTGGAATCGGAAATCTGGCCGAATTACATCTGGTGCGCGCGTCGCCGCCGCATTCCGACCTACCTGGTCAACACGCGGTTGAGCGAGCGGAGCGAGGAGCGGTACCGCCGCATGCGCTGGCTCATCCGTCCGCTTCTGGCCGAGATCGACCTCGTCTTCGCCCAGGACGAGGCTGACGTCACGCGGCTGGCCCAGGCCGGCTTCGCGCCGGAAACCGTCTTCAACCTGGGCAGCCTCAAGTACGACGTGGCGGAACTCGACGCCCACGACGAAAAGGACATCAGCGCATGGTGGGCCCGCACGGGCTGGACCAGCGACCAGCCGATTCTTCTCGGCGGCAGCACCCACCCGGGCGAAGAGGAGGTCCTGGCCCGGATTTACCGCGACCTGCGCGAAAAATGGCCCGATTTGCGGCTCGTGCTCGCCCCGCGCCACGCCGAACGGGGCGGCGCGGTCCGCGATATGTGCGACCAGATGGGCCTGCGCGCGGTCACGCGCAGCCAGTTGGCCGAAATGACCGGGCCGCTGGCCAACGGCAGCACGCCCGACGTCCTGGTGGTAAACTCGACCGGTGAACTCGGCTCCCTCTACAAGCTGGTCACGCTCGCCTTCGTGGGCAAGAGCCTCCGCGGCAATGGCGGCCAGAACTTTATCGAGGCCGCGCCCGCCGGTACGGCCATTGTGGTCGGGCCGAACATGCAAAATTTCAAGGTGCCGACCCGCGAGTTCCTCTCGCAGCAGGCCATCGTGCAGGTGAACGACGAGTTCGAGCTGGCCCAGCAATTGAAGCTCCTGTTCGCTTCGGACGAAACCCGCCGTGAACTCGGCGCCCGCGCCCGCGCCACCTTCAAGGCCAACCTCGGCGCCGCCGGGCGCACCGCCAACGTGATTCTCCAGTCGCTGGACCAGGATAAGTTGCTCGGTACGATTTCCGGTTGATTCAATTCCCGAGTCGCGAGCGCGGGACCATCCGGCCCCGGTTACCCGGCGTGATTTCGCGCCCGGGAGCGCGGCGAAAAATGATCCGCACCGTTGAGCGTGTTGACGTAGGAAGCCTCACGCGCGCGCGACTCCTCCTCGCGGGCGAGGCGGCAGGCGCTGGCGGCCTTTTGCAACTTCGTGCACGGGGTCTCCACGAAAAAGAGGACGACTTCAAAATAGCCGGCCGGACGCCGGAGCGGATCGCAGGACACGACGACGCCCGTGCAGCAATGGCGCTCGCCCCGGTGATCGAAGGCAAACTCGATTTCCGTGCCTTCCGCAAACGGCCACTTGGTGAGGAGGCTTACGCCCTTGGGCGACCAGTGGATCTGGTCATGGATGAGATCAATGGAGTCTGAAAAGTTTACCGTGACGTGGTCTGCCTCCTTCGTCCGGGATTTGGTTGAAATTGCCATAATCAAGCATCTTGCAGGCTTCTTCTTACTTAACGCCGAATAAGAATTTGTTAAAATTCATCATACCACAATTTTCAGTTGGGGAAAGCGAGAATGTACCCAAGGCATCTTGAGGCGCAATCGTGACTAAAAAATCTGATTTCATCTCGAAAACCGGCAAGTTTCAAACCCGGAAAGTGGGATGTACTAATAAAGCACATAATTGGAAATTGGCTTCTTTTTTTTCGTGTTTTGCCCGCCACGAACGGAAAGCCAGTCACGCCCTCTAAGAGCATGCTGAAAAAGGCTCTTTTTTAAAAAATCGGTCATCCCGAGCTTGTCGAGGGACCTCTAACTACTGTGTTTCAGAGGGCGTCTTTCGAGGAAATGGGGAGAGATCCTTCGACAAGTTCAGGATGACAGCCTTTTTATTTAGCAAGCTCCTAAGCCCGTGGATGGAACTGGCGGTGGACTTGCTTGAGCCGCGCCTGGTCGACGTGCGTGTAGACCTGCGTGGTGGCGAGACTGGCGTGGCCGAGCATTTCCTGGATGGCGCGGAGGTCCGCGCCGCGGCTGAGCAGATGCGTGGCGAACGAATGGCGCAGCAGGTGCGGCCAGATTTTCTTTTCCAGTCCGGCCAGCGCGGCGAGCTCCCGTACGATCTGCCAGAGGCGCGCCGTGGTCAGGCGGCGGCCATGCTCGCCGAGAAAAATTTCGCCCCCGGTCTTCGCTTTCACCAGCCCGGGCCGGCCGCGGGCCAGCCAGAGATCAATGGCGGCCATGGCTTTCTCGCCCACCGGCACCAGCCGCTCGCGATTGCCTTTGCCGATGACCCGCAGCAGTTTTTCCTCCCGCAGATAATTCTCGAGCCGCAGCCCGGTGATCTCCCCCGCGCGCAGGCCGCTGGCGTAAAGCACCTCGAGGATCGCCCGGTCGCGCAGGCCCAGAGGCGTGGCGGACAGGTGAACGTCGAGAAGCCGCGAGACTTCCTCCTCGCTCAGCGTCCCGGGCAAAAGCTGGTCGAGACGCGGAAGGTCCAGCGCCGGCAGCAGGTCGTGTTGGATGAGATTTTCCCGCTTGAGATGGGTAAAAAAATGGCGCAGGGCCACGACGATCACCTTCATCGAGGCCGGAGCAAGTTGCCGCTCCTTGCGCTGCGCCCCGAGATAGGCGCGGATATCGCCGCCGCTCAGCGCCCCCGGATCGAGGCCGGGCCGGTTTTTTTCCATCCATGCCGCGAACGATTCCAGCGCGATCCGGTTGATGAGCTGGGTGTTGACGGCGTGGCTTTTTTCCGTGGCCAGATAGCCCAGGCAGCCCTCGATCACCTCTTCCCAGCGGGGATTCACGACGGGCGTTTGTTCAGTTCGGCCAACACCGAGGGGTCCCGGACATCGGCCCATTCGCGGCGCAACGTGACGCCCCGCAGCCGCGCGCCCGCCTTGACCATGGCCTTGAGCGCGTCGGTGAACTCGTACTCGCCGCGCGGCGATTTCTCCAGCGCGGCGGTATGCTTGAAAATGACCGGAGTGAGCAGGTAGATGCCCGCGTTGTAAAAGGCGTTGGGCGGAATCTGCCCCGAGCCGCCCTTCTCGATGATGTCGGTCATGAAACCCTCCTGGTCAAGCACGACCGCGCCGCCCTTGGTCAGGTCCTGGCCGTCCTTCAGCGCGATCACCCCGTCCTCCTTGAACGCCTCGACCAGCAAGCGGTAATCGGTCGGCGGGCGGAGCAGAATGTCGCCGTAAGTCAGCAGGAAACGGTCCTGGCCGACCCACTCCTTCGCCAGTTCGGGGGCCTTGCCGGTGCCGTCCTGCACCACCTGCTCGCCGTAGGCGATCTTCACGCCCCACGGTCCGCCCTCGCCGAAATGATCGCGGATGACGTGACCGCACCAGCCGGTGACGATGAAAAAATCGCGGATGCCCGCCTCGTCCCGCAGACCGAGCAGAATGTGTTCGAGCACCGGCTTGCCCTCGACCAGCACCATCGGCTTGGGGAGATTGGCGGTCAGGTCGCCCATGCGGGTCCCTTTGCCCGCGGCCAGAATCACGGCTTTCATGCGGCTTCATGTAACCGGCTCAGGGCCGAAAGGCCAAGAAATCTTATCTGAAGTAGACACGGGCCGAGGCGCCTTTTCGGGCAGCCTCTAGGCAAAAGAGGATGAGTGTCGGACAAGACCGGTTAAGCAGGAATCTGCGTTTGACGCTATCCCTATGACTTCAATCCCATCGGAATTGGATATGAACCGTAAAAGCTGATATGAAAGTGTCTATAACCTCGACGGTGCAGAACGTGAAAAATCAGGTGGTTGACCTGGCCCTTCGTTGTCCCTCGGGTCATAAACGTTCAGGCACCTGCCTTTTAGGCCCACTGCAAATCATGGATATCCAGGCAAGAAATGAGTTGATTCACAAACTGAGCCACGAAGACTTGCTGCAGATTCAGGCTTATCACGAAAAGTGTTCGCTTAATCGGAAAGACATGACTTAAGGGTCCGAGTTGCTGATTCCCTCGTTCCCAAGTTTACCGCCCTCCGCAGGAGCTTGGGAACGAGAAAGAAACAAGCAGGCCGGGCCGGTGAGGGGACGCGCGCAAGCACGCAGGACCCACGGCTAATTCGAAGTCGGTTCCGCCAGATTCTGTTCCATCCAACTGACAACCATGTCTTGATGCTCCTGATGATGGCCTCCGGGGACAATTTCCGTCGTATAATCCTGGCAGCCCGCTGTCTTGAGTATCTCGACCGCCTGGCCGTTTTGAACCGGGATATCGGGCAAATCCTGCGAGCCCCAGATCAGCTTGAGTGGCTTGTTAAACCAGCGGTCCAGACTCAAACCGTAATAGTTCCCGGCAAAATTGCAGCTTTGGAAAAAAAGGCCGTGAAAAAAATCGGGCCGCTTTGAGGCAAGGTACCACGTCGGAAACCCTCCTCCGCTAAAGCCCGTCATAAAGACCCAATCCTTGTTGTATTGCACGTTGTCCTTGATCCAACTCAGACAGGCCGCAAAATAAGGATCGTCGTCCTTCAGAAAACTGGCGTTGACCGAAGACAGAAACGTCGGGCACACAATCGTAAACCGATGGCTCTTGGCAATTTGAAGCCACCCTTGGATTTCATGCGGACCGGTTCCCCCATGACCGTGGGCCACAATCAACAAAGGCCGGTCCGGCACACCCCCCTGCGGCCACACACTCATTTCACCTGACTTTTCCCGGTCTCCAAGCGTAACGGTAAAAACCGGGCCCGCCGCAAGCGGCTGCTCCTGATTTTGTGATGGAATGGCCGTCGATGGGTTGTTGGGTGGACCGGGCAGGGGATTGCCTGAAGGGCTTGGCGACGGGTTGGCCGGTGGAGAGGGTTTAACAACCGGATTGGCGACGACGGCGGCGGCGGTGGCTGGAGAAGCGTTATTAGTTGCGGGTGAAGACGCCACGGGCGGGGGTTGATAGTCGGTTGAACTTTGCGCCATCCGGTAACGGGTTCCGTGCTCATCCTCCAGGATAATTTGAGAACCGTCCGCGCTTACCAGTTTCATGCGGGCCCCGACCGTTGCCTCACTCACCCCGGTCACGCTTCCATCTTGGGCAAGAGTCTCAATCGGCGTTTTTTGGGTGATCGTCACGGTGACAGGCGCGGTATCTGCGCCCGCAAGAAGCGAAAACGATAGGGCGATCCCCAAGGCCATGATGATTAATCGCCCCATATCGGCCTTATAGAACATTTTCGAAGCTAGACCAATGAGTTTCGTGACAGACCCTGAATCCCACCTTTGAAAACGGAGAGCGGCATCTTTCCCGGGGAAATAAGCAGGCGGGGCGCGAATCGCGCAGGACCCCGGCCGCGGCCTTGTCCTATTCGATAACAAACCCTAGCATCGCGCCGAGTGAGACTAGCCTTCATTTCGCTGCCGTGCATGATTGTTGCGCTGATCACCGTTGCGGCCGGCCTCCTCGTCCTCCAGGGGCGCGCCCAAACCTTGTACTATGGGGCACGGCCCATTCCCTACCGGATCGCAAGGGACAGCGAAGCTTACATCAAAATAGCCACCGGCCACCTGGCAGAGGTCGAATCCCCCTTCAATAAACGAATCCTCTATCCCGCTTTGGCCGGAACGGTTTCCCGGGCCTGCCGCCTCAATCTGGCCGTGGCCTTTCTCACCGTCAATTTCCTGGCCCTGGCCCTCTTCGCCTATTGCGTGGCCGCGTTTCTTGAAGAGGCGATCGGCCGGCCCTTCCTGGCCCTTGTTCCGCTCCTCTCGGCTTATCCTTTTGAAAGCCTGGCGCTGGCTTATCTGCCGGACCTCTTCGACGCCGCCTTCACCGCGCTATTCTTCCTGCTGCTCCTCAAGAACTGCCGCGTTTCGGCCATGGTGGTACTGCTCTTTCTCTGCCTGGTGCGGGACGGCACGTTGCTCCTGTGCGTGGTCACGGCGGGAGTGGCCTGGAATCGACGGGACATGGGACTCGTCTGGAAATCCCTTGTCGTCCTGGTCTTTGGATTAATCCTCAACTCGGCGCTGACCACGTCGGGCCACTCCAACAGCCATCATCTTTGGGAGCCGCTTTATCTGGTCCTCAAGGTCCTTTATAACTTCATGGGAAACGTCTTCGGCCTCGTTTTCTGGACAAACCTACGCCCGGCGCTTGGCGTCCCCTTTGTGACCTGGGACGTTCCCTCCTTCCTTCATAAATTGGGGAGGGACACTCAGTTCGGCCTCGCCCTCAATGGATGGCAGCCGGTTAATACCCTGATGGTGCTGGCTACCCTGTTTGGCAACGGCCCTCTTTTTCTGATCATGTTTTGGCGGAAGATCAGGCATTTTGCGCTCCCCCTGCCGGTGCAGTTGGCCCTTGTTTATGGCCTACTCTCCTACTTCCTGGGACTGGCCCTGGGCAATTGGGTGTTCCGGCTGGTGGGCTACGGATGGCCGGCCTTCTGGCTGGCGCTGCCTTACGTCCTGATCAAGCTCGACTATCGTCCGGACCGGAGAACAGCGCTCCTCCTGCTCGCGAGCTTCTGGACCCTTTCCTGGCTTTGGAGCCTGTCATGGTCAGGTTCCCATCGCCTGCCCGTTCTTCCTCTCGCCGTGCCTCTCCTCTATGCGGTCACGTACCTTTGCCTGCGAGACGCGAAGCTTCGGGCGCCGGGCGAAACCGTGGGTGCTGGTTTCGGATAAAGCTTCCGAATCAAATCAATTCAATTCAAGTAAAATCAACCGTATCTTATTTGCTTGTAGGTTGTTGCGGAACAGGATTGGCGGGCGCAGCGTTGGTCGGGGAGAGAGCAGCGGGAATGGGCAGCAGCGTGCTGGTATTGAGCAGATCGAAATCGCCTTCCGTGATAGCGAAGGCAACCGTCTGGCCGTTGATGATGGCCGCGTGGGTGCCGTCGGGCAGCGCGGGGCCGATGCGCAGGATCGTGGGGTCGGGCTGGTCGGCCTGGACGGAGAGGGTCAGGACCGGCTTGTCGAGCCCGTACGAAGGCTTGACGGGTCCGAGCCAGGCCTTGGCCTGGAGCTGGGCGAAGAGGCTGGCTTCGGTATCGGCCCGGGTGGAATCAACCATGCGGTCCTTGACGTTGGCCACCGACCACGTGCCGCCGCCGCTGCGGGTGAGGATGATCGGCGTTTGCGTGCCGCTGGTGATGGTCATGCTCTTGATCTTGTCGAGGGTGATGCTGATGGCGCGGGCATCGCGCAGTTGCAGGTTGTTGGCCGGCAGAAAGTCGAAGGAATTGTCGGGCACGGTGTAGATGAAGGGCTCGGCGGAATTGCGGACGTAGAGAAGCTTGTTTTCGTCCTTGCCGACGAGGAGAGTCAGGGCCGGTTCAGGCTTGAATTCGGGAGACTGGACGGTGATTTTGCCCTGCGGTTTGTCGAGCCCGAAGGGCTTCAGGTCGGTGGCCGAGTCCTTGAGTACCGGGGTGGTCTGCAACTGGCTCAGCCGGGCGAAAATATCGGTGATCTTGCCGACGTCGGCCCGACCCGCGGAGTCGCCGATTGTTTGCCAGAGATGATCCTGGCTGCGCGCTTCGCCCTTCTTGGCGGGAAACGAGAAGGCGATGCCCGTCGCCTTGGCGGGGTCGAAGGGAAAGACGTGGAGGTCGCGTACGTTCGGGATGGCCCGGAAGAGTTCATCAATACTGCTTTTTGCCACGGTGAAAACGGAATTGGATTTCAGGCGCTGGGCGTAAACCTGATCGGTTTTACCGGGCACGGGACCGCCAATCTGCAGAACGATCTGCTCGTCGGGTTTGACCGAAACGGAGAGAGTGGCGCTGGGTGTGGTGAGACCGTAGGAACTGAGATTGCTGGCGTCATCCGTGATGAAGTCGATGGCGCGCAGGCCGAGTATCTTCGTGAGAAGATTCTGCACGTCGGTGGCCGAAGCGCGCGCGACGAGAGGCTTCTGCAGCGTCCAAACGGCATCATGGCGGTCAACCTCGTATTCCTGGGCTGTTGGGGTCGCGGTGTTGGCAACCTGGGAGGAAACCATGGTGACTTTATCGGCGTCGAAATCGAAAACATTGCGGCTGCGGAAATCGGAGAGCTCCTTATCGAGGACTTCCTTGACCAGACTGGGAAGGATGCGGACGGGCTCGTTTTTACGGCCGGAAGCGCGGGCGTAGACGCTGTCGTTGAGGGCGGTTTTACGCCCAATGAAGAGTTCGAAGTTTTTTTTGTCCTGAGTATGAATGACGACACGCTCGGCAAAGGGGGAGAAGCCCCATTCCTTGAGATTGTCTTTGTCCTTCTCGGGGTCGATCCTGATGATGCGCTGGGGCTGGGCGTCGGCAATCTCGGTGATGACTTCCTCGACGGTGGGGTCATCCGCGGGAGTGTTGACCGGGCTTTTCAGTTCCCAGTGGTCGTTTTTCTTTTCAAAAATGAAGGTGCCGTGGACGTTGGTTATTTCGAGGCCGGTGACGGTATCGCGGTCGAACTTGTAGAGTTCGGTGTCAGCCTCCTCCCGTTGCTCCGTTCCGGGAATTTTCTTGTCGATGAACGTGAGGTAGCACAACAGGCCGAGGGTGACAGCCAGGTAAATGTAGGTGGTGCTGTTGCGAAACATGACCAGAGGCGGCTATTTATTTGCGGCGGGAGAACCAGGTGAAGATGCCGAGGGCCAGCGCGGCAAGGGGGATGAAAAATTCACAGACCCAGGCGAGGGTGCGGCCCGACATCGGGGAAAGATTGACCCCGTAGTCCTGAGGAACCTTGGGGGCGATGTCGAGAGTAGCGTTCTTTTTCACGAGCCAATCGAGACAATTATTAAAGAAATTGGCCCCAAGGGTGTCGGCCTCTCCTTTGGCCATGACGATGTCGTTTTCCAAAAACTTCGAGGTGCCGATAGCGATGACGCGGGTACCGGGGACGGTGGTCTTTGCGTTGGGATCGGCAACCGGGCTGTCATCATAGACTGCGCTGATGGTGACGGGGCCGGGAATGTCGGTTGCCTTGTTAAAGGTGCGGTCCTGGTAGGAGGAGAAGTCATCGGTGTTGGCGGGTGTCTTGTTGACCCAGCCCCAAGCATCGGCGTCGGTTTGAAGGAGAAACTGGACCTTGGGATTGGGCTGACCCGGATTGTTGGGGATGAGGGTAATCGACCGGGCGCCGATGATTTGGAGTTGCACGTGAGACTGGGCAAACTTGGCGGTGATAGGATGACTGGTGGAGAACCCGCCCTCGTAGATGAGGGCGAGGGGAACGGTAACAATGGAGCCGCCCGATGTGACGACATTACCACTGCGGTAGAGGACGAGATCATCATCGAATTTTAAACCGTAAGTTTTAAGGAGATCGTCCAGACCGGAGTTGACGTAGGGGTCGATGAGGACGAGAAGCTTGCCGTGGTTGGCGAGATACTTTTGAAGAGCTTGAACTTCGATGAGAGAGAAGGCCGTAAGCGGTCCGGCAATGACGAGGGCGTCCGCGTCGTCCGGAACCGCGCCTGTGGCGGCAAGATTCAGGTTTTCCGTTTCGATATTGTCCTCTTTGAGCGTGGCACCCAGCGCGCCATAGCCTTGGTCGCCCCTGTCTTGGATGGAGTGTTCGGCGTGGCCTTCGGTAAAGTAAACCTTGGAAGCCTTGCCCTCAACAAGGCCTTCGATGGCAGAGGTGAATTGTTGTTCGCCCTTGAACGACGCGACCTGGCCGGTCATGGGGTCGGTCTCAAACAAGTCTTCCTGTTTGATAAAATGGCTGTGGTCCTTGTATTCGAAAATGATGATGAAGTCCGTCGCTTGGAAATGGAGCCGCTTCTGGAGGGCGGCGGTGCGGGCGATGTCATACGCCGGGTCGATTTTCTCGATGATGAGATTTTTGCCTGCGAACTGCTGATATTCCTCCAGCAGATTATCGATCTGATCCTCGTATTGGGGTGAAATAAGAGTTGTGACGGTGACGGGCGAGTCGAGCTTGGAGAGGATGTCCTTGGTTTTGGGAGATAGGCTGTAGAGCTGGGCGGCGGAAAGATCGATGTGCTTGTAATATTTGAATCCGACGTAATTAACCATGAGGAGAATGGCGGCGGCCAACACAAGCGTGATTGCGCCGTGGAAGCTGGCGGAATGCCGGGAGACGCGGGCGGAAACAGGTTCGGTGGTCTTCATGAATAAATTATCCCTTGAGCCGGCGGCCGAGGAGGATGCGTTGCGTGACGAGCAGGACGAAAGCGGTCATGCTGACATAGTAGACAATCGGGCGGGTATCAAAAAGCCCCTGGACGGCGTGGCCGAAATGTTCGAGCAGGGAGACGTAGGAAATCCACGATAGGGTGAAAGCATCGAGATGCTGTTGCCATTTTTGCAGGGCGACGAAGAAGGTGGCAAAAATGAGCGCGAAGCAGAGAACGGCGGAAATAATCTGGTTTTTGGTCAGCACCGAGGTGAAGACGCCGAGTGAGACGTAAAAAGCGCCGACCAGGACGATGGTAAGGGCGGTGGTGCCATACTGGCCCCAGGAAACGGGCGGAGGCGGGTTGGAAAAAAGCTGGAGGGCGACCTGATCGAGCACGACGGGGAGCCAAAGGATGAGGAAAAATGTCAGCGCGCCGAAGAACTTGGACAAGACGATTTCCCATTCGCGCACGGGCGCGGTGAGGAGCATCTCGATGGTGCCGAGTTTAAATTCCTCGGAAAAGACACGCATCGTGATAAGTGGCACCTGAACGAAGAGAAGAATCCAGAAAATGGCGCAGGTGAAGAAGATCTGAAAAACGCTTTGGTCCTTGTAGTTTTGCTGGGCGATAAAGTTGGTCAGCGTGATAAAGACCATGCCTTGGGCAAGGGCGCTGCCAAAGAGAACGATATAGGCGACGACGGACTGGAAGTAGCTGCTGAGTTCGCGCTTGTAAAGGGTCCAAAATGCCATTTTTATTTCTTGGTTAGGGTGGAGGCAGGGGGTTAATCCTGAGTTAATTCGACGAAGGCTTCTTCTAGCGTTGCTTTGACGCGTGCGAGTTCGCGCAAGGGCCAGTTGTTCTGTCGGACGACGCCGAAGATATCTTCGCGGACATCGACGCCGGGCTTGGCAAAAATTTTTGCGACGGTCCAGTCACCCGTGCCGGGAAGGACGATTTCGACGTCCTCGATGTTGGGCAGCGGCTGGATCCGGGCCACGACATCGGCGGAAGGAGCCTTGACTTCAAGAAGGATGGACCCGCCGCCGCGAACGAGCCGGGTCAGGTTGGCGGGAGTGTCGGAGGCCTCGATCCGGCCCCGGTGGATGACGAGAACGCGCCCGCAGGTGAGTTCGACCTCGGAAAGAATATGGGTGGAAAGCAGGATGGTGTGGTGTTTGCCGAGATCCCGGATGAGGTCGCGCACCGAGCGAATCTGGTTCGGATCCAGACCGATGGTAGGCTCGTCGAGGATCAGAAGATCGGGGTCGTGAACCATCGCATCGGCGAGACCAACGCGCTGACGGTAACCTTTCGAGAGGGTGCCGATGATCTTGCTTCCAACGTCCTTAAGATGGCAAAGCTCCTTCACCGTTTCAACGCGGTCCTTAATCCTGCGTCGCGCAACTTTCTTGAGTTCGGCCCGAAAGCGGAGAAATTCGTTGACCCGCATGTCGGTGTAGAGAGGGA
This sequence comes from Methylacidiphilales bacterium, assembly GCA_021272315.1. Lineage (GTDB taxonomy): Bacteria > Verrucomicrobiota > Verrucomicrobiia > Methylacidiphilales > UBA1321 > JABDGH01. The sequence goes on along the minus strand of JAJSLI010000090.1, from coordinate 9,386 downwards.
CGTTCTCGGGCATGTAGCCGATCCGTTTGCGGACTTCGAGCGATTCGGTGATGACGTCGTAACCGGCGATGCGGATTTTCCCATCGGTGGGCGGAAGGTAGCCGGCCAGTACTTTCATCGTCGTGCTTTTGCCCGCGCCGTTCGGGCCGAGGAACCCTACGATTTCACCCTTGTTGACGTGAAAGCTGATGTTGCGCACGGCGTGAACGCCGGAATAAGTTTTGGAGAGATTTTCAACTTCAATCATAAGAGGAGGAAACGATGGGATCAAAAAAGTATCGCCACCTTAGTAGAAAATATGGTTTGCCTCCGGTGTCAAGATTATCGCAGCCTGCTTCGTGCTTTCTTACACAGTTTTAATCCTGCCGCAGAGGCAGGCGAGGATGACTGAGCTATGAAGATTATTGCGGTGGCCAACCAGAAAGGCGGTGTGGGCAAGACGACCACGACGGTGAACCTGGCCGCGTGCCTCGCGGAAGCGGGACGTGAGGTGTTGGTGATAGATCTCGACCCTCAGGCCAACGCGAGCAGCGCTCTGGGGATCGAGGCAACACCGGGCAGGAGCCTTTATGGCGTTCTTACGGACTTCTCGGCAGGGCGGTCGCTGGCGGAGCAAATTCAACCGACCGCTTATGACCGGCTGCATATCGTGACGGCCGAACTTGATCTGTCGGGTTGCGAAATCGAGCTGGCCGCGGACTTGGGGCGGCTGACGCGCTTGCGACGCGTGATGGAGGCGTATCGCGCCAGCGGGCCGTCAGCGGAGTTTGTCCTGATCGATTGCCCTCCGTCGCTGGGAGTGCTGATGACCAATGCGCTGGCGGCGGCCGATTCGGTGCTGGTACCTCTCCAATGCGAATATCTGGCGCTGGAGGGGCTGGCGAGGATACTTACGATGATCGAACGGGTGAAACAGGCGAGCGGTCACGCCACCCTGCTGTTGGAGGGTGTGGTGCTGACGATGTACGATGCGCGAACGAATCTGAGCCAGCAGGTGGTGGACGATGTGCGGCAGCATCTGGGTCGGCAGATATTTGACACAATCATACCGCGCTCGATCCGGCTAAGTGAGGCCCCCAGCCACGGGAAAGCCATCACGGCTTACGATCCGTCAGGCGCGGGCGCGCAGAGTTACCGGGAGCTGGCCAGGGAATTTCTCAAGCGGCAAGTTTGAACCGGAATGGAACCCGATACGATTCTCCCTCCGCTCAATTACCACGGGTGCTTGCCTGAGGGTGTGCACGACTGCACGTTCGAGCAATTGCGGGAGCGTTTTGCGACTAATCCAACACGGGTGCGGTTGTGTGAACGTCTCCAGAATTTTTTGGGTTGGGCGCTTTCAACCAATGAGTTTTCCTGCGTTTACATCGACGGCGGTTTTGTCACGAACAAAAGCCTGCCGGAAGACATCGATGTGATCCTGCAGCCGCGCGCGCCGTCAGGCATCGAGGCCCTCCGCGTGATGGAACCGTTTTTCACAAAAGGATTCAGCGCGATTTTCAGAGAGTATTCGGTGCATCTCCATTTTTGGTGCGAAGGTTTTTCGCACGGAGAGAATGATTTTCGCCTCTTCTTTCAGTACATGCGCCCGCAGGATGCGGCGTCGATGGGATTGAGGGAAGGCGCGAGAAAGGGGATCATCCGAATCAAGTTATGAACGAGGCGGCGGCATATCCGAACTGGTCAAGCGTGCTCCAGCACCAGGCGCGGCTTCTGCACCAGCAGATTGCCGCGATGCAACGGCTGGTGGCCGAAGCGGGCGGCGACGAGGAGACGCTGGCCAGGTCGTGTCAGTCTTATTACCAATTACTCGATGAAATTTATGGGAAAGACATGCCGGTGGCGCGGGCGCTTGATCATAGCGATCTCCTGCTCCATCTCGACGGGGAGGGCTTGCAGACGGAGAGTCCCCGGCTGTCGCTCGTGACGGGAATCATGGGAGACGTGCGCAAGCAGGTGGGTGCGATGATCAAGACGCTGGTGAGTTCGCTCAACGAGACGGTGGAACTGCCCCGCGAGTTCGAATTGGGGCTGAGCTCCTTCGCGCAGGGGAGCCTCTACCTGGGTTTCTCGTTGCCGCAACCGGGACCCGATTATGCAATGCTGGCTGGCGATCCACTCATTGACGCCTCACGGCAGGCACTTTCGACGCTCGGCGCCGTCACGGCGTATCTCGATGAGCCGAATGCCTACGAGTTGATCCGGCGCGATTTTACCGACCCGAAGCTGCGGGACGCGGTGTTGAGCGCGGTGGGGCAGCTGGCGCCCTCCGGACGCCGGGGCGTCTCCTCGGTGGAAATCGGGGGGCGCGCGCTGCAGACACGGGCATGGCGAAAACTGACGCCTCACACACGCGAGCAAGTGCGCGCGTGGCTGGAGCGTCCAGTGCTGGGCGACGATGTGGCCGAATTCCGCGGGCGGGTGCGCGCGATCGATCTCGATCTGCGGCGGTTCGACCTACGACGCATCGACAGCGGAAACCTTCCTGATTTACGCTGTATTTATCCAGCTTCGTTCGATGTCCCGGCGAAGAGGTGGCTCGATGGCATCGTCACAGTACGTGGACGGGTGGAGAGCTATCAGGGCGCGGCCCGGTTGCTGCAGGTGCAGAGTGTCCAGGAGTAAGATCCGATTATTTCAGTGCGGCAATCCGGTCCATCATTTCCTGAGCGATCTGCGCATAGACCTGTTTTTCAAGGCGGCCTTCGGGTACGGAAGGGCGGTAGGGTAGGCCGACCACAACGCGGATGGGATGGAAGCGGAAACGCCGGGCATTTTTCGAAAGGCTTTCAAAGGTGCCGAAAACCCGTGCCGGCAGGACAGGCACGCCGGCCTTGGCCGCCACGAGTCCTGCGCCTGGCTCGGCGGGCTGCAGCTTGCCGTCCGGCGAGCGCGTTCCCTCCGGAAAGAGCAGCACCGCATGGCCCGCCTTCAGCATTTTGATGATCCGCCGCAGACCCGACATGTCTTGGCCGTCCCGGTCGATCGGCAGCACGTTGCATATCGGCAGCAGCCAGTTCATGATGGGCGGTTTGAAGAGCGTCTTGCGCCCGAGATAATAAATTTCACGAGCCACCGCCCAGCCGACCGTCGTCGGGTCCATGTAGCTGACATGATTGGACACGATCAGGCAGCCGCCTTGGGGCACGTGCTCGCGTCCTTCGATCCGGATGCGGTGCAGCATCAATTCGAGTCCGACAAGATTATAGGCGAAACGGTAAAAGGGTCTCATGCGTCCCTGCGCTTGGAGAATTCGCGCCACTTTTTCAGACATTCCAGCGCCCGGCCCGATTCCAGCGCGTCGCCGCTTTTCGCCAGTCCCTCCTCGAGCGTCGTTGCCATGCCGTGAGTCCATGCCGAGACGGCCGCATTAAGAAGAAGGGTGTCGCGGCCCAGCCCCCGCTCTTCTCCAGAAAGAATTGCCTCAATACGCCGCGCGCTTTCTCTGGCATCCGCCACGAAGAGGTCTCCGAGCTTCCGCAATTTTGCGGGCGCCGAGTTCAGTTCCAGGCTAGTCAACGGCAGCGTGCCCCCGAAAACTGTTTTACCCTGCGCGCTCACCTCGCCAATCGGTTTGTGGCTCTCCACATCCTCACCATACGCGACAGTGAATCGAGGGCAGCGCATCAACTCGAGTGCTTTTCGGTAGAGCGGCACATGTTCTTGCTTGAAAACGCCGACCAGCCGCGCGTCGGGCCGTGCCGGATTGAGCAGGGGGCCCAGCAGATTAAAAATCGTCCGCTGCCCCTTTTCCCCTAAGGAGCGCCGCACCGCCGCGATGGCCGCAAACGCCGGATGATAAGCGGGCGCGAAAAGAAACGCGCAGCCGGTTTCCTCCAGGGCGCACATCACTTGTCCCGGAGCAAGATCGATCTTCAGGCCGAGCGCCTCAAGCACGTCAGCGCTGCCCGATTTTTTCGTGATGCCACGGTTGCCATGCTTCACCACGGGGATTCCGAGCGCGGCTAAAATGAACATCAACCCGGTCGAAATATTGACCAGGTTCAGGCCACCCCCGCCGGTGCCGCAGCAATCGAGCAGCGGTTTGCCGTTCCACGCGCCTCGGACGCCCGGATCGACCGCGTGCGGCAGAAAAGCCTCGGCACACGCGGCCAATTCTTCCGCCGTCTCGCCCCGACGAGCCCACGCGATGAGAAACTCTTTCTTTTGTTCATCCGGTAGAGTTGCACCAAGCAGGCCATCCGCCGCCGAGCGGATTTCTTCCGTCGTGAGGGACCGGTTTGGGATGGCTTGGGTCAGGTCGCGCAGCATGGGGTTCTATTGTTAGGGTGGGATCAACTTACCAACCACTCGCACTTTTCCAGGTAAACACGTTGTTCGGGCCTCCAGCCCCAAGGACTCATCCTGTTTAGAATGACCACGTCGAACGGGCAGGCGTCGTCGACGATGTCGAATACCTGCCCGCCCGGCGGCTCCAACAGGTGGGTCTTCAGGCAATAGGAACCGACGTTGAGGCTTAGCGACGGGATGAGGCATTCGACCGTCGCCGTGCCCGCTCCCCGGCAGACGTAAATGCCCGCGTCGTAAGCCGCCAGCTGCAGGATCGGATTCTGATACTGGTTGATAATCTGGAACGAGAAGCATGCCTGCGGTACGTTAAAGGGAAAGTGAAGCGTGAACTTCGCTTTCCACGGTTTGCCGCTGTCATGTACTTGGCCCGGTTCAGAGCAGGTGATTTCGATGCGCGTGACTTGCGGTCGGTTCGACGGTTTTGCAGTGTAAATCAGGTTCTGTTCCTGTTGGTTCGCAATATAAAGATTGATACCCTCCTGCGTCGGGCCCGAGTAGGCCAGTCTTCCCTCGCGCAGCAGGATGACGCGGTCGGTCAGCGATGAAATCGCCGACATATTATGACTGACGAAGAGCACCGTGCGTCCTTCGCGCTTCGAAACGTCCTCCATTTTCCCGAGGCATTTTTTTTGAAACTGTACGTCGCCGACGGCCAACACCTCGTCGATGATCAGAATTTCGGGCTCGAGGTGCGCCGCCACCGAAAAGGCCAGCCGTACAAACATACCGCTCGAGTAATGCTTGACCGGCGTGTCGAGAAATTGCTCCACCTCCGCGAAGGCGATGATTTCGTCAAACTTGCTCCGTATTTCGCGCCGCGACATTCCCAGGATCGTGCCGTTAAGGTAGATGTTTTCGCGTCCCGTCAGCTCGTAGTGAAACCCGGTGCCGACTTCGAGCAGGCTCGCCACACGACCGTTCACCGTTACCTGTCCCGTCGTCGGCTCCGTGATCCGGCTAAGGATTTTCAGCAGGGTCGATTTACCCGCGCCGTTGCGGCCGATAATCCCGATCACCTCGCCCGTTTTCACCTGGAAAGAGACGTCCCGCAACGCCCAAAATTCTTCCCGGGCGACGTTTTTTGCCGACCTTTCGAGGAACCATTGACGGGGTGCGGCCAACGCATCCTGCAGGATGTGCCGCAGTCCCCGGTTGTCCTGACGGTGCCCCAGGTTGTATTTTTTCCCTAGGCTCTCAACTCTAATGGCGGATTCGGACATGGCGGCGGATCAATCCGGCTAAGATGCCCGCCCGGACCCAAAAAGGCCAGAAAACGGTGCGGTGATTCTTTCGTTTGCCATTTGGCATCAACCAATCCTGAAGTGGAGGGTAAAAGCAAGCCCGTACTGTTTCCAAAAAATCTTGCCCCGATGCGTGACTAAGCGCATTTTAACCGGTAGCGGCCACATTTCCGGTGAGAATTTATTGGTAACAGGTGATGGTCCGGTGGAATTGCGTGAGGGACGCAAGCGACGGGCGTTTCGCCTCGGCATCGCCTGCAGCGAACTGGTTCGCTACGGACTGGATATGACCAAGCGCTCGCGTTTCATACGGGCCAGCACCGATATTGTGGTGTCAGATTACTCGTAGTTGGATAAAATTCTGCCTTTCCTCGATTTTGCGACAACCAAATAATCCAAACCCTTACCCTCTTATGCCAAATCCTGAATCCAAGATCATGACCGTCAAGCAAGCCCGGGCTTTTCGCGACAAGCTCCAGGCTGCGGGCAAGAAACTTGTTTTTACCAATGGCTGTTTCGACATCCTACACCGCGGTCATGTGACTTACCTGAATTTCGCGCGCAATCAGGGGGATGCCTTGTGCCTGGGTCTGAATAGCGATGCCTCCGTCAAGCGGAACAAAGGGAAAAACCGCCCGATCAATCCCGAGGACGACCGGGCTTTTGTCGTCGCTTCGTTGGAAGCGATCGATGCGGTCGTGCTTTTCGACGAGGACGAGCCGAAGGATTTGATCGCCGCCATTCTCCCGCAGGTGCTGGTCAAGGGCAAGGACTGGGCGCACTACGTCAGCGGCCGCGAGGTGGTCGAGGCCAACGGCGGCCGTGTTGTCCTGGCCGACATGGTGGAGGGCCGTTCCACGACCGGCACCATCGAGCGGGTGCTGAAGGTCTACGGTCCCAAGAGTTAAATTTATGAGTCTACCCATCATCGTCACGGGCGCAGCCGGTTTTATCGGCCGCAATGTCGTATCTGAATTGAACCGGCGGGGGCATGAGAACCTCCTTCTGGTCGATTATCTGGGCGCGAGCGAAAAATGGAAAAACCTGCGCGGCCTCAGCTACGAGGATGTGCTTTCACCCAAACAATTTCTCGAACTTGTCCAGAGCGGCAAGGCTCCGGCGGCGTTGGCCTGCATTCATCTGGGGGCCTGCAGCGCCACGACCGAATTGGACGCGGATTATTTGCTGGAAAACAATTATCGCTACACCCGGATTCTCTGCGAGTGGAGCCTGGCCAAAAAAATCAGGTTTGTTTATGCGTCGAGCGCGGCGACTTACGGGGACGGGGCCCTGGGTTACAGCGACGACGATGACGTAACGGAGAAATTGGTTCCGCTCAACATGTACGGCTATTCCAAGCACATGTTCGATCTCTGGGCGCTCCGGCATGGACTGCTCGACAAGATCGTCGGGCTGAAATATTTCAACGTTTACGGGCCCTACGAAGACCACAAGGGGGACATGCGTTCCCTGGTGCAGAAGGCGTATCACCAGGTGAAAATGCGTGGTTACATCGAGCTCTTCAAATCGTACCGGCCCGATTTCAAGGATGGCGAACAGAAGCGCGATTTCGTTTACGTGCGGGATGCCGTCGACGTGACGCTGCACTTCGCGCTGGAATCGAAAAAAGGCGGCCTCTTCAACTGCGGCGCCGGACAAGCCAGAAGATGGATCGATCTGGCCAACGCCCTGTTTGCCGCCATGGACCGAAAGCCCGACATCAGGTTCATTGAAATGCCGGAAGTTTTGAAGGGGAAATACCAATACTTCACCCAAGCCGATGCCGCCAAATTGCAAAAGGCCGGGTATGACAAACCCTTCGCCTCCTTGGAAGAGGGCGTGCGCGACTACGTCAAGAGTTACCTGGAAAAAATCGGCTAGACCCCGGCACCGGGGAACGAAAGGTAACGGTCGCGGCTGAAATTTTGAAGACAGTCCGCTGGGGTGTAGAGTAGAGTCGCCGGCCCACGTTCATTTGCCATGCCTTTGCTCCAACTCCGCCAAGTTACTCTTAAATACAGTTCCGCCCCTTTGCTTGACCAAATTAATTTTCAAGTCGAGGCGGGTGAGCGCATCTGTCTGCTGGGGCGCAATGGTGCGGGCAAGACCAGCCTGATGCGGATCATCACCGGCGAGGAAACGCCCAACGAGGGCGAAATCATTCGGCCCGACACGGCTGTGATGACACGCCTCATTCAGGAGATTCCGGATGACATCACCGGCACCGTGAACGAGGTGATTCATTCCGGCCTGCGTCCCGACCGTCATGAAGAAGAGTGGCAGACCGACGTGCGCCTGGAAGACCTCGCAACGGAAATGGGCCTGCCGACGCACCACGAATTTTCCGCCTTGTCGGGCGGCCTGAAGCGCCGCGTTCTGCTCGCCCGCGCGCTGGCGGGACAACCCGACATTTTGCTGCTGGATGAACCGACCAATCACCTTGATCTCGATTCCATCCTGTGGCTGGAGCAATTTCTCCTGAATTCGAGGATTACGCTTTTCTTTGTCACGCACGACCGCGCCTTCCTCCGCAAGCTCGCCACCCGCATCGTGGAGTTGGACCGTGGATGTCTCACGAGTTGGGCCTGCGATTACGACACCTACCTGGAGCGCAAAGCCCGGAGTCTGGACGCCGAGGAAAAGCAGTGGGCCGCTTTCGACAAGAAACTCGCCCAGGAAGAAGTCTGGTTGCGGCAGGGCGTCAAGGCCCGGCGCACGAGAAACGAGGGCCGCGTCCGTGCTCTCCAGGCCATGCGCAGAGAACGGAGCGAGCGCCGCCAACGCGAAGAAACGGCGCGGATCGAAGTCCAGCTTGGCGGCATGTCGGGCCAAAAAGTCATTGAAGCAACGGGAATCAGTTTCAGCTATGGCGAGACGCCGATTGTGCGGGATTTCACGACCACGATCTGGCGCGGGGACAAGATTGGCATCATCGGCCCGAACGGGGGAGGCAAGACCACGCTGCTGAAATTGTTGCTGGGACAACTCCCACCCAATTCAGGTTCCGTGAAACTCGGCACGAATCTGCAGGTCGTCTACCTGGATCAATTGCGCGGGCAAATCGACCATGCCAAGACCGTCGCCCAAAACGTGGCGGGCGATGCTGAAACCGTGACCTTTCAGGGCCGCCCGCGACATATTCACAGCTATCTCCAGGACTTTCTTTTTCGTGCGGACCGCATCCGCATGCCCGCGAAAATGCTGTCGGGTGGGGAGCAAAACAGGCTCCTGCTCGCCCGTCTTTTCCTCCAACCGGCCAATGTCCTTGTCATGGATGAACCGACGAATGATCTTGATGCCGAAACGCTGGAGTTGTTGGAAGAGCTGCTCCTCGAATACACCGGCACGCTGCTGCTCGTTTCCCACGACCGCGCCTTTTTGGATAACGTGGTGACAAGCACGATGATTTTGGAAGGGGCGGGGCGCGTCACCGAATATACCGGCGGTTACGAGGACTGGATTCGGCAACGCGCCGGGAAAACGGTTCATTTTAGGGAAATTCCCGCCGGGCCCAAACCCGAACCGAAGCCGGTACCGGTGACGAGGAAAGAGGCCAGGTTTCTCAAAAAGGAACAGCGCGAATTGAATGACCTTCCCGCGCTTCTTGATCGATGGGAAACAGAAAAGACTGATTTGACCACACGTCTTTGGGAGCCGCAGCTCTATCAAAAGTAACCCGAAATGGTCCCGAAACTCAAAGATGACCTTTCCGTTTTGGAGGAATGAATCAAGGCCGGCTACGCGCGCTGGGAGGAACTTGAAGCCAAGAGAAAGGCCTGCGAAGCGGCTGGGTAGGGGAAGCAAGTAAGTGCGACGCTCACAGAGCGCCGCTAT
>JAJSLI010000063.1 GCA_021272315.1 Methylacidiphilales bacterium | reverse complement strand
AATCCAACGTAGGATTACGGTCAGGAGCCGGAATCGGCCTGAAAGCGATTTTGAGCTGTCTGGCCGCGGTACTGACGCTGTCGCTTGCGCCAGCCTTTGCCGGGACCGACATGAAGCAAATCACCCCTCCGGCCGCGATCGTGACCGAGAAGGAATGGACCCTTGAGCTCGGCTCGGGCGTCACCTGGTCCAATGTGCGCAGCGGACTGCCCAACCAGGCCTACACCATCGTGCCTATCAGCCTCACGGCCAGCTTGGCGCTTGACGACGTGAGCCTCGACGACTTCCTCGGCGGCTGGCTGCGCGGTTACTCGGAATTCTATTTTCGCGGCGACTATGACGTGATCGCGCATGGTCCGGAGCATCATTACGAGGGTCTCCTTGTTGGTCCGCGTTACAACTTCGTCCAGCCCGGCTGGAAGCTGATCCCCTACGTTGAGGGAGGCGTCGGCTTCGACTTCGCCGATTCCGCTCCCCAACTCGGCGGTCTGGGCCAGGACTTTAACTTCAGCTTTGAGGTGGGAGCCGGGGCCAAGTACCAATTTACCGACAATTTCTTTGCCCGCTTGGGGGTGGAGTATCAGCACCTCTCCAACGCGGGGCTCTCCGAGCCGGTCAATCCGAACCACCCGATTGACGCCCTTGGACCCAAGCTCTCCTTCGGCTACGCGTTCTGACCGGGTCTGCCGTACCACGAGGCTTTTTTAGTGAAACCGCCAAAAAGGCGGATGCACGCGTTACAGTCTCTCTTCGGGTGAAACTTACCGCCGTCCGCAGGATTTGCCGTCCGCGGGATGATCTTTCCTCTTTCCTCAGGACTCAGCCTTTGCATCATGGTAAGCTATGAGCAGCCATCTTCCCCTGCACGGTAAAACCGGCGTCATTTTCGGAGTTGCCAACAAGCGCAGCATTGCGTGGGCCATCGCCCAGGCTTGGCACCAGGCCGGCGCGAAACTCATCTTCAACTACCAGGGCGAACGCGTGAAGGATAACGTTGAGGAACTCGTCGCCACTTTCGGCGCCGACACGCCCATCTTTCCCTGCGACGTCAGCTCCGACACCGAGATCGAACGCTTCTTCGGCGAGGTCAGGCAGATCACCGACCGCGTCGACCTTCTTCTCCACAGCGTTGCTTTCGCACCGCGCGAGGCCCTTACCGGCGAGTTCATCAACACGTCGCGCCAGGCCTACGCCGTCGCGCACGACGTCAGCGCCTATTCGCTCGTGGGGCTGACCCGCGCCGTCCTTCCTTTTATGGAGAAAAACGGCGGCAGCATTGTCGCCATGAGCTATCTCGGCGCGGCCCGCGTCGTGCCCCACTACAATGTCATGGGCGTGGCCAAAGCCTCGCTCGAGGCCTCCGTCCGCTACCTTGCCTACGATCTCGGCACGAAAAAAATCCGGGTCAATGCCATCAGCGCCGGTCCGGTGAACACGCTCGCCGCGCGCGGCATCGGCGGCTTCACCGAAATGCTCAAGTATTACGAGACCCACGCGCCCCTGCGCCGCAACGTCGAACTCGAGGAACTCGGCGCCACCGGTCTCTTCCTCGTCTCCGATGGCGCCGCGGCCATCACGGGTCAGACGATCTACGTCGACTCGGGTTTCTCCGTTATGGCGATGTAAGCGCTGCGCACGGCAGCCATTCGCACCAAGCACCTTTTGAAACATGCGAGATTCTCTTTTGCTCTGGGACATTGACGGCACGCTCGTCTACATGGACCGCGCGGGCGAGCGTTCCCTGCTTGTCGCGATCCGCGATTTGTACCAGCGTGATTTGGGCGCGCATCTCCCGGTCGATTTGAAGGGGCGCACCGACACGTCCATCGCCCGCGACCTCCTCGTTTGGCTTGGCGTGCCGGTCACGCCCGAGGAGGAAGCGCGTCTTCGTTCGGCCTATCTTGAGCTTCTTTCCACAACCCTGTCGATGGTGCGGCCTTTGATCCATCCCGGCATCCGCAAGGCGCTCGACGCGGTGCACGCGCATCCCGAAATTCACCAGGCGCTTCTCACCGGCAACCTGAGAGAAGGCGCCCGGCTCAAGCTCACCTATCTCGATCTCTGGCGTTATTTTGAGTTCGGCGCCTTTGCCGACGACAGCCACATCCGCGACGAGCTCGGGCCGTTTGCCCTGAGGCGCGCGAAGGAAAAACTCGGCATCGATTTCCCGCCCGAACGCGTCTTCATCATCGGTGACACGCCCCATGACGTCGCCTGCGGCAAGGCCATCGGTGCGAAAACCATCGCGGTGGCCACGGGCGCCTTCAGCGTCGAAGAACTTGTCGCGTTAAACCCAACCCATGTTTTCAAGGATTTGTCCGACACCCAGGCTTTGCTGAATGCGATTCTTTGATTCTCCTCAGGAATAAACCCGTCCCCAGTGGACGTCGAGCCTCTTGGTGGCGTAGATGCGCACGGCGTTCAGCGTGCAGCGCGTTTCGAGCGCCTGGCCCCGTTTCACGATGTCGGCCAGCGGCTCGTTGCCGCGCACCCGCAGGACTTCCTGCGCAATGATCGGACCTTCGTCAAGATTGGGCGTGACGAAATGGGCCGTGACGCCGACCACCTTGACGCCACGTTCGTAGGCTTGGCGCTAGGCGTTCGCTCCCGGAAAGGCCGGCAGCAGCGAGGGGTGGATATTGATGATCTTGTTTTTCCAGTGCCAGACGAAATTCGGCGAGAGAATTTTCATGAACCGCGCCAGGACGATGAAATCGACCCCGGCTTTTTCGAGAATCTGCAGGACCTGTTGTTCTGCTTGGGCGCGGTCGTTAAAGGGAACATGGTGGAAGGGAAGTTTCTTTTTGCGCGCGAGCGGTTCCAAAGCGGGGCGGTTGCCGATGACGATCACCGGCTGAGCGCCGAGCTTTTTCGGCGGGAGCGCGAGCAGGCCCTCGAGAACGTGCGGCTCCTTCGTCACCAGGATGGCCATCCGCTGCGGCCCCGTCGGCGCGAAATGGATGGTCGCCTCCATGCCGAGGTCGCGACCGGCTTCCTTCACCCCGCGCACGATTTTGGCGCGGTCGAAGCGCGCGGCAATCCACGAGGCCTGTAGCGTCATGCTGAACTGGCCGCGTGTGACTTGTTCCTCCATGGCCTCGATATTGGCGCCGAGTTGAAAGAGAAGTTGTGTGATGCGAGCGATGACACCGGCCTTGTCCCGGCCAATTATTGTGACAGTTGCGAGGTTTTTTTGCATTTGAGGGGTGGGGGGAAATGGAAAGGGTATCGGACGGAGGGGCAACGGGCAAACCTGATTCGGGCAGAAGATGTTGGGGAATAATTTCCCCTCGAATTTTTACAAAAAAAAGGTTGCTTTGATGGGGGCTTGGTGTGTAAAAGTGGTGAGTTATGGCAGAAAAAGTTGATTAATGGTCGGATTATGTCAAACGACACCCTACGTGCATCTTACACGGATACCTTTGGCCATGCCTTCGATGTCAAGGGACGCATCACCGTGCCCGCCGAATGGCGTGGAGAGTCGTACGAGTCGCGACTCTTTATTTTGCCCTCCACTGAACCGTGCGTGCGGGTCTATCCCGAGACGTGGCTGAGCGGGTTGCAGGAGAAAGTGAAAACGCTCAAAGATGCCGATCCGGTGCGTCGAGACGTGCTGGCGCTGGCCAGCGTGGCGCAGGGCACGACCTGGGACCAACAGGGACGCATCATGGTGAAGGAAAAACTGCGCCAAAAAGCCGGCCTGAAGAAAGAGGCCGTGCTGGTCGGACAACTCGATCATTTCGAAATTTGGGACAAGGCCGTATGGGAAAAGAAACCGGTGGCGGCGACCACCGTGGAGGAGGCGCTGCGCGCAATGGGCCTATGAATGTCCCGCTGAATTACTGGAGGGCCTGGCCGGTCAATGCCGGTTCGGGTCAAAAACCGACAAGGAAGTAGCCGATGCCCTACTCCTTGTCTTCCCTCAACGGCATCGGCGGCGGCTCGTCCGCTGTCCCATCACGGAGGTTAAACAAGAAGTATGGAAATCAAAATCAAAGGTCTTGTGCGCAGGCAATTGGTTTATGGATTCGAAACCGAAAAAGATGGGGAGGGACAGGTCATCGGGGCCTCGGTTGTGAAACTGGCGCGGCGCAACGCCTTTGAGCTGGTCGGTTTGCGCAGGCCGGTGCTGGCCAAGGCCTGGCGCTGGAACATGAGCTGATTTTGTGGGTGAAAGGGAGGAAACCAGCGGGCATCTGCCCGTGCTGCTGGCCGAAGTGCTGGCGGCGGCGCAGGTGAAGCCGGGAGACAGGTGGATCGATGGGACGTTCGGGCGCGGCGGTCACACGCAAGCGCTTTTGGAGCGGGGGGCGAATGTTCTGGGACTGGACCAGGACGACGAGGCGGCGGAAGCGGCCCGGGCGTTGGAGGCCCGTTGGCCGGAGAGATTTAAATGGAAACAGCGAAATTTCAAAGATTTGAAAATATGCAGCGCGGAGCATGGCTGGGCGAAGGTCGACGGAGTACTCCTCGATCTCGGCGTTTCGTCGCCGCAATTGGAGCGCGCAGAGCGGGGTTTCAGCTTTCGGGCGGAAGGGCCGCTCGACATGCGAATGGATCGGCGGGGTGGCCCGACGGCGGCCGATTTGGTGAACGGACTTTCGGAAGGGGAACTGAGCAAACTTTTTTATGAGCACGGCGGAGAGCGGGAAGCAAGGCGGGTGGCCCGGGCCCTGGTGGCACGGCGACGAGTCGCGCCCTTCCGCACCACCACCGATCTGGCGACGGTGGTGGCCGAGACGCTTCCGCACCGACGAGCTGGGGGCCTACATCCAGCAACGAAGGTCTTCCAAGCTTTACGAATCGCCGTCAACCGGGAAGAGGAGGCGCTGCTAGCGGCGCTGCCGCAGGCGGTGGAAATCATGAAACCCGGAGGAGTCCTGGCGGTCATCAGCTTCCACTCGGGCGAGGATCGTGTGGTGAAGCAATTCATGCGCGAATTGAGCGCCGAATGGATCGACACGCCGGGTCGTCCCAACACGCTGCCGAATCCGCAGCGCCATTTGCGCGATGTAAAACGTTTTCTGCCCAGCGAAGAGGAAATCGCAAAAAATCCGCGGGCGCGCAGCGCGCGTCTCCGCACTTCCATCCGCCGTGAGGAGGTTTGCGCATGAGCCGCAATCGCCTCAGACACAGTCACTCGCTCCACTGGATGGGCGTGCTGAAGTGGATCCTGATCGTGGGCCTGATGTCGGTCCTGGGTTTGGTTTACATGCTGGGCAAGAACCAGAACCTGCACCTGGCGCAGGAGACCTATCGTCTGCAAGAGCAGCTCGAGGCGATCAATCTGCGCAATGAACAGTTGAATTTCGATCTGAACCGGATGAAATCGCCGGCGGCGCTGGTAAAGCGGCTGGCCCTGAATCATTCCACGCTGGTCCGGCTCGATCAGATGGCCTTGAACGTCATTCCGATGGGCCCGAGCAGCACGCGGATGCGCCTGGAGCGCGATACGATGCCGACCCGGGACATCAATCTTTTGGTGCCGGGCAACCTGAACCTCAATCCGCCCGTGGCCGCCGCCGCGCCGCAATCGACTGACCATTAAGGCAAAGCCATGCAACATCGCGCGCGCGCCATTTGGGTGGTGGTTCTTTTGGCCATGGGATACACGGTGATTTCATTCAACCTGATCCAGATTCAGTTGGTTGACCACGGCAAGTTCTTGCGGATGGCGATCGAAAACCATACCCATCTGGAAACGATCCCGCCGAAACGGGGCGCGATTCTTGATTGTGAAGGAAACATCCTCGCTCAGACCCATTTGGTCTATGACGTGCGGCTCGACGGGCAGAAGCTCAGCCATCCCGACGTGAACCTGCCGAAGTTGGAGGAAACGCTGCTGGCTCCTGCCGGAAGCCTCGCGGCGGCTTTTGATCCGCACAACCGCTACCAGTTGATCGCTCAAAACGTGGAGGACGCCACTGTGACCCGGCTGCGCGAACTGAACCTTAATTGCCTGATTTTTGAGCCGCGCGACGAGCGTTACCCGAATAACGAGCTGGCCGCGCACGTGCTCGGTTTCATGGGTGACGACGGCCACGGGTTGGCGGGAATGGAAAAGGAAATGGACAAGGTCCTCAGCGGCATTCCGGGCGAGCGGAGGGTGGAACAGGATGCCAAGCGCAAGGAGATTGCCGGGTACCAGACCCGGGCAACCCCGGCCATCGACGGGGACAATGTAACATTGACCATCAATATGGCGATCCAACATGTGGTCGAGGATGCGCTCGACCAGATCGTGCAAAATGACCAGCCCAACGGCGC
This sequence comes from Methylacidiphilales bacterium, assembly GCA_021272315.1. Classification (GTDB taxonomy): domain Bacteria; phylum Verrucomicrobiota; class Verrucomicrobiia; order Methylacidiphilales; family UBA1321; genus JABDGH01. Next base: position 17,771 of record JAJSLI010000063.1, on the reverse strand, counting down.
CTGCATCATCGTGATGGACCCCCACACCGGGGCGATCCTCGGCATGGGGTCGCGCCCGACCTATGACCCGAATAACCGTCAGACCTTTACACCGGACGCGATTCGTGACCGCTGCATCACCGACATGGTCGAGCCCGGGTCGATCTTCAAAATCATCACGCTCGCCGCGGCATTGAACGAGGGGGCGGTGAATCTCCAGACACCGGTTTTTTGCGAGAACGGCTCGTTTCTCTATGCCGGCAAAACCCTGCACGACGACGAGCCGAACGGCTGGCTGCCCGTGGAGGAAGTGCTAGCGAAGTCGAGCAACATTGGCTTTGCCAAGATTGCGCTCAATTACGTCCACGAGGACAACCTTTTCAAATACGCGCGGGCATTCGGCATCGGGCAGAAGACGGGCATCCTGCACAACCAGGACGAGTCGGCCGGCCTGCTGCGCCCGCTGGACAGATGGAGCGCGCTTTCGATCACGCGCATCCCGATTGGGCAGGAAGTGGGCGTGACCGCAATCCAGGCGGCGACGGCGATGAGCGTGATCGCCAACGGCGGCAACCTCGTTGCGCCACATCTGGCCCTGAAGGTGACGGATGCGGCGACGGGCCGCACGGTACAGCTTTTTCAGCCGCGGGTCATTCGCCAGGTGATCGACAGCGACACGGCCGCGGACATGGCCGTGGCGCTTCATCAGGTGACAGTAGACGGAACGGCGAAAGGTGTCCGCGTGCCGGGACATTCATTTGCGGCCAAGACGGGAACGGCGCAGAAGTTCGTCGATGGGGCCTATTCGCACACGAAATTCGTTTCCTCGTTCCTCGGGTTCATGCCGGTGGAGAATCCCGCCTTTGTCGCGCTGGTGATGGTCGATGAACCCCACACCGTCAAATACTACGGCGCCGAGGTTTCCGGTCCGGTCTTCGCCTCGATGGCGGAGCAACTGGCGCAAATCATGAACATTCCGGCTGACCTGCCGCTGCCTACACCGGAGCCGGTCTCTGTTCCCGGGCCGGTTCTCAGCGCCAACACCCCCTCAAACCCGTGAAACTTTCCGAGATCCTCAAGGACGTCAGGACGAAGTCGGTTCAAGGACCGGTTGACCGGTTGATCCGCTCCCTGCGCTATGATTCGCGCCGTGTCGAGGCCAACGATGTATTTTTCGCCTGGAAGGGTGAGAAGACCGACGGCCACAACCATATCGCCGAAGTGTGCGACAAGGGCGCCGCGGCGGTGGTGCTGGACAACCCGGACTTTGCGGCGGGCCGGGGCCCGACCTTTATCGAGGTGGAGAGTGCGCGCCGCGCCATGGCGGTGATGTCGGCAAGTTTTTTTGGGCGGCCCGACCGGGCCCTGAAGATGTCCGGCGTGACCGGAACGAACGGAAAGACGACCACCACATTCATCCTGAAGCACCTGCTTTCGGAGCCGAAAGTGCCGGTCGGGCTGATCGGGACCGTGCGGTACGAGATTGGCGAACGTATCCTGCCCGCGCCGCGGACGACTCCGGAGTCGCTCGATCTGCACGAGCTCCTCTCGCAGATGAGAGCGGCGAACTGCCGGGTTGCGGTGATGGAGGTTTCCTCCCATGCCCTGGAGCAGGGACGGGTGGCGCCGATCGATTTTCAGGTGGGCATTTTCACGAACCTGACTCAGGACCATCTCGATTACCACCACACGATGGAAAATTATTTTGAGGCGAAGTCGATTCTCTTCACCAACCTCGACCGGAAGGAAAATCCGGGCGTTGCGGTGATCAACGCGGATGATCCCTACGGACAAAAGTTGATCCGCCTGCTGGATGGACGCGTGCGCACGATCACTTACACGCTCAACGGTCTGGCCGGGACGGAAATCGAGGCGCGCGAGGTTTCCGTCACTGTGGCGGGAACGGAGGGGACGCTGCGCATGGGCACGGAGATAATCACGTTTTCGTTGCCGCTGATCGGTTCGTACAATGTGGCCAACGCCCTTGCCGCCGTGGGCGGCGCGCTGGCGTTGGGCATCGCCCCGCGGGTGATCGTGGAGCGGTTGCGCACGACGCCGCAGGTGCCCGGGCGGCTGGAAAAATTCGCCTCGGCGGACGACGTGACGGCAGTGGTCGATTACGCCCACACCGACGACGCGGTGCGCAAGGCCCTGACCGTCCTGCGTGGCATCACGCGCGGACGCCTCATCGCCGTGCTCGGCTGCGGCGGCAACCGTGACGCGGTGAAGCGCCCGCTGATGGCGCGTGCGGCGGTCGAGTGCGCCGACTACTCGATTTTTACGGCGGACAATCCTCGCAACGAGAACGTCGAGGTGATCCTCGACCAGATGGAGGCTGGCATTCCGCCGTCCGCCTACCACGACAAGTACGAGCGACTGGTGGATCGCCGGCAGGCCATCGCCCACGCGCTTGCGCTGGCTCAGCCGGGCGATGTGGTCTGCGTGGCGGGCAAGGGCCATGAGACGACTCAGGAGATTGCCGGGCAGTACCATCCCTTTGACGACCGGATCTTGGTGCAGGAATTTCTGCAGAGGAGGGCCGCGTGATGCGCCGCTGCACCCTGGAAGAAGTGGCCCGCCTGAGCGGCGGGCGTCTCGTGAAAGGCGACCCCGCGCTTGCGGTGGACCGCCTCCACACCGACACGCGTTCGCTGCACCAGGGCGACTGCTTCGTCGCGTTGCGCGGAGATCGTTTCGACGGGCACACCTTCGTGCGCGAGGTCAAGAACTGCGGCGCCGTGGCGGCGCTGGTCTCGAACCGGCTGATTCCCGACCTGCCCGATGACCTCGGCCTGGTCGAAGTGCCCGACACGCTCGAGGCGCTGCAGCGTTTTGCCGCGATGTACCGGCGGTTGCTTTCGGTTCGGACCATTGGCGTGACCGGCAGCAGCGGCAAGACGAGCACGAAGGAATTGATTGCGGCGGTGCTGCGGATCCGCTTCAAAACGAAGGCAACGGAAGGCAATCTGAACAATCACATCGGCGTGCCGCTAACGCTGATCCGCCTTGACGACGACGACGAGTTTGGCGTGATCGAGATGGGGATGAATCACCCGGGCGAGATCGCTCCGCTGGTCAGAATGGCCGCGCCGGACATCGGTGTTATCAGCAGTATAGGACCGGCCCACATCGAATTTTTCGCCGACCAGGCTGCCATCGCCGAGGAAAAGGCGGAACTAATCGCCGCGCTGCCGCGTGACGGCGTCGCCGTTCTGAACGGCGAGGACGCTTGGAGCCGGCGCATCGCGCACCGCTCGGTGGCGCGAATCGTCTGGGTCGGCGACAGTCCCGACGCGGTCTGGCGCGCGGAAGATGTGCACATCACCGCCAACGGTCTCTCCTTTCACCTGGCGCACGGCGGCGAGCGGGTGACGGTGCGGCTTCCTGTCTTCAACCGTGTGATGGTGGGCAACGCGCTTCTGGCCGCTGCTGTGGGCGGCGAATGCGGACTGGGTCTGGAGGAAATTGCCCGCGGGCTGGAAACGGTCACGCTGCCCGGCGCGCGGATGCAGGTGATCGACGCAAAAGGCGTGCGAATCCTCAACGACGCTTATAACGCGAACCCGGCTTCGATGAAGGCCGCGCTCCTGGCGCTGAAGGAATTTCCCGGAGCGCGACGGCATCTGGCCGTGCTCGGTTCGATGGGAGAACTGGGCCGGCATGCGGCAGAGCTGCATCGCGAGGTGGGTGCCTTCGCCGCGGAATTGGGCGTCGATCTGCTCATCGCGGTGGGGCCGAATGCGGATGCCTGCCGCGCGGGCGCTCTCTCGGGCGGTCTGGACGCGGACAAGATTTCCATGGTGCTCGACGCAGAGGAGGCCGCGGTGGCGTTGATGCCGCACCTGTGCACGGGCGATGTCGTCTTGGTGAAAGGTTCTCATTTCATGGGACTGGAACGTCTTGTCGAGACGGTTGCCGGAAAGGATGCGCGCTAATGCTCTACTATTTGTACTTCCTGTCCTCCCACTGGAGTCCGCTGAATGTCTTTCGCTATGAAACGTTCCGTGCCATGGCGGCGGCACTGACGTCCCTGGCCTTTTCGTTCGCCTTGGGGCCGTGGACGATCCTGCTTTTGACGCGTTTGAAGCTGGGGCAGCCGCTGCGCCAGAAATCGGAAGTGCGCGAGCTTGCCGACCTGCACAGCGGTAAAAAGGGAACGCCAACCATGGGAGGAATCCTGATTCTCACGACAGCCACGATCAGCTCGCTGCTCTGGTGCGATCCGGCGACCAAGCTCTATTGGCTGGTTCTTGGTTCCATGCTCTACCTCGGGCTGATCGGTTTTGCCGACGATTACGAGAAGGTGGCGAAAAAGAAGTCCAAGGGCATCCGGGCCTGGCAAAAGCTGGCGGCGCAGGCCCTGTTGGCCATCTTTGTTTTCATCTACCTGAGTTGGAGCGCCGATTATCCACACGCCTACAACAGCCTCTATATTCCCTTTTTGAAAACGCCGGTGGTGGTCGACATGGGGATTTTGGCCGTGGTCTTTTTCGCGTTGGTCATCATGGGCACCTCGAACGCGGTGAACCTGACCGATGGGCTGGACGGGCTGGCCATCGGATGTTTCATCTGTGTGGCGCTGACCTACGCGGTGTTCTGCTATGTGGCCGGCAACGCGAAGCTGGCGACTTACCTATTCCTTCCGCTCGTCAGCGGCGCGGGCGAACTTGCGGTCTTTTGCGCGGCACTGGTCGGGAGCGGTCTCGGCTTTCTCTGGTTCAACTGCCATCCGGCGCGGATTTTCATGGGCGACACCGGCTCGCTGGCGCTGGGCGGCGTGCTGGGGGTGATCGCAATCTGCGTGCACCAGGAACTGGCTCTGGTGATCGCGGGGGGCGTCTTCGTTCTCGAGGCGGGTTCGGTGCTGCTGCAGGTGGCGTCGTTCAAGCTGACGGGCAAGAGGATTTTTGCGATGTCGCCGCTGCATCATCACTTCGAGTTGAAGGGCTGGGAGGAATCGACGGTGACAGTCCGTTTCTGGATTTTGGGCCTGGTGGCATCGTTACTGGCGCTGGCCACGCTGAAACTGAGATAGAAATGCGATGAAAATTTATGGATGTGAACGGAAAACGAGTCGTGGTGCTCGGATTGGGAGTTAGCGGCATGGAAGCGGCGAAACTACTCCGGGACAAGGGGGCGAGTGTGACCGTGAGGGACAACGCTGCGGACAACGCTGCGGTGTCCCGGCGCGCGGAGGAGCTGCGCCGACACGGCATCGAGGTGGAGCTGGGCCGACAGGTCCAGCCCACCGCACAGTTCGATTTTGGCGTGCTCAGTCCGGGCATCAACCCGCAGGTGCCGCTGGTGCAGACGCTGCGTCAGGCGGGACTGCCGCTTTTCGGCGAATTGGAAATGGCCTACCGCTTTTGTGAATGCCCGATTGTGGCGATTACGGGGACGAACGGCAAAACGACGACGACGGAATTGACCGACCGCGTGCTGGCCGCCGGGGGGAAACGGACGATGGCCTCGGGCAACATCGGCACCGCATTCTCCGCCGCGGTGCGCGAGAGCCAGGACCTCGACGTGATGGTGATTGAGGTGAGTTCGTTCCAACTCGAGCATATCGTCGACTTCCGCCCGCGCATCAGCGTCCACCTGAACCTGACGCCGGACCACCTTGACCGCTACAAGACGATGGAGGAGTACGAGCTGGCCAAATGGCAGATTTTCCGTAACCAGACGGCGGATGACTACGCGATTGTAAACGCGAACCTGCGTCTGCCCTCGATGGCTGCGCAAAAAATCACGATCAGCGCCGCGGGCCTGCCTGCCGATTACCGGTTGAGCGACGGCTGGCTGGTCGCGCGCGGCGAGCAGGTGCTCGAGCAGAAGCGGACAAACCTGGCCGGGCCCCACAATGCGGAGAACATGCTGGCTGCGCTGGCCGTGGCCGATCTTTATAACGTTTCGCGCGAGGCGGCGATTGAGGCGATGTGCGCCTACCGTCCCTTGCCTCACCGTTGCGAAAAAGTGGGAGAAATCAATGGCGTGACGTTCATCAACGACTCGAAGGCGACGAACATCGACGCGTTGGAGAAAGCGCTGCTGGCCATGACCAAGCCGGTGGTGCTGCTGGCGGGAGGCAAGGACAAGGGACTCGATTTTACCGGCCTGCGCCCGCTCTTGCGCGAAAAAGCAAAGGCCGTCGTGCTGATCGGCCAGATGACGGAAAAGCTTTCCGCCGCATGGGGCTCCGCCGTGCCGTGCTACCCGGCCGCGACGCTGGCCGGGGCGGTCAGCCAGGCGCTGGCGCTGGCGGCCTCAGGCGATGTGGTGCTCTTTTCACCCGGCTGCTCGAGCTACGACATGTTCAAAGATTTTGAGGATCGGGGCGACCAATTCCGGGCGCTGGTACAGGCCGGGGCGAAGCAACCCTGAAAAAATTTCAACACCCAACCACCACCAACCAACAAGAAAGAGAGAAACCATATGGAAAACAACGAAAGTAACCTCAAGCCGCAGTCGACTGGCGGCTTAAAACTAATGACGGTCTTCATCGTCGTTCTGGTGCTGCACGTCCTCGTCATCGGCGGCGTCACCATCTATCACCTCATGGGCGGCGGCGATGCGGATTTGGCGGACAACAAAGCCCCCAAAGATGCAAAAGTGGCCGCGGACGGCTCCGTGGTCATGGACTCCCAGCTGCCCGACGGCGGCCAGCCGGACAAGACGGCCGCTGCTGAAAGCACCACGCCCGCGCCAGCGATAGAACAAACCGCCCCGGCGGAAACGGCGCCCTCGCCCGCTCCGGCCACGGCGGCTGCCGCACCCGACGCTTCGACGCCGACGGGCCCTGTCGTGACACCACCTCAGCCACCGGCTCCGGAACCGACGGCGTCGGCCGAACCGACAGTGGCGATGGAGCCAACAACCGCTCCTCCGATTGAACCCGAAACCCCGGTCGCTCCTGTGATCAGCGGCACCTACGTCGTGAAAATGCACGATACGCTGGCGAAGATCGCGCACCGGCATCACACGACAGTGGCGAAGCTGGAAACCGCGAATGACCTTAATGGCGAACTGTTGCATGTCGGTGAGCGGCTGGTCATTCCCGGCAAGACGGAAGTCGTCGCGGTTCCCGCCACCTATACAACAGGCACGACGATCCTGAGCGGCACGCCGGCCACACCACCCGACGAGACCCCTGCGGCTCCGGCCCCTTCGCCCGCCAGCGCGAGCCATCACACCTACACCGTGGTAAAGGGCGACACGCTGAGCAGGATTGCGCACAAGTTCCGGACCACGGCGAAGGCGTTGATGGAAGCGAACAACATCACGGACCCGACCAAGCTGAGCATCGGCAAGAAGCTTAGAATCCCGTCCCGTGAAGCGCAAACCACGACGGCCGCCACGCCGGTACAGGCCACAACGACCGCCGCACCGGCTCCGGCTCCGGCGCCAGCCCCGCCCCAGAACGCGGTACAGCCGGACCAGCCGAAGACCACGGGGCAACTGGCCAACTTCGTGCAGTAAGAAGGGCTTGAAGCATTCCTAAAAGAAACGGCCATGTTCATCCAACGAAACGTCGCTTACGTGCTGCTGATCACGATGCTGGGGCTGATCGCCCTCGGTCTGGTGATGCTTTCAAGCACCAGCTCGGTTCTGGCGACGGTGGACATGACCAGCGTCTACAACAACCTGCGCAAACAGTGCGCCTGGCTCGTCATCGGCGGAATCGCCTGCGTTTTTCTCTCGCGCTGCGATTATCAAAAGGTGCTGCGCTGGGCGCCTTGGACGGCGGGCTTCGCCGGGGTGCTGCTGGTACTCTGTCTGATTCCGCATATTGGGGTGCGGGTCAACGGGTCGCCCCGCTGGCTGAGGCTGGCGGGCTGGACCTACCAGCCCTCGGAATTTGCGAAATTGGCGCTGATTCTTTTCCTGTCGTGGTGGATGGGAAAGAACCAGCGCCATGCGCACGAGTTCCTGCGCGGTTTTTTCTGGCCGATCATGTGCGCCGCGCCGCTGTTCCTTTTGGTGGCGGAACAGCAGGACCTGGGCACGGCCTCGATCATGCTCCTCATTCTTGTGGTGATCATGTTTTGCGCCGGCACGAATCTTCTCTACCTGCTGCCCGTGCCCATCATGGGCTTGGCCGGCCTCCTCCTCACCTCGATTCTCATCCCGGAACGGTGGCAGCGCTGGGTGGCGTTCCTGCATCCGGAATTGCACCGGGACGGCGCGGGTTACCAGCAATGGCAGGCGCTGATCGCGCTCGGTTCAGGCGGCCTGGGGGGGTTGGGCCTCGGCAACAGCCGTCAGAAAATGTACTATCTGCCCGAGGTGAACACCGATTTCGTTTTTCCAATCATCGGCGAGGAACTGGGCATGTGGGTCTCGTTGGCCATCGTGCTGGCATTTCTGGTCATGCTGCTGTGCAGCGGTTGGATTACCCTGCACGCGCCCAATCCCGCCGGCGTTTTGCTCGGCACGGGGATCACAACGATGATTGCGCTGCAAGCCATGATGAACCTCGCGGTGGTGACGTCGCTCATGCCGTGCAAGGGCCTGCCGCTGCCCTTCATCAGCTACGGCGGCTCGAATCTGCTGACCTGTCTGGCTGCGATAGGCCTTCTTTTCAACCTGCACCGGCAGGGAATTTACCAGGGGCCGCGTCAACCGGCCTTGATTGCGAAACCCTATAGCGTGAGAATGTGAAGCTTATGAAAATTGCCATCGCCTGCGGCGGAACCGGCGGCCATCTCTTTCCAGGGCTGGCCGTGGCGGAGGAACTGCGCGAACGGGGCCACGACACGCTGCTGCTGGTCTCGCCGAAGCAAATCGACGCCCTCGCTCTCAAAGGCGCGAAGGACCAGGAGGCTTGCGCCCTGCCCGGAATCGGCTGGCCCGGGTTTCTTTCGCCGCGTGTTTTCACCTTTGGGCTGGGTCTCTGGAAAAGCTGGCGTGAATGCGGCCAGGTTTACCGCGATTTCCAGCCGACCGCCGTGGTCGGGATGGGCGGCTTCACCAGCGCGATCCCGCTGCTGCTCGGGTGGCGGCGCCACCTGCCGACGCTGATCCACGAATCGAACGCGATTCCCGGACGTGTCACGAAGTTGATCGCGCCGTGGGTGAACAAGACCCTGCTCGGCTTCGACAGTTGCGCCTACTACTTGAGCCGCGCGCATTGCGTGGTGACAGGCACGCCGGTGCGGCGCGGCCTGGCCCGGATCAGCCGCGCGGTGGCGGCGGAAAAATTCGGACTGAACCCGGCGCTGCCCGTTGTGCTGATCATGGGCGGAAGTCAAGGCGCACACGGCATCAATGAACTCGTGCTCAAATGCCTGCCGCTCTGGCACGGTCGACGCGACGAGGTGCAGTTCATCCACCTTACCGGCCAGGCCGATGTAAACATCGCGGAAATCAATTACCGGCGCCAGCGGCTGACCGCCGTGGTGCAGGCCTTTTCGACGGAAATGGAACATTTCTATAGTCTCGCCGACGTGGTAATCAGTCGTTCCGGAGCAGCTTCCTTGACCGAGTTAAGCCATTACGGCCTGCCCGCGATACTGATTCCCTATCCGGCGGCGGCGGACGATCACCAGTCGTTCAACGCGCGGATTTTCAAGGAGGCGGGCGCGGCCCGCATCCTGGTCGAGAGCAAGACGACGGCGGAGACGCTCCACCAGACCGTGGAGGAACTTTTGACCCGGCCTGAATTACGCCGGGAGATGGCGGACGCGGCAAGGAAGTTGAGCGGGGTCGACGCAGCCAAGCGCGTAGCTGAGGAGATTGAAGCTTCATGCAACCGGAATTAAAACAACGCCTGGCAGAACTGCTGAAGAGCGGTCCGCAGAGAATTCATCTCATCGGCGTCTGTGGCAGCGGCATGAGCGGGCTGGCCCGGCTGCTGCTGGCGCAAGGGCACGAACTTTCGGGTTCGGACCTCGTCCCGGCGGAACAAGCGTCGATCTACATCCCGCCGGGTGTCCGCTATTTTGTGGGGCACAATGCGGCGCAAGTCGGGGACGCAACGGTGGTTGTCTTTTCCTCTGCCATCGCTGCGGAAAACCCGGAACGCAAGGCAGCGGTCCAGCACAACATCATCTGCGTGCGTCGCGCGGAATGCCTCGTCGTGCTGGCCGACGAGAAAAGCGCCTATGTTGTGGCGGGCAGCCATGGCAAGACGACCACCTCGTCGATGCTGACCCATGTTTTGCGGCAGGCCGACCGGAATCCTTCCCACTACATCGGCGCGCAAGTCCCGCTGCTCGGCGCGAACGCCGCTTGGACAAGCGGTCAGCCTTTTGTGATCGAGGCTGACGAGAGCGACGGTACGCTGGCGCTTTTCGCGCCGCAGGCGAGCCTCATCCTCAACATCGAGGAGGAGCATCTCGACTTTTATCATAACATCGAGGAAATCGTGGAAGTGTTCGCCACACTCTGCGAACGGACGTGCGGCCCGATCGTTTACTGTGCCGACGACAAGCACGCGATGCTGCTCTGCTCTCACTGCGCGCAGGCGGTGGGTTACGGGCTCTCCGAGCTGGCCTTCTACCGTGCGCTCGACGTGCGCCTGCAAAGTTTTTCGTCACGGTTCACCGTGCTGCGCCGGGGACAGTTGCTCGGCGAAGTGGTCCTCGAGGTGCCGGGTGCCCAGAATGTGAGCAACGCGCTCGGCGTGGTTGCGTTGGCAACGGAACTCGGCATCCCGTGGAACCAGATTGTGAGCGCGCTGGCTGAGTTTCGCGGGGCGGCCCGCCGGTTCGAGGTGAAGTACCGCTCCGCCGACTACATGGTGGTGGACGACTACGCGCACCACCCGACCGAGATCAAGGCGACGCTGGCCGCCGCGCGCAACAGCGGTTGGAAGCGGGTGCTGGCTCTTTTTCAGCCCCACCGCTATTCGCGAACGAAGGCGTTGCAAGGTGAATTTGCCGGGGCATTCCACGATGCGACGGAAGTTTTCATCACCGAGATTTATGCGGCCAGCGAAGCGGCGATGGCCGGCGTCACTGGCGAGGCCTTGGCCGAAACGGTACGCGCCGACGGACACGGTAAAGTGCGTTACGAAGCGACGCTGGGTCGGCTGCGCGCGGCGGTGAACGCCGTTCTTGAGCCGGGCGACCTGGTGATCACCCTCGGAGCGGGGGACATCCACCGCGTCGCGCTCCATCTTGCCCAGGCCCTGACCTGGCACGCGGAACTGGGCCCCCAGCTCAAGCCGGACAGCATTCTCAAGCGCGACGAGCCGCTCCACAAACACACGACGATGCGCATCGGCGGCCCGGCCCAACTTTGGTTCGAGCCGGTTGACGAAGAGGATCTCAAGCTGGGACTCCGTTTCGCGCATGATCGCGGCATCCCGGTGACCTTTATCGGACGCGGGAGCAATCTCCTGGTGCGCGACGGAGGAATCCTCGGGCTCTGCGTCCACCTCGGCCAGCCCTACTTCAACCGGATCGAAGTCGAGGGTGAATATGTTACCGTTGGGGCGGGCGCGCGGCTGAAACAGGTCGTGGCCGAGGCGCGCCGGCACGACCTCGGTGGGTTTGAATTTATGGAGGGCATTCCGGGCAATCTTGGCGGCGCGCTGCGCATGAACGCCGGGGCGATGCAGGGGTGGACCATGGAGGTCGTCGAGAGCGTGCGCAGCATCGATCTGCTCGGCCATGTCCACGAGGTGAAGAAGGCCGATATGGAAATCCATTACCGGAACGTGCCCCATTTCCAGAACCACATCGCCGTTTCAGCGCGGTTGAAGGGGAAGCCGAGTTCCAAGGACGAAATCAACGAAAAGTTGAAGGCTTTTTCTGGTAAACGATGGACCTCGCAGCCTGCCGCACCGAGCGCCGGCTGTATTTTTAAGAACCCCGGGCCGATCCCGGCGGGTCGGCTCATCGACGAACTGGGCCTGAAGAATCTCTCCGTCGGCCAGGCGCGCGTTTCTGAAGTGCACGGCAATTTCATTGTGAACGACGGTGGCGCGACCGCCGGGGATGTCCTGCAGCTCATTTCGCTGATCCAGAGCCGCGCGCGGGAAGCGCGGCAGATTGAGCTGCACACGGAAGTCATCGTGCTCGGGGAGGAAAATTAGGATGAGTGACAAGCTCCATCGTCTGGCCGTGCTTATGGGCGGTCTTTCTGCTGAACGCGAAGTTTCATTGCGTTCCGGTGCGGCTGTCATGGAGGCACTCAACGATGCCGGCTATGACGCGACTGAAGTGATTGTGGATAGCGACAAATTTCACCTACCCCCGGGTACGGAGTTGGCATTTTTGGCCTTGCATGGAACCTTTGGCGAAGATGGACAAGTTCAGGCTCTTCTGGAGGAGAAGGGAATTCCTTACACCGGCGCTGACGCTGAAACGAGCCGGATCGCCTTCGACAAAGAGAAAACGAAGGAAAAATTCCGCCAGCACGGCGTGCCTACGCCGGAGGGACAGCTCGTCTGTCGGCTTGAGGACGTGACGCTGGCGCCTCCGGTCTTTATCAAGCCGAATGCGCAGGGCTCAAGCGTGGGCACTCATCCGGCCGCCAATCGCGAGGAAATCGCCGCCGCGTTGACGGACGCCCTGAAGTATGACTCGTCGGTTCTGGTCGAGCGGTTCATTCGCGGGCGTGAACTGACGGTTGGTGTGCTGGGCGACGAGGCGCTGCCAATCGTCGAGATTCGACCGCGCGACGGTTTTTACGACTACACCAACAAATACACCAAAGGTTGCACCGAATACTTTTGCCCGGCGGACCTCCCCGCGGAGATCACCGCGCTGATTCAGCGGCATGCGCTCACGGCGCATCGCGCGATCGGCAACACGGTCTATTCCCGGATCGATTTTATCCTCGAGAACGACACGACCCCCTATTGCCTCGAGATCAACACCATTCCCGGCATGACGGCGACAAGCCTGCTGCCCAAGGCCGCGGCGGCGGTGGGCATCGCTTTCCCGCAACTCTGTCGCCGGATCGTCGAACTGTCGTGGGCCGCCCGGCGAAAAGAGAGGTCCGCATGAACCGCCGCCGGACGAACCGCACGCGCCAGAAGCAGATCAACATCCTGCACACCACGGCGCGCAAACGCCATTCGCAGCGGCAGGTGACCCAGATTGCGGGCTGGGTTGCTCTCGTCCTGGTGATGATCGTGGTGGTGGGCGTCGCGTTCCGTGTCGGGCTCGGCCTGCTGCTCGATTACGCGCTGTACGATAACCCGCACTACACTCTGCAGAAGATCGACATCGAGCCCGAGGGTCATTTCACCGTCCACGCTATCCGACAGGCCACGGGACTCGAGACAGGACAGAACCTGTGGAGCCTTAACCTGCCACGGATCGCGAAGGACTTGGAGACGCTCCCCTATGTCTCCAACGCGCAGGTCGAGCGTCATTTCCCGGACCGCATGACCATCATCATTCACGAGCGAGTGCCGGTGGTGAAGATCGTCGGGCTCTCCGTTGACCTCGGCACGCGCGAGACGTTTTACCTTGATCGCGATTGCGTCGTGCTCAAGCCGCGCGACGATGAGCAAGTGTCACAACTGCCGGAGGTCGTCGGTCTGCCCAACGGGCTCGAGTTGGAGCCGGGCGTGCGCCTCGATCAGCCGGGGCTCAGGGGGGCGCTGGAAATTCTCGACGCAATCAAGCACAGCTCGCAGCTCAATACGTCCATCGACATCCGCTCCATCGACCTGAGCCAGCCGCTTTCGATTACGATGACGACAACGCAGCAGACGGCGATCACCTTTCGCCTCGATTGCATTGACCAGCAATTGCAAAGGCTGCAGCAGATCCTCGAGCGTTTTGGCGCCGACCAACCCGCGCTCCGCACCGTCGATCTCACCCCCGATCGCTATGTCCCGGTCACTTTCTACGAATAACCCGCCGCTGAAACAAACACCACCTATCCAATCAACCAACTATGTTCTGGGGAAAATCACGCAATATTGTCGTCGCACTTGAAGTCGGAAGCACCAAGGTCGCCGCGGCCGTCGGGGAAATTCGTCCTGACGGGACGCTGGCCCTGCTCGGCATCGGCGAGGCGCCGTCGGGCCAGGTGCGCAAATGCGAAATCGTCGACTTCGAGGTGGCGCAGGGCTGCGTGCGCGACGCGCTGGCCGAGGCGGAGCAGAAGACCGACATTGTCATCGGCGAGATTTACCTCGCAATTACGGGCGCGCACATCCGATCGTCGAATACGCGCGTGACCACCGTGATCAACAATGACGGCGACGAGATCACGACCGAGCACATGCAGGAGCTGCACGACATGGCGGCCAATCAGCCGCTGCCCGCGGACCACGCCATCGTTCATCATCTCCTCCAGTATTACGTCCTCGATGACGGTTCGACCACGGAGAACCCGGCGGGACTGGCCTCGAAACGGCTTACAGCCCATTTTCACCAGGTCTACGGCCTGGCCACGCGCCTGCAGACGACCATCCGCTGCGTGAAGGAACTGAGCATTGACGTGAAGAACTACGCGCTCAGTTCCTACGCCACGGCACAGGCCGTCCTGACCCGCAGCCAGAAGCAGCTCGGCGCGATCGTGATCAATCTCGGCGGCGGTGTTTCTGATTACATCGTTTACCAGAAAGGCACCGTGGTCCACACCGGCGTGCTCGGCGTGGGTGGCGACCACCTGACCAACGACATCGTCTCCGGGTTGAAGATTCCCTACGCCAAGGCCGAGCAGTTGAAGAAGACCGAGGGTTCCGTGATCCTTGACCCCTCCGGAAGCGAGGAGCATATCACGCTGTCGGGCTCCTATAATTTTGAGGAGCGGCACATCCCCCGTCCGTCGCTCAACACCATCATGCAGATGCGGCAGGCTGAAATTTTTGAGATCATCCTCGACGACCTGCAGCGGGCCCCCTTCTGGCCCGACTTTGCCGGAACGATCTACCTGACCGGCGGCGCGTCGCAAGTCAATGGGCTGATCGAGCTGGCCGCGCAGGTCTTTCCCTGCCCGGTCGAACTGGCGCACCAATCCCCCTTCGACGGCGACCAGAACTACGGGCGCCGCCCGGACCTGAGCACGGTCCTCGGCCTGTTGCAGTACGCGCGCCAGGCTGAGTTAGAAGTCCCGTCCGCCCGGGGTTTGGCCCGCGTCGGCCAGTCGCTCCGCCAAGCCCTTGCCAGCATGAGACTCATCTGAAAGGAAAATAAACCTATGATCGAATTCACCCAGGACGGACCCTTCGCAGCAAAAGCTGACCCTCTTTTCCCCGGCCGCGTGCGTGTTATCGGCTTGGGACAGACCGGCATCGCGGTGTGCGACCAGATTGTGCTCCATGGCCGCCCGCTGCAGGACATCTGGGTGTTGGATTCCGACCAGCAGGCCATCGAGGGTTCGATCGTGCCGGTTTCGAACCGGCATCTGCTTGGGGGCAACCTGGTCCACGGGCTCGGCTGCAGCGGCGATCTCGAACTGGCCCGCGAGATCGTGGCCATCGAGGAGGACCGCCTCTCGCCTCTCGCCAATGCGTGCGATTTTCTCATTCTCGTCCTCGGCCTCGGCGGCTCGACCGGCGTGGCCCTGGCCGAGCATCTGACCCAGCTCGGGCGCAAGTCGGGCGCGAAGGTCATCGCGGTTGGTGTCCAGCCGTTCTCCTTTGAGGGTTTGGCGCGCCGCGAAAAGTCGATTTCCGCCATTACCGACCTGCGACGCGAGGCCGACAGCGTGCTGGTGTTGGCCCATGACCGGCTGGCCGAACATCCCGCGGCGGTGAAGAACATCCGGCATGGCTACCATCTCATGCACCAGCTCATGGCGCAGACGGCGCAGGCGCTTGCGCAGGTCGTCTGCAAGCGGGGCCTCATCCAGCTCTCCTTCGCCGATGTCCGCAGTCTCTATGCCCGCTACGCCGGCGCCGAGGTGCTCGAAAACTGCTGGGCCGCGCACGTCGAGGGCGACATCCACGATTGCTCGGAAGACCTGGTCCAGCGGCTGCTCGAATCCCCGCTCCTCAATGATGAATCGATCTGGAAACTTGCCGATCACGCCATTGTCGCGGTGAGCGGCGCGGCGGATCTCGGCCTCTCCGACGTGCAGGAACTCGTCGGCGCGCTGAAAGACCGCCTGCCCGTCAATATCCCGATTGCGACCAGCGCCAGCCTTGACGAAGACGAGGACGAGAAGGTGCGCATGACCGTCCTGCTCGCCACGACTGCTCCCGTGCCGCTTGATCCCGCCTTGACCCCTGCGCCCGAACCGCGCCCCGCCAAAAAACCGAAACCGGTGGCCGATACTGCCCCGCTGGCAGGACTGAAAGAGGCGCTCAAACCGGCGGAAGCGCCCGCTCCCAAGGCCGCTGCGCCCGTTAAAAAGATCGCTCCACCCACGCCCGCCACTTTGAAAAAGGCGAAACCGGCCCAGGCACCCGCGCCCAAGCCGGTGGAGGTTGCCCACGTTCAGGAGGAAGAGGAGGTGCCTGCCGAGACAGAGGCAGACGTCGAGACCGAAGCTTTAACCGAAACCGGCCCCATGGCGCCGGTCGGGAAGACACCGGTGCGTCGCCATGTTGCCAAGCAGGAAGAGATGGAGTTCGAGTCCGCCACGCGCGGACGATTCGAGAGAACGCACGAGACGGTCTATCGCGGCGAGAACCTCGACCAACCGACCTTTCGTCGGCGCGGCGTGGTGATCAAGATTTAGCTAATTGAAAGTATGCACGGCGAGGCGTGGTTTTATTCTTTTTCCAAAACCTTCGCCCCCTCATTATCAGCCTTGAGGACGAGAATTTTCGCGGGCAGGTCGTGCTTGTGGGCCGCTTCGAGCATCGCGGCGGAAATGGCCTCGACCTTTTCGAGCGTAACGGCCATGAGCGAGGATCCCGCGCCGCTGAGGAAACTCCCGAGCGCTCCCGCCTCGACCGCCGCGTTCAGGATCGTCGTGAAACCCGGGATCAACGTCCGGCGAAACGGCTGGTGCAGGTGATCGACAAAGAGCCCACGCAGCGAAGCGTAGTCGCGGTTGCAGAACGCCGCCGCGATCCGCGCCGTGCGCTGGGAGTTCTCGACCGCGTGCCGGAAGGGGATCTCCTTCGGCAAAAGGGCGCGCGCGGCTTCGGTCGCGAGGTGCAAATCGGGTACCAGAGTCACGAACGAGAGTTCCGGTCCCACCGCGACCCGCGTGTAGCCGAAACCGTCCTGGGCTTTGCCGGTGGCGCGCGAACAAATGGCGAACCCCCCGAGGAACGAAGGCACGGCGTTGTCGGGATGACCCTCCAGCTCGATCAGCAGTTTTAGGATTTGCTCACGCGGGACGGAAACCGTTTCCCGGACCAGTTCGGCCAGACCCATCAGTATGCCGAGCCGCACGGTGACGCTGCTGCCCAAGCCGCGCGAGACAGGAATATCGCCCTCGACCTTTGCCTCAAAGCCAAACGGCTCGATTTTTCCGCCCGTGACCCGGTTGAAGAACGCGACCGCAGTCTGCTCGATCATGCCCCGGGGCGGCCGGACGCGGGCGCCGTCGTGAAGCGAGATCGTCGCCGTGTTGTAAAGCTGGAGGCCCAAGCCGAGGCAATCGAAGCCGGGGCCGAGATTGGAGGTGCTGGCAGGCACGCGGACCTGGACGCGGGAACGGGACATGCCGGTTTCTACCTCATCGCCGCGCCCGCGAACAGTCCAGAACGGGGACAAAGGATTTCACGAAACCCCTTGCCATTCCTCACCGCATCGGGGATATTGATTTTCCCACGCAACCTCGGGCGAGATGAAAGCCCACGTTCGGCAGGTGGCGGTGGAACCCAATCGCGGGGTGGAGCAGCCCGGTAGCTCGTCAGGCTCATAACCTGAAGGCCGCAGGTTCAAATCCTGCCCCCGCAACCCCCCTCGTTCTCCTCTAAGGAACGA
>JAJSLI010000167.1 GCA_021272315.1 Methylacidiphilales bacterium | reverse complement strand
TCCTTTAACCCGAGCAGCCCGACAAGACGCGGGTTTGCGGTGATGAGGAGATCGTCGTCCCAAATATATCCCGCATACCACACCGGCTGATAAACCAGAATAACGGCAAGAACCAGGATCAGTCCCCAAAGCCAGTCGCGGTTGAGCCAAGAGAACCGCGGTGAAGCAGTCGCAATTTTTCCGAAGGCATTCGTGAAAACTTCACTGCCCGCCACCATCCTTCTCTTGGATCGCTCTGCCATGAAGGTTGGTGTGATCGGGATGAAGCTTGAGGCTGTCCCTTGGAGATACAATGCTACGATTTGACCCCTTCAGGTTCTTGGGATGGGAAGGTAACCTCCACTTGCGTTCCCTCGCCTGGCTGACTGGTGATGAGAAATTTCGCGCCGGATAAGGCGGCCAATTTCTGAACGAGCACCAAACCGAGTCCGAGGCCTTGTTGCTCATTCTTTTTG
The DNA here is from genome assembly GCA_021272315.1 of Methylacidiphilales bacterium. GTDB lineage: Bacteria > Verrucomicrobiota > Verrucomicrobiia > Methylacidiphilales > UBA1321 > JABDGH01. Next base: position 28,588 of record JAJSLI010000167.1, on the reverse strand, counting down.
TGGTCGAACTGCTGAAAGGCCCCGATGCGGCTGATCTCCTCGGCGGTCAAGCCCCGGCCCTTGTCCCTGATGATCAATCGCCCGTCGGTACCCAATACCACCTTTACCGGAGTGCCCCGGCGCGAAAATTTACAGGCGTTGTCGACCAATTCCTCAACGATACGGCTGAGATCTCCGGGTTTCACAGAAATCGAACAGGCACTCATCCAAAGGCCCACATCGTCCCGACGCTCGTGCTGCCGCAAGACCTCATGGATACCCTCCTGAATGCTTTCCTCCACATGCTCGGGCGAAAGGGGCGGCGGCACGGATTCGGATGAAGCGCTCGGGAGATCAAGAATCAAAAGATAATTTCTGAGTGTCCTCTGAATTCGAAGCGCGGATTTGTAAATTTCATTGTGCATCTCGCTGACCTCTACCGGGCTGAGCGTGGGCAAATCGGAGCGCAGAATTTGCAACAGACCGATGATACCGGCCATGGGAATGAATAATTCATGAGGCAGTTGAGGTGGCACTGACAAGCCAAGCTGGGTCAGCATCCGGTCCTCCACCCGCCAGCTAATGTCCGTGCGGCGGAATCGCGCTTCCACGCAGCCCTGCAGCACCTCGAGGCCGACCGGCTTCAACAGGAAGTCGTCGGCTCCCTCCTCCATGCCTTTGCGGGGGGTGACGAGATCGGGCCTACCTGTCATGAGCACGACCTGTTTCAACCTTAATTCCGGATCGTGCCGGATTTCGCGCAGGAGTGTTGTTCCATCTCCACCCGGCATATCGATGTCACTGAGGATCAAGTCGGGAAGATGCTTCCGGGCCAGGGCGAGACCTGCGACACCGGAATCGGCTTCGATGACGTTATAACCGCTCTGGCGGAGAGCCATGCTGTAGGTCTGAACCAGCAGTTGATTATCATCGACGATGAGGATGGTCTTCACTTTTCGAAAGATTATTAAGGCAGAATTGCGTTGCAACACAAGCAAAGCAAGCCCGCCCTGCTCGGCCAACTGCCGGCAAATTCACTAAAGATGCAGCCCGGTCAGACTTCGTCCAATATAGTCCGCATGACCCTGAGTAAGGTTCCCGCCGTGTAGGGTTTCGCCAGAAAGTGTTTGATGCCGGTTTCGGACACTTTGGCCGCTCCGCCCTTTGCATTAAGACCGCTCGCCGCTATGATTTTAATCGTCGGGTTGATTCGTCTCAGGGCATGAATCGTATCCGCACCGCCCATGAGTGGCATCATCATGTCGGTGAGAACAACGGCAATTTCATTCTTGTGCTCCATGAAAACGGCCAGGGCGTCCGCTCCATCCGTCGCGGTCAAGACCCGGTAGCCGAAGGCCTGCAACGTCTGGCTGGTGATGGTAAGAATGGAGGCCTCGTCATCGACCACCAAAATCATCTCGCCGTTTCCTCGCGGAGGACTGATCGGTTGCGTGAGTTTTTTCAACGCTTCCGCAGATAGTTCCATCGCAGGCAGGTAGACTTTAAAAGTCGTGCCTTTACCCGGTTCGCTGTAAACATTGATGATTCCCTCATGACTCTTCACGATGCCCATGACGGTTGACAGGCCAAGGCCGGTGCCTTTGTTAAGGTCCTTGGTAGTGAAGAAAGGGTCGAAAATTTTGTCGAGAAGACCCGGCGGTATGCCCGTTCCCGAATCGGTCACGCTGATCTTCACGTAACGCCCCGGTTTGGCCTCGATGTGCATCGCGGCGTAGTGTTCATCCAGCGCGCAGTTTTCGACGCTGATGGTTATCTTTTAAGTTAACGCCAGCTTCGCTTTATCAAAAGACTAGGGATGCGGAATTGGGTGGCGACACGGGCAAATCGAATCTGCCCTCTGCGACCGACTCCCGGCAGATTCACAAAAGATACCGCCCGATCAGACTTCGTCCAGGATCGCCCGGAGGGTCTTAAGCAAAGTTTCCGCTGTGTAAGGTTTCATCAGAAAGTGTTTGACGCTGGTCCCGGACATTTTGGCCGCGCCGACATTCACATTAAGGCCGCTCGCCGCGATGATTTTAATTGCAGGATTGATTTTCATCAGGGCACGAATAGTAGCCGGGCCATCCAGTATCGGCATCGCCATATCGGTCAGGACGACGGCTATTTCATTCTTGTGCTCAATATAAACGGCCAGGGCCTCGGTGCCATCCAGGGCGGTCAAAACCCGGTAGCCGAAGGCCTGCAACGTCTGGCCGGTGATGGTGAGAATTGAAGCCTCATCGTCGACCAACAAAATCGTCTCGCCGTTCCCTCGCGGTAAACTGGGCTGCTCCGGCTGTTCCTTCCTTGCTTCGGAAGGAGTTCGCATCGCAGGCAGGTATATTTTAAACGTCGTGCCTTTGCCAGGTTCGCTGTACACGTTGATCACTCCGTTATGGCTTTTTACGATGGCCAGAACGGTCGACAGTCCAAGACCGGTGCCTTGGTTGAGTTCCTTGGTGGTGAAGAATGGCTCGAAAATTTTGTCGAGGAGATCAGGCGGTATGCCTGTTCCGGAATCGGTGACGGTGATGTTCACGTAGCGCCCCGGCTTGGCCTGGATATTCATCGCGGCGTAGTGCTCATCGAGCACGCAATTTTCGACGTTGATGGTCAAATTGCCGCCGCTCGGCATCGCGTCCCGGGCATTCACGCAAAGGTTCAGGAGAATCTGGTGCACCTGCGTGGGATCGCCAAAAATCGTCCACGTATCATTCGGAATGGAAAACTGCAATCGGATGTTCTTCGGGAAGGTATCCTTGATGATGCTTTCGATGTCCTGCAACAAATGTTTGGGCTGGACTTCAATCCTTTCACCTTCCAGCCCGCGTGCAAAGGAGAGTACCTGCCGCACGATGTCTGAGCCCCGCTTGGCGCTTATCTCAATGGTCTCCAGGATATTCTTCGCTTGCGGATTGTCTGAGATGGTCTTGAGGATTTCGATGGACATCATGATCGGGGCCAGGATGTTGTTCAGGTCATGCGCAATGCCGCCGGCCAGCGTACCGATGCTCTCCGTGCGCTGGGCGCGAAGGAATTGTTGTTCCAGTTTTTTGCGCTCGGTAAGATCGAGAACGAAGCATACGCCCTCTTCGGGGCTGTCCTCGAAAGTCGCTGCGCCCACGAGGATGGGTACGCGTGAGCCATCCTTGCGGACAAATTCCTTCTCATACGGCGCGCAAGCTCCGCTGGCCGCGATTTCCTCCAGGGCGCGGCGGTCAAGGTCGGCGTATTCGAGCGGGGTCATCGCCACCCAGTTGATACGCCCGGCCTCCAGGTCCTCGCGAGAGTACTGCACGGTGTGCAGAAAGGCCTCGTTGGCCCCGGTGACCTCGCCTTTCGCGTTCCAAAACATCACGCCCTGTGCATTGGAATCCACCAACCGGCGGAAGCGCGCTTCGATCCGTTTCCGGTCCGTGATGTCGCGATAGGTCCAAATCCTTCCATAATTTGTCCCATCCTTGCCGCGCACGGGCGCTGAGTACCGGTCAAAAAATGTCCCGTCGATGAGTTCAAGTTCATCACGGCTGATTTCTTCCGGGTCGCCATCGAGATAGGCGACTCTCTCGGAATATTGCCGGGGGTTCTTGACCTTGCTGGCAATCCACTCGAGTCGGCGTTCATTGTCGGCTTCGTCGGCGAATTCTCCGGGAATATTCCATAAATCAATCATCCGTTGGTTTTGGAGTATTTTCTTCCCTTGGCTGTCGACGATCAGGGTTCCATCGAGGGCTGAATTAACCTGGGCCTCGAAGAAGGCGGTTTTCCAGAGAAGCTGTTGCTCTGATTGTTTCCGCTTTGTGATATCGCGGATGTTGCATTGGATGAGTCTCGTTTCGTCGACGAGATAGGCATTGCTGACAAATTCAACCTCGACGCGCCGCCCCTCTTTTGTTTCCAAGGGGAGATCTTCGTAGCGAATATGGTCGGCGTGTTGCAGCTCTTCGAAAGCCATTTTGGAAGCAGTTATGCCTTTGAATGGCCCGATCTCCCACAGCTTCCTCCCCAGGAATTCCTCCTGTGAATAGCCGAGCAAATCTTTCATGTACGGGTTGGCGTCTACGACTTGACCGGTGCCGGCATCGAGAATGAGTATCCCGTCCTGCGCTGTTTCAAACAACCGCCGATAACGGAGCTCGGATGCGACAATCGCCTGTTCACTGTGCGTTTCTGCCTGCTCGGTGCGCATCTCCGCTTGCTCCGTCCGCGTCTTGGCCTGTTCCGTCCGCGTCTCCGCCTGTTCAGTACGCGCTTCTGCTTGTTCGGTGCGTGCTTCAGCCTGATCAATCCGCGTCTTGGCCTGTTCGGTCCGCGCTTCCGCTTGTTCGGTGCGTGCTTCAGCCTGATCAATCCGCATGTCATTGCTGAGCACCCTCGTGTCTTGATGATTGCCGCTCATAATTTTAGTCCTTAACGCTTCATCCGCTGCAAGATTTTATCTTACAACAGCAAAAGAAAATTTGATCGGGCTGTATTATCGTCCAGACCATGAGCGACTGCTATGGGGTGTTCACCCCATGGGAGCTTTTGGTGAAGGAACCGACACTTTTTCAAGCATTTGTTTTAAATTCCCGCTATCGCGCTTTTCGCGCAGATCACCAAGACAGTACCAGCTAACGAGCGGTACCGTGCGCGCATGAATGCCTCCTCATCTGTCGTACCTGACGTGTCCCACGAACCCAACGTAACCCGCAAAGGCAAGATCGCCTGCCTCCCGCTGGCCCTCCGCACCGAACTCAATCGCCGCCTCGACGACGGCTGGCGCGGCCCTCAAATCCTCGAGTGGCTCAACGCCGAGGAGCCGGTGCGCACGATGCTCGAACGGCGTTGGTCCGGCCAGCCCATCAAGCCGCAAAACCTCAGCGAGTGGCGCCGCGGCGGCTACGTCGACTGGCGGCGGCAGCGCGACGGGATCGAAAAACTCAGGGAACTCGCCGAATACGCCCGGGAACTCGGCGAGGCGGTAAGCGGCAATATCGCCGGGGCGTGCGCCACCCTGGCCGGCGCCCGGATCATGGAAGCGGTCGACACGGCCGACATCGAGGACGTCCTGAAAATGGTCGGGCCGATCGCCAGCCTGCGCCGGGGAGACGCCGCGCGGGTCAAGCTCGAGCAGGGCTGGCGGCGACTGGATCTGCAGCAGCAAAGCCTCGACCAGCGCAACGAACGGATCGAACTGGCCGGTAAATACCTCCCGCCCGCGACCGAAGCGCTCTTCCTCGAGTGGTCCAAGGACAAAAGGATTCGGGACATTCTCGATGGCGACGACAGCCATGAGGAAAAAATCGAGCGCCTGGACCGGGCCTTGTTCTGGAAGCTCGATGAAGAAGTCGATGAGTGCCCGGTTGATGCGGTCCGCCCACGCTCACCCGAGCTTGGCAGGGGCCTTGGCCGACGGCAGATTTCGGCGGCCGGCCTGACCACCTGCGGCGATGCGATTTTGCTCGTTCCCCAGGCACGAGATTTTAAGGGAACCAGAGTCAAATCAACCCAAATCAAGGCAGATCAAACCAAAGCAGGCCTTTTGGATGGTGGAACTGAACATCCCTCTCGCCATCTTCGGGGCAATCCGTAAATTGGGGAGATGGCCGGTTCTTATTTTCTCACCACCGCAATCGATTATGTCAACAGCGCGCCCCATCTCGGGCATGCCTATGAAAAGATCCTTGCCGATTTCTTTGCGCGCCATGAGCGGAACCTTGAGCGCGACGTCCTCTTCCTGACCGGCGTCGATGAGCACGGCCAGAAAGTGCAGCAGTCGGCGCAAAGGGAGGGGATTGAGCCAGCGATATTCGCCGAGCGGATGGGCGTTCGCTTTCAACGGCTGTATGCGAGCTTGGGCGTCGATCCCTCCTGCTTCGTTCGCACCACGGACGCGAACCACAAGAAGGTCGTGCGTGAGTGGCTTCAACGGCTCCATGACCGTGGCGAGATTATTTTCAAGGAACATGAGGGTTTCTACAGCGTCCGCCAGGAACAATTTCTCACGGAAAAAGAAAAGGTCGACGGCCGGTGGCCTGAAATTTTCGGCGAGGTGATCGAGACCCGGGAGTCGAATTATTATTTCCCTCTCGAGCCTTACCGTGAGCGGTTGTTGGAATTTATAGATAAAAATCCCGAATGGATCGTGCCGGCGTTCCGCCGCAAGGAATTGCTGGGCGCCCTCGCGGAACCGCTGGCCGACCTCTGCATCTCGCGCCCGAAGAGTCGGCTTTCTTGGGGCATTCCGCTCCCGTTCAACGAGGACTACGTGACCTACGTCTGGTTTGATGCGCTGGTGAATTACTATTCGTTTGCCTCGGTCAAAGGCGAACTCCGCTGGCCGCCTGACCTCCAGATCATCGGCAAGGATATCCTTATCCCCCACCACGGCATCTATTGGCCGATCATGCTGTTGGCCCTCGGCCTGCCGTTGCCGAAGCACCTGCTCGTACACGGATTCTGGACTAACAGCGGCGCAAAGATTAGCAAATCAGACTCGAAATCCTTGGTCGATCCGGCGCCCTACGTTGAAAAGTTTGGGCCCGACGCTCTCCGCTATTTCGTGCTGCGCGAGATGGTTCTGGGCCAGGACGCCGATTTTTCCGACGAGCGTTTCGAGACGCGCTACACGGGCGATCTCGGCAAGAAGCTCGGTAACCTCGTGCAGCGGACATTGTCGATGATCGCGCGCTATCGCGACGGCAAAATTCCAAATTACGACGGCTTTCATCTTTTGCCTGTCGACTCTGATCTCCGTTCCGACGCGGTGGTGGAGGAATACCGTCGCGCTGTGGAGCAGTTTGCGCCGCATCTCGCGCTCCAGGCGGTATGGGAGTTTGTTGCGCGCGCGAACCAATATGTTGAGGAGACGGCGCCGTTCAGGCTGGCAAAGGATCCCGCGCAGGCCAAACGGCTCGACGTGGTGCTCGGCCACCTTGCCGAATCAGTCCGGAGACTCTCCGTTCTCGTGCAGGCGGCTCTGCCGTTCACTGCGGAAAAAATCCGCGCCCAGCTCAATCTTGCGCCGGGCCCGGTACGGATCGAGGAGGCCCGCTTCGGCAATTCGCTGCGCGAGCACGTGATCGGCAAGCCGGAGATCATTTTTCCGCCGATCGAGGAAAAAGCATCGGCCTGACGGGCCTTCACCTCAATGAGTCTTTTCCCCTCAGCGCTGCCGCATGTCACGCGCATGGGGCTGGTTCTTCTGGTCGGGGCGATCGTCGTCTTTTACGTGCTGCTTGTCTGCTTCATCCGTGTATCCGGCTATGCGGCCAACCGTTTCTGGTCCGGAAAGCTCGTAGACGGCGTCAACGCGCCGCTGCCGATTCGGCTGCCCCCTTCCGCCGGCGGGCTCTTTGCGTTGAGCGTCCTTTTTCTGCTTTTCCTGCAATCGCCGCTCTACTATCTCATGGTGGTGGGTGGAATCGGTCTTTACTTGCTGGAGAGCGGCAAAAATGCGAGCGAACAATTCGGGTTGGAAAGGCTTCCCGCAACCACGCTGCTGAAGTGGAGCCTCTTGATTTACGGCGCGGTGATTTTCATCGAAATCCCGCTCAATGGCGTCGTTCAAGTGGTATTCAGTGCAATCCACCTGCCGAATCCGGAGCAGCAATCGGTGGTGGCTTTTCGGCAATTCAACAAGGCGTCGCAGATTTTTAATTTTTTGCTCTATGCAGTCGTAATTTCTCCGTTAATTGAAGAGCTCTTTTTCCGCGGTTTCCTACAAACCTTTCTCAAGAATTACACTTCGACGTGGTTTGCATTGGTCCTGAGTGCGGGAGTTTTCGCTTTCGCTCACGTGAACCTTGGTTCGACCATTCAGCTTTGGTTTTTGGGGCTGGCGTTGGGCATTGCCTATGAACATACCGGCGCCTTGTTGTTGCCTGTGGGTATTCACGGCTGTTTCAACCTTGCCACGGCGCTGAGCCTGCTGCTGGAAAAGGGAACTTCCTAAATCAGAATTCTTAATCCGAAACAAACGATATGTCCGCGCGCCGTCCTTCTTCCGCCGATTCGCTGGCTGCCCTCGGTGAAACAGGCCTGCTGCGATTGTTGACAGGAAAGTGGAAGCCCGACCGGGTGCGGGTGATGACTGGCGTCGGCGACGATTGCGCGGTCTTGCGCGGATTGGGTAAAAACCACTTTCTCGTTTTCAAGACCGACGCGGTGGTCGAAGGCGTCCACTTCTCGCCACAAGCGCAGGCCGGTCAGATCGGGCATAAAGCGCTGGCTCGCGCCTTAAGTGACTTGGCAGCGATGGGTGCGCGACCCCTCGCTGCCGTGATTACACTGGGTATACCGGCGCACGAGTCGGTCCGGCGGTTGCGCGCAATTTATCGTGGCTTGGAACGAACGGCGAAGCGTTACGGCGTCAATCTTGTCGGCGGCGAGACCACTCGTGCGAGGCAACTTTTTCTCAACGTGGCGCTGCTTGGCGAATGCCGCGGCCATCGGCCCGTTTTGCGTTCGGGTGCGCGGGCAGGTGACTTGATTTTTGTCACAGGCCGACTCGGTGGAGCGCAGGCGCGGCGTCACCTAACCTTCAAGCCACGGCTTGCGGAGGGCGAATGGCTGGCAAAGAATGGTCTGGCCTCTGCCATGATGGACTTGAGCGATGGGCTCGGCGCAGACCTGCCGAGGCTGGCGACGGCCTCCGGCGTCGAGGCGCAACTCGATCTCGCAGCCATTCCGCGGGCATCGGGTGTAACGTTGAAAGCCGCCTTCGAAGATGGAGAAGATTATGAACTACTCTTTACCGCTCGTCTTTCTCACACAAAAACTTTAAAAAAGAAGTGGCCATTTGGTACCTCCTTGCGTTGTATTGGCATTATTCATTACCATCGGTTAAAATCGGTGGAACTCTCATTCGTACATGGCTTTGACCATTTTAAACAGCGTAGAGGCCTGCCAAGCCTTCGGGGAAGGCTGGTCTGCTGATCTTGTTGGCGGGGAAATCCTTGCTTTGCATGGTGTACTCGGCGCTGGCAAGACACAGCTCGTGAAGGGCCTGGGGCGGGGACTCGATTACCGGGGCGACGTAACGAGTCCAACGTTCACCATCGTGCACGAATATCGGGGTGGGCGTTTGCCAATCTATCACCTCGATCTTTACCGCATCAAGGATGAGAGAGAAGCCATTGCTGCCGGATTGGAAGAATACCTGCCTGGAGATGGTGTGACGATCATCGAGTGGCCGGAGCGGATTGCCACGCTGCTACCGCCTCAAACGCGCCACTGGGAATTGCAGGTCGCAAGCCTGACGGAGCGAACCATCCGGAGAAAGCTGTAAAGGGATGTCATGCTAGACCTCGTCCTCGAAACCTCGACCTCGGTTGGCAGCATCGCGCTCGGCAACGAAAAAGTGGTCGTGCAGTCAATCGAGTTCAAGGCACCGCAACGCCACTCGGCTTCGCTTTTCCCGGCTTTGGTGCGACTTGGAATTCCACGGCTGAAACTTAGACGGATCATCGTGGGTCTGGGGCCGGGCTCCTTCTCGGGCATCCGAGTCAGCCTCGCAGCCGCGCACGGCCTGGCGCTGGTCCAAGGCGTGCCAGTCATCGGGATTGCAAGTGCCTACTCGGTCGCGTACCAATACCGCGATGTTCCCAAGCTTGGCATTTTTGCCGACGCGAAGCGGCGCGAAGTCTTCTGTACCGCGTTTGCTAACGGGAACCTGGAGCGTTCCACCTACCTCATCCCGATTGAGGAGATCAAGACGCACGAAGCATTGTTCACGCTGGTGGTGAGTTCGGACCCGTTACCGGGCATCACCAAGAGGGCTTATCCGCACGCGAAGGATATGCTCGCCCTCCCAGATACGCTCCCGGGCTGGGTAAAGGATCAGCCGCTCGAGCCAATTTATTTGCGAGAACCGGTCGCAACAAGACCAGCTTAGAACGTCCCTCCTATGGAAAACTGCCGATGCTGGGTCGAGGTGGATGGACTTGCGCTACGTCGCAATTTCCGGATTTTGCGCAGGCTGATCCCACGTGCCACGCAAATCATGGCGGTGGTCAAGGCCAATGCTTACGGCCATGGCCTTGTCGCGACAGCGCGAGAACTCGAAGTCATCGGCGCTGATTGGTTCGGCGTGGCCAATGTCGCCGAAGGCGCGGTCTTGCGCGAAGCGGGCATCATGCTTTCGATCCTGCTCTTGGGCGCAACTCTACCCGAAGAGATGGAGGAAGCGGCCCGACACGGCTTGGCGCTGACGGTCTCCTCTTTTGACGAAGCGAAGCTCCTCGATCGCGTGGCCCGGGCTCTGGGCGAACCGGTCGAGGTGCACTTCAAAGTCGACACCGGCATGGGGCGGCTCGGCTGCTGGCATCCGCGAGCGGGCATGGAATTGGCGCGCATCCGGCGTCTACCCGGCCTCATGGTGAGGGGACTATGGACTCATTTTGCCTCCGCGGATGACGACGCAAGGATGACCAAAGCGCAATGGAAAGCAGTCGCGCCTCTTTTTGCAGCAAACCGCGATTTGCTTTGTCATGCGGCAAACAGTCCCGCTGTGACCCGGCGCTACGGTTTTCATGCCAATATGGTTCGCGCCGGACTTGCTCTTTACGGCATAGCGCCGAATCCGGCGGACCAGTCGCTCGGGCTGGAACCGGCGCTGACGTGGAAAAGCCGCGTGAGCTTTCTGCGTGCTGTCGAGGCGGGCCGGACGGTGAGCTACGGTGCGACCTATCGCCTGCCTACGCGTCAGCGGTTGGCGATAGTGGCGATGGGCTACGGCGACGGCTATTTCCGACTCCATTCCAATGCCAGCGAGATGCTGGTGCGGGGCAAACGGTGTCCCATTCGCGGTCGCGTGACTATGGACCAGATCATTCTCGACGTGAGCAAGGTTCCCGGTTGTCGCGTTGGTGACGAAGTGGTCGCGCTGGGACGTCAAGGCAGGGAGGAGATCACAGCGCGGGAGCTCGCCGCGCAGGCCCGGACGATTCCGTGGGAAATTCTGACCAATGTCGGAGCACGGGTGCCAAGATTCTATAAAAACTTTCGTACCTTAAAGGAAAAGGCCGCCTTGAGCTGATTGCGCTATTGGGCTTGCTCTACCAGCAAATTTAGGTATCTTGCCCAACTCCCATGAAACCGAATATTCACCCCGAGTACGTGGAAAGCCAGATCGTCTGTGCCTGCGGCGCGGTCTATCACACCCGTTCCACCAAGCAGAACCTTCGCCTCGGTATTTGCGCGGCGTGTCACCCCTTTTTCACCGGCCAGCAGAAGTTTGTCGACACGGCGGGCCGCGTCGAGAAATTCACGCGCCGCTTCGGCGCTACCAAGCTTAGTGAAAAACGTACTGCGGCTCCCGCGAAGAAAAAATAGCTCTTTTTTCGGGCGCAGACTGCCGTCAATCCGGCGTCCGCGCCCTTTTTGTTTTTACAACGTGTGAATCACCGCCCACCCACCCCGTCATGGATATGATGCCCCATCTCGACCGGTTCAAACGGCGCTTTGCTGAACTTGAAGAGCAGCTTTCCCGTCCGGACCTCTACGATAACCCGCAAAGCGCTCAGGAGTTGACGCGTGAACACGCGCGCCTTAAGCAAGTGCTGGCCGATGGGCAGACCTGGCTGAAGCTCAAGCGCGACTTGGCCGAGGCCGAAGCGATGGCGAAGAACACCGTCGAACCCGAAATGGCCGAAATGGCGTCAGAGGAACTCGCGATACTTCGCCCCGCCTATGCAAAGGCGGAACAGGCGATTCGTTTTGCCATCGTTCCGCCGGATGAAAATGATTCGCGCAACACCATCGTTGAAATTCGCGCCGGCGTTGGTGGTGACGAGGCGGCGCTGTTCGCCGCCGATCTCGCGCGCATGTACACGCGCTATGCCGAACGGGTCGGCTGGAAAACCGAAACCCTCGACATGAGCCCTTCGGACAAGGGCGGGCTCAAGGAAATGATTTTTCAGATCAGCGGCACCGACGTTTTCAAAAAACTCCGCTATGAAAGCGGCGTCCATCGCGTCCAGCGCGTTCCAGCAACCGAGGCGCAAGGCCGGGTCCACACCTCGACAGCGACGGTCGCTGTGTTGCCCGAGGCTAAGGAGGTCGACATCGTCATCCGGCCCGAGGACCTTGAAATTAGTGTCTGCCGCTCGGGTGGCCCCGGCGGGCAGGGGGTCAACACGACCGACTCGGCTGTACAGATCACCCACAAACCGACGGGGCTCACCGTGCGCTGCCAGGACGGGCGTTCGCAACTCAAGAACAAGGATAAGGGGATGCAGATCCTGCGTACGCGCCTGCTGGAAAAAAAGCAGAACGAGGAGGAGGAGAAATACTCGCAGCACCGACGCAGCCAGATCGGTTCGGGCGACCGCAACGAGAAGATTCGCACCTACAATTTTCCGGATAACCGGCTTACCGACCACCGCGTTCGCTACACGGCGCACAACCTTTCCCAGGTAATGGAGGGCTTTCTTGACGAGTTGTTCGACGTGCTTGCGGCTTCCGCGCTCCAGCAAAAATTCGCGGAACTGGAAGCCGCCGCGTAATCCGGAGTTGCATGACTGTGCTTGAACTTCTCGAATCTACCACCCGCTATTTCGTCCAGCACAAGGTTGCTTCACCCCGTCTGACCATCGAACTGATGCTGGCCGAAATTCTGCTGAAAACGCGGATGCAGCTTTATCTTGAGTATGACCGGCTGGTTCCGGAATCTGCGCTCGAACGGCTGCGACCTCTTGTGAAGCGCCGTGCGGAGGGTGAACCGATCGAGTATCTCTTGGGAGTGACGACCTTTGCCGGCCATCGCATCGAAGTCGGGCCCGATGTGCTTATTCCGCGGCCCGAAACGGAGATTCTTTTTCAAGCTGCGGTGGAACGGATCGAGCCGGAGGGATTGCCCGTGCTCGATGCGGGGACCGGTTCGGGCGTTCTCGCTCTCGCGCTGGCAAAAAAATTCCCGAAACTGGAGATCATTGCCAGCGACATTTGTCCGGCCGCCTTGGCGTGGGCCAAACGCAATGCCTGTGATTGTGGGAATATCCGCCATGTGAAAAGCGATCTGCTGGAAGAGAAGTCCCTTCCGGAGCATTTCCAGATGATTGTCGCTAACCTTCCTTACATTCCAACCGGTCAGATTGACGGCCTGATGCGTGAAGTGCGTCATGAACCGCGTTTGGCACTTGACGGTGGACAGGACGGGCTTGACCTTGTCCGTAAGCTGATCATCCAAAGTACGGGTCGCACCCGGTTTCTCGCCTTGGAACTCGGTGACGGGCAGGCTGATGAAACGAAAACGCTTTGCCTAAGCGCAGGTTACGCTTTAATCGATATCTTGCCCGATCTTACCCAACGCGAGAGAATTCTCGTAGCCGAATATCATGGATAAATTAATCGTCAAAGGTGGCGTCCGCCTGAAAGGTCGCGTCAATATCAGCGGATCAAAAAACTCGGCTCTGCCGATTCTCGCGGCGACTCTCTTAACGCCGGAAACCTGCGTGATTCGCAATGTGCCCGATCTTTCAGACATTCGTTTCATGCTCGAAATCTTGTCGAGGCTCGGCGCCAAAGTGACTTTTGAAGACGGTGTCGTCACGACTCGCGCGGAAAAAGTTGATTCGGAAACGCCATACGATCTTGTCCGAAAAATGCGGGCCTCGATTTGCGTTCTCGGGCCAATCATCGCCCGATGCGGCCGGGCCAAAATTTCCGAGCCGGGAGGATGCGTCATCGGCGACCGTCCGATCGACATCCACTTGAAGGGACTCGCCGCGCTTGGAGCCGAGTCCCGCATGGAAGGCGGCGATGTCTACGTGACAAGCAAGGAACTTGTTGGGAAGGAAATTTTTCTCGGCGGCAAATTTGGCTCGACCGTGCTTGGCACCGACAACGTTATGATGGCTGCCACGCGGGCCAGGGGACTGACCATTATCGAGAGTGCTGCCTGTGAACCGGAGGTGCGTGATCTGGCCGAGTTTTTGCGCAAAATGGGCGCCAAAATTGTTGGGCAGGGGACGCGCCGGATGGAGATTGAGGGAGTTGACCATCTCCACGGTGCAGAACACTCCATTATCCCGGACCGGATCGAGGCAGGTACGTTCATGGTTGGTGCGCTCATCACGCAAGGCGACGTCGTGCTGACCGGAATCGAACCGGAACATCTTGTGAACCTGATTGATCGACTCAAGAGCTGCGGCGCTCACATCAACCCGGAGGCATCGGGATTGCGCATTACTACCCCGCACGAACTCAGTTCGGTCGATTTCGTGACGGAAACCTATCCCGGCTTCCCGACGGATATGCAAGCGCAAATGTGCGCGTTAATGTCGGTAACTCCAGGGATTAGCGCGATCACTGAAAAGATTTTTCCGCACCGCTTTATGCACTTGAGCGAATTGCGCCGCATGGGCGCGAGCGTTGAGCTTGAAGGCGCGACCGCAATTATCCACGGCGTTGAGCATCTCAGCGGCGCACCGGTAATGGCCTCCGACCTGCGCGCCTCGGCTGCGCTGGTCCTGGCCGGACTGGTAGCCCAGGGCACGACCGAGGTCAACCGCGTTTACCATATTGACCGGGGTTATGAGCACATTGACCAGAAACTAAGCGCACTCGGCGCGCAGATAGAGAGGATTCGATGAGCGCCTCGCGGCGCCGGATTGTCTATCCGGGCAGTTTCGATCCTATAACCTACGGCCATGTTGACGTTGTGGCGCGCGCGCTGCAACTTTTCGATGAGGTTGTCTTGGCGATCGCCGTAGACAGCACCAAGAAGCCGCTTTTCACAATCGAGGAGCGCCAAGCCTTCGCCGAAAAGGCGCTGGCCACCCATGGCGCAAAGGTACGCATCGTCGTTTTTCACGGGCTTCTTGTCGAATTCGTGCAGGAGCAGAACGCTCGTGCCATTTTGCGCGGGCTGCGGGCCGTGTCCGATTTTGAATTTGAATTTCAGATGGCGTTGATGAATCGGAAACTCGCTGATTCCATAGAAACTCTCTTTCTCATGCCGCGGGGCGCCTATACCTATTTGAGTTCCACCATCATCAAGGAGATCGGCCGGCTCGGCGGAGATGTCTCAGCCTTCGTGCCACCAGTGGTGCAGGAGGCGATGCGCCAGAAGTTTCACGGGGTGAAACCATGAATTTTATCACAGCCCAAGTAACCGAAGACCACCCTCTCGACCTCGTGGGCGAGATTTCGGCGAAAGCGCTCGCTTTGAACGAAGTGGCCGCCCGTGCCGAACAGCCAATCAAAGCAGAGTTGCGGGTGGCGAAGGACGAGGGGAATTTTGTAATCACGGGCTGGCTCCAGACCACCCTTTCGCTGGTTTGCGGACGGTGTGCGGAGTGGATGCCTTGGCCGGTCCGGACCCAGGTGGAGCACGTGTTTGAGGGACCACACCCCAATTGCATCGACTTGACTCCCTTTATCCGGGAAGATATTTTCCTCGAACTGCCGCTCAATGCGGTTTGTCGGCTTGGCGCGGAGGGTCGTTGCCCGGTCACCGGTGAGGTTTACCAACCGCGCCCAGAAGCCTCCGGTGCGCTTGCCAGCGAGACAGTTTGGGAGGCGTTGAGTAAAATTAAAACGAAAGACTGAGAGATATATATGGGAGTCCCAAAACGCAAAACATCGAAAATGCGCCTGCGTACCCGCAAGGCCGCCAACGCCTGGAAAACACCCGGTCTCTATGTTGATCCGAAGACCGGCAACCGTCACCATGGTCACTGTGTTGACGCCAAGACTGGAACCTATCGAGGCCGCCAGGTTATTTCCCGTACAGTCGAAGAATAGTCCCGACCTTCAGGCGGGCCCACCGCCGCGATTGATATTTTAATGACCGCATGAAGATCGCCCTTGATGCCATGGGCGGGGATTTTGCCCCCACCAGCACGGTGGCCGGCGCCGTCGCCGCGCTTGAGAAAGATCACGATATCGAGATCATCCTTGTGGGTGACCAGGCTCGTATTGAAAAGGAACTGGCGCATATCGAAGTCGCCACGGCTTTGAGAAAGCGATTCACGATTCATCACGCCAGCCAGATCGTTGACATGGCTGACAGCGCCATCGATGCCGTCCGGCGTAAAAAGGACTCGTCCATCTCCCGGGCGGTCGACCTGCTGGCCAACGGCGAGGCGGAAGCACTTGTCTCCGCCGGGCACACCGGGGCTTTTGTTGTTGCCGCGACCCTTAAACTGCGGACGCTGCCGGGTATCGATCGGCCCGGCATTGCCACGGTGATGCCGACCGAAGCGAATCCATTTCTTCTCATCGATGCCGGGGCCAACGTCGATTCCGAACCCAAGCACCTGCTCCAGTTCGGGATCATGGGTTCGGTCTATTCGAGCAAAGTGATCGGTCGAAAAAATCCACGCGTCGGCCTGATGAGCATCGGTACCGAGGCCGGCAAGGGGAACGAACTGACCAAGGCGGCCTACGAGGAACTATCCCGTGCCCGAATCAATTTTATTGGCAACGTTGAGGGACACGATCTCTTTAACCGCCCGGTTGATGTTGTCGTTTGTGACGGCTTTGTTGGTAACGTGATTCTCAAGACATCGGAAAGTCTCGCTGGAGCAATTTTCTCGTGGCTCAAGCGCGAACTGAAGAAGGATCTCGTTCGGCAAACGGGCGCCCTCTTGGCCAAGGAGGCGTTCTATACCATCCGTCGCAAGACTAACACCGAAGAGTACGGCGGCATGCCGCTGCTCGGCGTCAACGGCATTTGCATCAAAGCCCACGGTAACTCGTCATCAAAGGCAATCAAGAATGCCATCCGGGTTGCCAGGGAAGCCGTGGCGCATAAGGTCAACCCGCACATTGTCGAGGAAATCTCCCGGCATGGGCAATCATGAGTTCTCACTCCTCCATCATCTCTACCGGAGCTTACCTACCGGAGCGAATCCTGACCAACGAGGATCTCGAGAAGATGGTCGACACCAGCAACGAATGGATTCTCTCCCGCACCGGTATTCGTGAGCGCCGCATCGCGGACAAGGACGAATTCACCTCCGACATGGGTGCGCGGGCGGCTGAGCAGGCTATCCAGTCGGCGGACATCGATCCAAAGACCATCGACCTCATCATCGTCGCGACTTGCACGCCCGACAATGTCTTTCCCTCGACCGCCTGCTATATCCAACACAAGATCGGCGCAACTCGCGCCGCCGCCTTCGATATCCAAGCCGCCTGTTCCGGCTTTCTTTACGCTCTGGTGACGGCGGATCAGTTCATTTCCGGCGGCGTTTATCGGACTATTCTCATTATCGGGACGGAAAAACTTTCCTCAATCGTCAATTGGCAAGACCGCAACACCTGCGTCCTCTTCGGCGATGGAGCCGGCGCGGTCATTCTGCAGAGTCGGCCAGGTGTGCGCGGTCTGCTCGCCTACGATCTCGGCGCAGATGGCGCACAGACCGAGATACTCTCCATTCCAGCGGGCGGCTGCCGCCTGCCGATTACACCCGAAGCTCTCGACCAGCAACTCCAGTATCTTCAGATGTCGGGCAAGGAGGTTTTTAAGTGCGCCGTCACGGCAATGAACCGTTCAGCGGAAACGTGCTTGGAAAAGGCGGGTTGCAAACCGGAACATCTACGCTGGATCATCCCGCATCAGGCCAATTTTCGCATAGTCGACGCAGTGGCGCAGCGGCTTAACGTTTCGATGGAACATTTTGTCATCAATCTCGACCGCTATGGCAACACGTCGGCCGCCTGCATGCCGATCTGCCTCCACGAAACGGCCATGGCGGGAAAGCTCGACCGAGGCGATCTCCTCCTCATGGTCGCGTTCGGCGGCGGCCTAACTTGGGCAAGCGTCGTTCTGGAGTGGTGATTCCAGTGGCGGGTATACCCGAACGCCGTTAGAATTGGCCGGTGTAACAGGAACGCGCTTTTTTGAACTAATCAGCAAACCCAAGCGACATGAACACCCCGAGTCAGACCTGGGATACGCGCAAGACCGCACTTGAACTGCCGGAAGAAATCGACCTGCAAATTGAAGTCGCCAACGTCGGCAGCCGTACGCTGGCCATCCTGGTTGACATTGCTTGTTGCGCCTTCCTGCTCCTTGTTGGTTATGTTACGGTCAGCCTGCTCGCCAGCAACCAAGGGGCGGATTGGATCGACCGGTTTGGTTCATCGGCGATTACGATGCTTTTTCTGTTGCTCGTCTTCGGACTCCAGTGGGGCTACTTCAATTTCTTCGAATGGTTTTGGAACGGTCAGACGCCAGGCAAGCGGTTGCTTCATCTCCGGGTGATCAAGGTCGACGGGACGCCGGTGAGCTTGATCGATGTTCTTTTACGCAACCTTTCGCGCCCCATCGACACCTTCGGGCCAATGGGACTGATTGGTCTGTTGATGATTTTTGTCAGCCGCAATGCGCAACGTCTCGGCGATCTGATGGCGCGAACGCTGGTCATCCATGAGACACCTATCGACTGGTCTGTTTTTGACGCGATTGAGGCGGCCACGGCACCCAACCAAAATACCCCGGTACCGTCCGTCCGCTTGGACCCGGCCCAGTGGGAACTGCTGCAACGTTACCTCAGCCGCCGAACGCAGCTTCAGCCCGATCAGCGTGCACGGCTGGCGGTTTCGCTCCAGGCAAACCTCAAACCCCTCGTCAGGGGAACCGATCTGGAACTTTCCCCGCTGCCGTCCGAGGAATGGCTCCTTGAATTGGCACGGCGTATCTGAGAAACCCATGACCCTCGGCGCCTTCGTTCGCAAGAACCGCCCCCGCTGGCAAAAGTTGGAAACGATGCTCGGCGTGATTGAGACGCGTGGACCGCGCCGTACCAGTCGCCCATTCCTACAGGAACTAAGTGCGCTCTACCGCTCGACCACGGGTGACTTAGCCTTTGCGCAAACGCATTACCGCGGGACAACGCTGCTGTTGTTTCTTCATCAGCTGGTGGCACGAGCCCATCACCAAATTTATCGCCCTCACCGGTTGACTCTGCAAATCGCATGCAGCTTTTTTCGCAATGATATTCCGCAGGCGATCCGCGGTCACCTGCAGGCTGTGATTTGGTCGGGCATTGTGTTTCTGCTCGGTATTGCGTTTGGGCTTTCGGCGGTCCAGTTTGACGAGCGTGTGGCGCTCATCATTCTGCCCACCGAGGTGCTGAACTCGATCTATTCAGGTCATATGTGGACCGAAAGCGTCTTCAACGTGCTGCCGGGTGCAGTCTCTTCCACGCTCCTGTTCACGAGCAACATTTCGGTCGCCCTCTTTGCATTCGCCGGAGGGCTCTCCTTCGGTCTGGTGACCTTTTGGGTTCTCTTCGTCAACGGTTTCTTGCTCGGGGTTGTGCTCAAGCTCTGTTCCAAATACGGTCTGCTGGGAGTCGCCCTCGAGTTCATCGCCGGGCATGGTCTCCTTGAAATTAGTGCTATTGTCGTTTCGGGTGGCGCTGGTTTCGTCGTTGCCAACGCGCTGCTTAATCCCGGTTCATGGTCGCGCGCTGACGCGCTTGCCGTGCAGGGACGTTCCGCCGTGCGAATGGCCTTGGCCAGTGTGCCCGCCCTGATCATCGCTGGCTGTATCGAAGCATTCATTTCACCATCCCACTTTCCGGTCTGGTTCAAGATCGTACTCGGATTGGTGCTCGGCGGCCTGTTTTGGTTATATCTGTTGTTGACCGGAGAGTCAGAAAAGCAGGCTTAAAGTCCGCCCTCATCGGAGGCTGCCATGGGAATGGCGGAACAATCAAAGCCGCGCCGTTTCCTTGATTTGGAGATATTCGTTGATAGTCGCGGTACTGAGGTCCTGAGCGGGTACGCTGACGGTCTGTACGCCGCGACTGCGCAGACCGCGTAGAGTGCGTTGGTATTCGTTCCAGATCTCCATGGCGGCGACATGCCTGTAGACCTCGAACTCGTTCTCTGGTTCGTTACGCGTAACGGCAAGGATTTCGGAGTTGCTCACCGTGATGATGACCGGCAGATGCCGGGGACGCAGTGGCAAGGCGGCTTGAAGCAGGCTGCGCGCAGACTCCGAATCGCTCAAGTCGGTAAAGCAAATAATAAGCGTGCGACGTGAGCAACGACGCATGACGTGATGGAAAACCGCAGTGTAATCGGACTCGAAACGTGAGGGCTGAATCAAGATGAGGTTACGCACAAAATGGGACATCTGTGCCTGGCCCTTTTTCGGTTCGGCGAAGGCACGCAATTCGTCGTTGAAGAGGGCGTATCCGACCAAGTCGCCCTTGTGGAGCGCGATCTGCGCGAGGTGCACCGAGGCGTTAATGGCATAATCAAGCTTGCGGTAGGGTCCGATTTTCGGACTCATCAACCGGCCAAAATCGAGCATAATCATGAGGCGCTGGTCCCGCTCTGTTTCATATTGGCGGCTGATCAGCTTGCCGCGCTTGGCCGAGGCTTTCCAATCGATGTGGCGGAAATCGTCGTCACGCTGGTGTTCGCGCAAAGATTCAAATTCGCTGCCTTCGCCGCGCTGCAGTGATTTTCGGCGCCCGGTATGCAGCGCGCCGGCCAGAGCGAGTTGCAAATCGCGCGAATCTTCGCCCGCCAGATCGGGTAATACCTGGACACGTTGCGGCAAGTCAATCCTGCCTTGGCGCTGGATCAGGCCCAAGGGACCCGTGACGCGGTAAAAGATCGCGCCAAAATCGAAAACACCCCGGCGAAAACTTTTTAGTGTGTAAGTTTGCATAATTTCGCGGTGAGCCGGAAGCCGTCGCGTGATGATTTTCGCGGAACCAGTAAAGTCGCTCGGAGGCGAATCAACTACTTCAAAGGTTATCCTTCGCTCCGCTTGGTTGAACAGGGTCAGCTCAACCGTGAAGGGCTGCGACTGTCGCAGGATCGGCGGCACATTGCGCTTAACGTGTAACGCTTCGGAGGGAATAAAGACGACGTCGGTCAGTACCGCACCAGTGAGTAACATCGTCACCACGAGACTTGCCGTCATGCTACCCGACAGGTTGGTCGAAGCCAGCGCGAGCAAAATTGCCGTAACCAGCGTAAAATAAAAACGGGGCAAAAAAACCATGGGTCACGTTCTTTAAGGCTAGTCGTCGTCGTTCTGAAGATCTTCGGCGGGGGATGTATTTGAACAATGGGGCTCCTGTTTTACGGAAAGTCTGCGCCCGTAGGCCCATGCCGCCAAAAAAAGAGAGGCGGTCATCGCTAAAAAATCAGGAGTACGACCAGAAAGGTCAGAGCCTGCATGGTATCACCTCGGCACTTCAACCGAAGCGAGGAGTTGATCGATCACTTGCTCAACCGTCGTGCCCTCGATTTCGGTCTCGGCTTTGCGTACGAGACGGTGGCGGAGAATGGGGTAGGCAAGTTCCTTGATATCGTCGGGTGTGATGAAATTACGTTCACGCAGCGCGGCCAGCACACGGGCGGCCTTGATCCAGTTGCGACCCGCACGGGGGCTAGCCCCGAGTGCGAGGTGCGGGCTTTGTCGCGAGGTGGTGAGTAGACGCAGCGTATAATCGTAGATTGACCGGTCAATGGTCACCGCTTCGATCTCCTGTCGAATTGCAGCAAGTTCGTCTGTGAATGCCAACGGCTGGATAACATCCTCCACGCGGCTCGAAAACGGGCTTTGTTGGAGAAGCGTCAACTCGTCAGCCGGCGTTGGATAATCGACCTTGATTTTGAAGAGAAAACGATCGGTCTGCGCCTCGGGCAGCGGGAAAGTGCCCTCATACTCAATCGGATTTTGCGTGGCGATGACGAAGAAGCGCTCGGGCAGGGGATAGGAAATTCCATCGACGGTGGCTTGGTGCTCCTCCATCGCCTCAAGCAGCGCCGACTGTGTTTTCGGCGGTGTGCGGTTGATTTCGTCTGCGAGGAGAATATCGGCGAAGATCGGTCCGGGTAAAAATTTGAAGGTATGAGTATCGGGTTGAAAAACGTTTGTGCCGATCAAGTCGGAAGGCATGAGGTCTGGTGTAAACTGAATGCGCTTGAACTTGAGCCGGAGGCTCGCGGCGAGCGCCCGGGCGAAAAGCGTCTTGGCAAGACCGGGCACGCCTTCCAGAATGACATGGCCACCAGCGAGCAGGGCGATGAGCGTTTTTTCAACCAGCGTCTCCTGGCCAACGATGATTTTTTTAACTTCCTGCCGGATTTCCGCGGCTCGGGTTGCAAGGATCGAGTTCATGCCATGGCGGATTTGATTGCGATTAGGTCCTGGGCCGTCTTCAACCAGCCTGACGGCGGAAGACCCTGTACATAATCGTGAGAATCGAAGCGTTGCGCCAGTTTTTTCCATTTGGGCAATTGCGGGTTTATCTGCCGGAGACGCGAGGCAATGAGGTCATGCGAAGCGGTCGGGGGAAGATTGAGCCGTTGGAGCACCCGCTGGTGGGTTTCGATGAAAAGATATTTTAGTGTATCATTGCGCAGATCAGCTCGCTGGTAGAGATCGGCGATGGCATCGACGAACTCGAGCGCCGAGCGGCCCGATGAATGGTCGAGCGGTACAATGGGACCGAAGCGGAGCAGTGATGAGCCAAAAAAAGCGAGCAGCCCAAGGAGCGCCAGCATTCCGGCAAAGCGAACGCCCGGGTGGTCGAGCAACCGCACGATGGCGAAGGTTGAGGAAAAGCCGTGATGACTCTCCTCGAAGAAAAGGTGTCGTGGCATCAGGCCATCCGGCGTCAATAAATGCAGCACGATGGCCAGATTGTTTCCCCGGTCAACGTAGGCGTTGCTCAACAAACGATCCGAAGCAACACAAATGAGACTCCCCGCACCGACCGGCACATTGATGACATAGGGCTCGCCGTTTCCCTGCCAGAGCGTCTTCCCGCCGGCGGGATAGGTAAAGGGGAGCGGCGCACACTGGGCCAAGACCAGCGTGCCGGTTCCCGCCGATGAATCGGTCGGCTGAAGTTCAATTGGTGGCTTGATCCGTGGATCAAGCGACTCGAACATATCGGAAACCGTGTGGGCTGACTCGGGTACGGTAAACCCGAATTCGCGCAGAAGCGCACGCGTGTCCTCCGATCTGGTCAACGAGCCCATTAACAACAGCGTGTTGCCCCCCTTCACCCAATTATCGAGCAGTTGCGTCTCTTGTTCTGTGAAGTCGACCCGCGCCCCGACCGGCGAACGAGTGATGATTAGCACGTTGCCTGTACCAAAATCAGAAAGGCGGCTGAAAGGGTCGCGCCACTGCTCGACCGGCCAGTTCAATTCCGCCAGCGTTTGGTAAAAGGCCATTGAACCTGCTCCGACGGGATTAAAACTCGACGGGAGCCAGGTTTCACTTGGGGCTTGATGCGGCGTACGGGCAAAGAAAGCGAGCAGTGCCACAAGAGCGAGCACCACCAGCAGCACGCGGACGTAAACGAGGTTGCGGTTCATGGCGGGGTTGGCTTGAGTAGCGGGTTCTTGTCGTCGAGGTGCAGCAGCAGGCCAACTTCGCTGACCTGCTGGTGAAAAAGATGCCAGTCGGATTCGGTTATTGGCCTGTGGCCGTAGATAAAACAGTCGTAAGCGTCGACCATGATGGTGAGTAGCGCCAGCGTCGGAGAGGGGAGAGCCCTCTGGCGCAATTGAGCGAGGTACTCGCGGTTGGTGCGCGTTCGGTCGGCCTCAACGACCTGACGGTTTTCAAGGCGTGAAAGAAATTGCCGCCAAGCGGCCAGCCAAGCTGCGTGCCAGTCGTCGGCTCGGATCGCCTCCTGGATTTCCATCTCGTAAACCTCAGGCGAGCGGAAGGTCTTTCTCCCCGGCGTGTCCACCGCGTTGTCCAAGCTGAGTTCAGCCCGGGACCGGTAGACGCGCATGATGACGTAGATTACGCCGCCAAAGCAGAGGATGACCATGCCGGTAAGCATGATCGAAGCTACTCGCGACATTTCGCTGACGTATTTGAACTGGCTCATTTTTTTTCCGAGCTTGAAGAACCACTGCGTGAGCATATCGCGAAATCGTTCGTCCACATCAACCTCGCCCGAATCGTGAAACTCGGGCTTTTGCAGTATTGCGTGGTAACGGGCGGCCACCTGCGCGGGATCGGTCACCGGTGTGGGTTGGGAGCCCGATACGGATGAATCGTCAGCGGCGCGTGCCGGCCTTGCGCCAAGACAGCCGAGCGCGGCCAGGACCAAGGCAAGAAGCGTCCATTTCATCGTTGTCCACCTTCGAGATTCTTTACCATGAATTCCAAGTCGAAACCCTCGCGTCGTATGCGCACGTCGTAGTAGAAAAGGGTGGTGGCAATCGGGTAGAGCGGAAGAATCAGCGACCCCGCAAAGAAGGTCAGAACGGTGCTGATGATCATGGTCGCATCAGGCGGCGCATTTAACTGGGCTGCGCCGTGCCGCAAAGCTTCGCTGAATTCGACCACGGTGAGTGGTAGCGAAGTCAGGAAAAGAATCAACAACTCGATCACAAATAGTGGAAGCAGAAGGAAACTCAGTCGCATTTCGCCCCAGTAGAGGATGCCCAGCCCGGGATCATACCGGACAAGTTCCACGGAACGCCAGACCGCCTTCCAGCCGGAGAGCCCTTCCAGCGCAAGAGGAGGGAGGATCACCCAAATGCGCATGAAAACGACCAGCACCGGAACCAATGAAGCGATAAAAAGCAGGGCGCCCACCACTGCGAATAGCACGATGGGAAGAAATTCCGTCGGCGGATACCTCACGGCGTAGACATAGGCCGCAGCCATCACCATAAGAGGGAAAATGAGTGTCAGGCCAATCAGGACGCGGTTTAACACGAATGTCCAGATTGAGGCCTTCACGCGAGTTGCAAGCTTGCGCAGGCTATCTGTGATTGAGGGAATTTTACCCAGATAGGCATCGGAAATATAAAATGTCAGCATCACTTCAAAACCAAAAACGGCTAACTGTGCCACCAGCATGACGCACATCATAGCGCCCAGCCGGGTTAAGCACCCGGCAAGGTTGGCCATGACATCGGCTGGGGTGGGGGTAATTCCGGTCATGGTGATCAGGATTTGGCTGAGCAGCGGCGTGGTCTGACAAATAAGGGCCAAAAGCAGAAATCCGGCAAAGTGAGCGCGGTAAAGCGTGAAACCGCGGTCGATCAGCTCGCTTGTGGTTAACGGACGCAGGTCCACCTGTCCTACGGTTTGGACCTTGTCCGAAGCGGGCTGGATGATCGCTGGGGGAAAAGGGGCATCAGCCATGGCAACGATGACTTAAAGGAGGGCCGACTGTTCCAGACGCGAGACTTCCAGGGAGGGCAATCCGCCAATAAATTTCTGGTGTTGGGCGTAGGCCTGTCTGTCGGTCAGGCAGGCGAGATAGTCGCAAGCGGCGCGATGGATACCGTCCTTTTTCACGCGAGTCTCGAACTGCGGACTGAGCAGATGAGGGTGGCTCACCAGCAGGTCGAAGAGCTGGTTTAGGCATTCAACCGAACGCTGTCGCAGCGCGACCAAGTCCGGGTGATGATAAAACCGATCGTAAAGAAACCGGAGCAATTCCCCGGCGACTTTTGCCGTTTCGGGCGAGAAGCTGATCAGAGCCGCCTGGCGCCGCACCTCGTCGCTGGTTTGCGGGCTGCGCTCCCGAATCGCCTTACTCGACTGAGTGATGACGTCGTCGACCAGTCGCCCGAGCAGGCAGCGCAGCACGTAATAGCGGCCCCGCTCTTGATCGAGATGCGGGTAGGAGGAGAGCGCTCCGATCCGCGTAGCGCGCCAAAGCTCAAGCGCCTCGAGTTCCTGTTCGTTGATCAAGCCCGATTCGAGCCCGTCATCGAGATCGTGACAGATGTAGGCGACCTGGTCAGCCAGATCGACGGCCTGCGCCTCGAGTGAAGGCTGGATAAGGCCCTCTCCCAAGACGTTTGGCGGATAGGGTTTATGCAGGCCCTCACGCACTTCCCAGGTCAGGTTCAACCCATTGAACTCGGGATATTTCAACTCGAGTTCCTCGACCACGCGTAGGCTCTGCATGTTGTGCCGGAAACCGCCGTGCTTGGCCATTAGTCGGTCAAGCGTCTCTTCGCCGAGATGTCCAAAGGGCGGGTGGCCGAGATCGTGCGCCAGCGCGATTGCCTCGGCGAGGTCTTCGTTCAGGCCGAGCGAGCGGGCCAGCGTCCTCGCGATGCACGAAACCTCGATGGTGTGGGTCATTCGCGTCCGGTAATCGTCACCCGAGCCGTTGAGAAAGACCTGGGTCTTGTATTCCAGCCGTCGGAATGAGCGGCTGTGGACGATCCGGTCACGGTCGCGCTGGAATACAGTACGAAAGGGATGCTGGTCTTCCGGACGAGCCCGGCCCCGCGAAGAGGCACTACTCTGTGCACAAGGGGCAAGATGGCGTGCCTCGCTTCTTTCCAAATCGTATCGACGTCTCGGCATGACCTTAAAATGTCAGCTTGCCGCGTGCTATTCAACTGAATCATGACAGGAATATCGGGTCACACGATTGTGATTTGAATTTTACCCGAACGTGCTAAGCCGACACGGTGGACCACCTGACTCATTATCTGCAGATCATCGTCCTAGGTATCGTCGAGGGAGTGACCGAGTTCCTGCCCATTTCTTCGAACGGGCACCTGCTTATCGCCGAACATCTCCTCGGTGGCCGGCAACCCGACATTTTCAATGTTATGATCCAGGTTGGCGCCATATTGGCCGTCCTTTTCATCTACTGGCACAAGCTCATAGTCCTGTTCGGCAACCTGCAAAACCGCGAAGCGCGCGGTTACCTTGTCAGGATTTTCGCTTCCTTCGTCATCACCTTGGCTCTCTACCTGGTGATCACGAAGCTCATGGGCCACCACAAACTCACTGAATCGCTCGCCAACTTTGCCTGGGCGATGCTGATTGGTGGTTTTGTTATTTTTGCCATCGAGCTTTTTGCCCGGAATCTTTATCCCCATGAGGATATCTCGTGGTTCGAAGCTGTCCTGGTTGGCTGTGCGCAAGTTCTTGCCGCGATTTTCCCCGGCAGTTCCCGCTCCGGTGCAACCATCATGGCGGGCCTCTCCGTCGGCATAAAACGGTCCGCTGCGACCGAGTTTTCCTTGCTTGTCGGCATTCCCACCATGCTTGCTGCCAGCGTCCACACTATTCTAAAAAATCGCAATGACTTCCATGGCATTAGTCATCAATTGATCATCGACACCACTATAGGGTTTTTTGTTTCGGGCATCGTCGCTTTTTTTGCGGTGAAATGGCTGCTTCGGTTTGTTCAGTCCCATACCTTCAACGGCTTTGCCACCTACAGGGTTCTTCTCGGCGGTGGTCTTTTGATCGCGCTCTACAGCCACACGGTGCCTGACGTGGGCGGCAAAGAACAGAACGCGCCTGCTGCCACAGCGCCCGCGCCCATCATCGCTCCGGTCGTGGCGGCACCGGCATCTTCTGAAATCGCTTCACCCTCACCCGCGACCAACCTCGAGCCGGCACTGGCCTCCGTCACGACGAGCGACACCATAACCAATGCCGCGCCATCTGAGCCGGTCTATCCACGGGCTCAACCCGTTAATCCCGCTGATCTGACTAATTCCTCTCCGGCAACCAATGTCACCATCCTGCCACCGTCCGTGACTCCCGCTTCCGCGCCGGAGACCAACGCTCCTGCGACGAATAATGTTCCAGCTTCTCAAAATTGAACCGTCCAGCCGGGCGCGGCGGGGTCGGCTCACCACCAGTCACGGAGTCATCGAAACGCCCCAGTACATGCCGGTGGGAACGCAGGCGAGCGTGAAAGCCGTTGCCCCACGCGATCTTGACGTCATGGGTACGCAGATCATCCTCGGCAACACCTACCATCTTTTTCTCCGTCCCGGCCTCGAAATCTTCCGCGAGTTCGGCGGCTTGCACCGGTTCATGAATTGGCATAAGCCGATCCTGACCGACAGCGGCGGCTTCCAGGTCTTCAGCCTCGCCAAGCTCCGCCAAATCACCGACGAGGGTGTCGCCTTCCGCTCGCACCTTGACGGCTCCAGTTTTTTTCTTGGTCCGAAGGAATCGATCTCCATCCAGCACGCGCTTGGTTCCGACATCATCATGGCTTTTGACGAATGCCCGCCCTGGCCCTGCGACGAAGCTCATGTCGCCGCTGCCGTCCGGCGCACCATTACCTGGGGCCGCTCTTCGCTTGATCATCACCGCTGTCTGATTGCCGAAAACGAATCGCGCCCGACTGCGGAACAGGCCCTCTTCGGTATCGTCCAAGGCGGGGAATTTCCTCACCTACGCGAGCAATGCGCCTGCGCCCTCGTTGACCTTGACTTCGATGGTTATGCCATCGGCGGTGTCAGCGTTGGCGAGCCCGAAGTCGAAATGTACAAGGCCGTCGACGCCACTGTGCCCCATTTGCCCGAAGGCAAAATCCGATACGCCATGGGACTCGGTCAGCCCCATCAAATGGTCGAGCTTGTCGCCCGCGGCGTTGACATCTTCGATTGCGTCCTGCCCACCCGTGTCGCCCGCCACGCCACCGTCTACACCCACGCGGGCACCCTTAACCTGCGGGGTGCACAGTACCGGCTGGATGGGGCGCCTCTCGAACCCGGTTGCGGCTGTTATGCTTGTCAAAATTTTACACGCGCCTATATTCGGCATCTATTCAAAGCGGGTGAAATCCTCGCACTGGTTCTGGTCAGCCTGCATAACCTGCATTTTTACCTGGAGCTGATGCGCGACATCCGGGACGCGCTCGACTGCGATTCGTTTGGCACGTTTCGC
>JAJSLI010000154.1 GCA_021272315.1 Methylacidiphilales bacterium | reverse complement strand
CCGCGAATGGCAATCACCCGGTCCGGCGATGCCAGTACATGCCGGACGGCATCCGCTTGATCCTGCCCGAGCCGGTTGTTTTGAAAGGTGTACGTCCCGGCATGGAGCGGGCGGTATCGACCATAGCCCTTTTGCACAAACCGGATATTTTCCACTTCCTCGCCGAGAACTTCCCTTGTTGTACACCACCGCCTCCCGTCCATCTCCTTGATCAAAATCTCATCCCGGTAGATTTGCCGTTCCACCTGTTCGACTTGGACATGGCCGATGCCATGCCACAGGGCTTCCGTAACCAAAGCCTTGTCCGTAACTACGGAGGCCCGTTCGTGGCAATGAGCCAGGGCGTAATCCATCGACTCGCGGGCGGTGACAAGCTGACCTTGATGCCGGCCCTTTAACCTGAGCAAGGAATCTTTCTCTTCCTGAGTCAGCCGGGAGCCCCACTCCCGCTTCAAGTCAGCCAGAGACGTTTTCACCTTTTTTTCACGAGTCAGGGCGGCAAGTGTTCCCTTGGCCTGGGCATCGCTGATACCCTGTTCCTTGGCCGCCTGCTCAATTTTTTCCGTCCGTTGCGAGAATTTTTCCAGAACATCACGGGATATTCCTTGGATCTCCCACCACTCACCGGAGCGGCCCACGGCATAACCCAATGCCGCGACCTTATGCGCCAAACGGGCATGAAAGGCCGCTTCGTAGTATTCACCCGCCCTTTTGATGGCGCTGAACTCACCCGCCTTCCAACGCTTCTCCACGGCGTCATAAGTGGCATTGAAGGCAAAGCAATGAGCGTGAAGATGGGGATCGGGCCGGCCTTCCACCGGACGGGCGGTGAAATGGATGAATTCACCCCAAACCATGTTTCCCGTCTTTCGATCTTCCTTGGCTTTCGCGATCCGAACCCGCGTCTTCATCTCCGATTCGATTTGACGCATGGTTTCCGCCACCGATTCACGAAATGCGCCAAGGATACGGTCGTCCCCGGTCAAGGCATGAACCACGGAAACGCTTTTCGGGCAATTGAAATTGAAGTCATAACCGACTCGGCGATTTTCCTTCATCCGCACCGTCAGGCAATCTTTCGTGCCGGGAAGGTGATTATCGCACAGGGCTTCAAACGACTTTTGGTCGACCCGGCCGCTTAACCCCAGGCGTTCAGCGCCCTTACCCTGCCACGATCCAACGATCTCCTGTTCCTCGGCATAATAGTGTCCCAGCTTATACTCATTACCCTCATATTTCAGGCTGGACGTATAATAGCTCTTAGCTTGCTTGGCATTTTCACTACAAATAATCCTCAGCATAATTACATCCTCATTTCCAGGTTTCCATAGCCATGAGGGGATCATGTAGAGTCAACAGACATCTCTCCTTGGCACAGCCCAAGGTGGAAAAAGTGGAAGCCCATTTGTTCCCACAAGCTCCCACAGCGTGGGAGTTTTGTGGGAACTTGTGGGAAGTTTCCGGGATGAAAATCATGGCCATGTGGGAACCTTGTGGGAGCTTGTGGGAATTCATTTGGAATTGTAATTGCGCCAAAGGCGGTTGATTTCATCCTGATTGCGCTCGATTTGATCCTGATAGGTCACCGGCACGGCAAAACTGATGAGGCCGGACTTGGGCTGGCCATCCGGCGTTTCCGTTTGCACATCAAGAGCGGGGGTGATGCGCAGCGCCTTCTGGCCAAGTTGCTTTTGACCATCTACGATGACATCGGCCACCTCGACCTTGATGTTGTTGACGGCCAGGGCCGCGAACGCATCCTGGTTGGCCGTGGCCATCTGTTCGACCTGGGCCAGTTTGTCGTCGAGAGCGGCTTTATCCGCATCTTCGAGATGCCAATAAACCGCCAGGCCAGTCCATCCACACACCATCACGACTATCGCCGCAATGGTGGCGGTCATTCGTCCCAAGTGGACGCTTTGCAAATGCTCCAGGGTTTGCCTTGCTTGTTCGCCCACTCTTTCCATCAGGTCAAATCGCTTTTCCATGGTTTTGGAGAGGGTCTCAAACCGGGTGACCACCCGCTCTTCCACGCGGGCCGTGAGCTTTTTGGCCATGCCGTCGATGTCGATCTGCAGCACCGCTTCGCGGGAGGCTCTCTCGATTTGGGCCGCGCCTTCCCGGAACTGGACACTGCCCTTTTCCACCGCCTTGTTCACCGCCTCGACATGATTGCCCGCGGAGACTATCTGCCGGGTGCTTCCTTCCATCATTTTGCCCATTTCCGCGCGAAAGGCATGGAATTGAGTCTCCCATGCTTTCCTCTCTTCGATCAGATCGGCAGGTAATTCCCGCAGGAGGAAAGTCAGGATGCCCATGGCCAGGATGATGTTGAGAATTTCGTCATCGGGTTTGAGTTGCCGGAACCGGGCCACCATGCGCCAATAGTCCTGCCGGTGAGCTTCCGGCACATAAACCGCAATAGTGTCAAAGATGTCGGGTTTCATGGCAGCAGTGCCTCCTTGATCCGGTCAAATTCGGCAAAGAGCCGGCGCCGGTAAGCCTGGGCGCGGACCACCAGGCTGGTCTTGTCCAACTCCGAAGCTTGGGCCTCCCGGCGGACGACTTGACCCAGGGTGAACCCGTGGTTGCGCATGGCATGCTGGAGGTCCGGTAGCCGCGAATCCATGTGGATAATGGCAGGATGAAAGGTAGCGCGGAAGGTTTTGGCTTCCGTGGTACTTTCCCAATAGGAAAAGCCGACCTGGTTGTCTTCCTGCTGGTTGAGGACGACCACGTAGGAAACGCGGTCCTGCAATTGCGCCGCCCAACTCAGCAGGCTTTCAACGCTGGCCGGATCGCTCGTCACCACACTCAAGGCGGTAAACGACAGCGACTCCTTCACCGACTCGTACATGGAATGGAACCAGTGGGCGGCGACTTTACCGCTCCCCGCGCCCATGTCGGCCAAAATGACCGCCGGTTCCTTGTCGGCATGGTCGATAAAGGCATCAAGCCCCGCTGGCGTGTTGATGTCAATTTTGACCGTCCGATCCGGGAAGAAGTGGGCAAAGCTGCCTTTCTTCTTATTTTCCGTGTCGAGATCGAGCAGGGTGCAGGGGATTTGATTTTCGATGTACCATTCGGCCAGCGCGACGCTGACCGTGGTTTTTCCGACTCCGCCTTTACCGCCGGGGGTAAAGACGACTTTTTTCGAGGGTTTCATGTTTTTTCAGTTTTGAGGGTTAGGGGGTTTTCTTCGTCGTAGGTAAAAAGGGGCTTTTTCGGCACGGGGGCCGGCTTGGCTTTCAGGGCGGCGATAGCCTCGCGCCCATCCGCAACCGATGACGGCCTTCTCACCGTGACAACTGAGGCTTCATCCGCCATCGTGATGACGCGGCGCGGATGCGACCGGACTTTGACAAAGCTCCAGATCGTGGTGCGATCCACGGCAATGCCATGCTCGTCGCGCAGGATTTGCGCGATTTCACGGTAGCTTTTGCGATGCTGGCGCAGGTCGCGAATGACTTGCGCGACTGGTTCCAGTTTACTTTGGAATGGCTTGCCGCGTGGGAAATTTGTGGGACTGGTCACTCCACCATTAAAGGGCAACCAAGGAGCACTCCGTTAGCGAGCCGATCAGGAGTTGGCCGAAATAAGCCGGGAGTACGCAGGCTAATCGCCCTCAAGCCCCTCTCGCCGTGCCTGCTGGCACCGCTTCGGGGACTCCTGTCATAAGTGGCAACCGTGGCGGGCCGCTGCTCCCCCTCCGCCCCGCGCCCGCCACCGTTGCCGCCGAGATTACAACAATATATCTCCCCACAATAGCCATCTTAACAAACACGAAGGTTCCAATCGGTCACGGGAAAACCGTGAGCCTTCATCCATTCCCGCAAAGCCGATTCCATGCCCCGGAAACCATAAGCCGATACGCCGGTATCGTGCATGACTGCTATCCGTTTGATTCCCGAAGTTTTACGTGGCTCGTCTTTGTCGGGATGAATGCCATATTCTTCCCAAAGTTCCTTATGGAGTTCTTCCAGTCGCTCCTGATTTCCGGCAGCCTCGCAAAGCAGATATTCGTTTCTGAGTTCTTCGGGAGCTGCATCGAGCGAGGTATCCTCATCAATGATGATACGGGCGGCATTATTTTCCAGCGCACGCTCAAAGTCTTGGGCGATCTCTTCATCTTCAAATTCAATCATGATGCGTTCGATGTCCACGTCGTCGGACTCACAAAGCAGGACGTTCCCCTTGCGGACCACCGAACCAATACTGACGCCGCTGCACGCCATCGCGGGAGTGATGAATTCTTCGATGTACATGAACTTTTCTTTAAGGGCTATCGGTGCAATTGATTTATTGTGATTCCAGTGGCCGTGGCGATTGATCCAAGGTCCCTGTGATACGTCGAGACTTTCGACGCGCGTTTTTTACCGACCAGTGTTTGGAGACGGCTCGTGTCGCCTCATTGACCCATTTTTCGTCGTCGGCATGTTTCAGAATGGTCTTGGTGCAAAAATATTTGTGCTCCGATCCCCTGAGATTGCCCGCAGGCTTAAGAAGGCCCATTTCGACCAGGGCCTTGATGGCGACAGGTTCAAAGTGGAGCAAGACCCCCGCGCCTTGATAATCGACGCGGGCGGGCAAACGGTTGAGATTCAAAAAGGTTATGGGGTTGTTGTCGTACATAAAAGCGGTGGGGTTATTTTTTGTCTTCAAGCTGGAAGAAATTCATGTAGCTCTATTCCAGCACGACTTTGAGCATCTCCGTTAAGGTGCTGTGGAGGAGTTAAGCGTGGTAATGAAAGAAAGTGGGAGAGTAACTTTTCAAGTCGCCCTTTTTGATCTGGTCTATGCCGTGATTTGCCTGATTTCATGGCATCCATTTAATCACCTGTTTCAGAGACAACCTTAGTGAGTAGTGTCTGTGTTTGCGCAAGTTTACGCGAGTAGTGGCCTCCCAACCCTTCGACGGCTGCGGAGGCGAAGCTGATTATCCCGCGTTGGACTTTGCCCTCCGGTAATTTCTCTTTTCACTTTTGAAACCAAGCGCAATTCTACCGACGGGAATTTATTGCCCCAATCAGGCCACCCACCATGCCGAACATTTTTGTCATCGCCGGCCCCAATGGTGCTGGCAAAAGCACGACGGCGCGAACCCTGCTGCCCGCTTTTTTGAATTGCGTGGAATTCGTTAATGCCGATGACATCGCCAAAGGGTTGTCCGCCTTTCGCCCGGAGAACGTAGCCTTATCGGCAGGTCGAATCATGCTGAAGCGCTTGGATGAACTGGCCCGGCAACATGTGGATTTTGCCTTTGAGACCACCTTGTCGTCCCGCACCTTCGCTCCTTGGTTGCGCCAGCAACAAGAAAACGGATTTGATGTCCATTTGCTCTTCCTCTGGCTGCCCAGTGCGGGCATGGCGGTCGCCCGGGTTGCGGCTCGGGTGCAGGCAGGTGGACATGGCGTGGTCGAGACCGACATTCGACGGCGGTATCGGCGGGGGTTGGATAACCTACGAGAGCTTTACATGCCCCTTGCCAATACTTGGGAGGTGTATGATAATTCGGAAAGCGAGCCTCGGTTGATAGCGTATGGAGGTCGGGTTGAATCCTTGACCATCCTTGCTTCGGAAACCTGGCAACAAGTCATCAAAAAGCCATCATGACTGCCGACAAAGTAAAAGAACTTCGCCAGAAGATTGATGCAGGCGTTAAAACTGCCGTGGCCACGGCTTTGGAGGAGCATCGGCGGGCAGGCCGTTCCGTTGTGGTCTGGAAGCAAGGCAAAGTTGTGACGATACGTCCAGACGAAGTCCGCAATGTTAAGAGGTAAAGTAAACTTCGCTGGTAAGCGAGTCACTCTTCTGAACACCTGCGGAGGCGAAGCCGATTCGTTCGAGATAAAGCTCTCCTTCCCCACGGTCTTCTTCGATTCCCGTGCGAAGCGTGACCGAATGCAGCCGGTGTTCGGCTAGCAAGTCGGTGAGTTGATCGAGGTGGTAACCCTCAATGGTCACGGTGAAACCCGGCCAGAGAGCCACGATTTGGAAATGGTCGTTCTGAACATTGCATTCGGCCCGTGTGAAATACGAATAGGGCAGGATGCGGGTGGCATCATCGACGATAAAGCGGACCATGAAACAACCCGCCTGTTCAATAATCCGGTGGCGGCGCAGTTGGAGCTGTTGTTCTTGTTCTTCTATCCAGGCATCCCAGGAGTTGTTCGTTTTCATGTTCGGTGGCGTGCACGTTTTGCTTCCCAACCGCCCCAGCTTTGGCTTTTAAGGGGCGGTTGGGCTTCAAAACGCTTCGAGAGTTGCGGTTGCTTTTCGGTTCGTCGGTGTGTCTTGCAGGCGCGGAAGCCTGCCGATTTTGCGTCGTCCGTTCTTTTCCGCCCAATATTTCGAGACGGCGCGAGAGGCGTCATGGAGCCACTTTTCATCCTCGGCCAGTTTCAGGAGCGTGCGGGAAGCAAAATACTTGTGCTCCATTCCCTTCGGGCTGCCCAAAGGCTTGAGGAAGCCAAGCTCCACCAAGGCACGGATGGCCACGACCTCGAAATTCAGCAGGTACGCGGCCCCTTGGTAATCGACGCGGGCCGGGAGACGGCGCAGGTTTAAAAACGTAAGGGGATTGTTGTCGTACATAGTCGGATAGGTTTGGTGCGTATGACGCGAACCTATCCGCGGCCTATGCGGAGAATGGTAACTGATTGAACTTTTTTGGTACCATTCTCCAAAATCGCCTCCGATCCACTATTTGCCCTCTGGCTACGATGCGATTGACCTGTCGGACAGGCATCCTCAGCATCCCTCGGGATTTTCACGGTGTGGCTTGAGGCCGTAATTCCATTCCCGCATTTGACGTAAGCAAATCATCGGCCTGTTCACTTTTGAAATCGACCGAGATGATTTTCTTGTGCCGATGACGGCGCTCGTATTCTTCCAACGGCGGAACCGTCACCAATGCCTTTCGGGCATAAGCGCGATGAACCGCTTTGCTGTTGTGACCAAGTGCCACTTGGGCGAAGCGTTCGGGATACCCAGCCGTCTTCGCGCGCTCAGCCCAGGCATAACGGTAGCTGTGCAGGGTGATACCTTCGATCCCGAGCCCTCGGCAACGCTGCTTAAACTCTGTGGCGCGGTCGGAGGCTCGCACGGTGATGAGGTAAGGGAACAGCGGACCAGTGGAAGGCAATTGCCGCAGGATCATGGCCACGTCAGTTCCAAAGGAAATCTGCGGCAGTTGCCCTACGCTGCGTCCGCGCAGTTTCATCCGTTCAAAAGTGATTACCTTGTCTTCCCAATTGATATCTTCGGCGTGAAGATGCGCCAGATCGCCCTGGGACGCTCCCAAATGCCAGGCCAGTTGATAAAATGCTTTCCGCTCGGGATTGGCCTCACGCTCGATGATGCGGAAATGCTCGTCCCAAGTGATGGCCCGTTTCTCGGCATGGTGATATTTCGGCCACTGCTTCTTCGGGATCACCGGCCAGGGGAGCCAATTCATGTCGAGGGCGAAGTTATGCACCCGGCGCAAAAAGACGTTGGTCGAGACCGTGCCGGCCTGCATGACCCGGAAAAGGTCTTCCCCGACCGTTTCGGTGAGCTTTTGGCTCAGAAGCGGAACCATCGCCTTGTCCTTGGCCACATTGGTCCAGCGATATTGCGTAGGCCCCGTCTTCGTCTTGATAATCTCGTCCAGCACATGTTGCCACGTCCGCTTGGGCATGAGGGGATCGCTCGCCGCAAGATAGGTGCGGGCAATCTGAAGGTTGAGCGCAGGCTGCCGCGCCGCCTCGTTTTTGGCCGCTAAGAGAACGAGGGCTTCCGGCTTGCTTTTCGTCCGCAAGCTTTCCTGTTTCTTGGTCTCCACGTTTTCGACGTAGAAGGTGCCGTGATGTTGGAATAACCGATACCGCTGCAATCGCATAATTGTCTCCGGTTTCAGAGACTACCGCCATGCGATGCACCGGGTTAGCGAGTAAGACCGCAGTAGGAACCAAGCCCGC
Organism: Methylacidiphilales bacterium; assembly: GCA_021272315.1. GTDB lineage: Bacteria > Verrucomicrobiota > Verrucomicrobiia > Methylacidiphilales > UBA1321 > JABDGH01. The sequence goes on along the minus strand of JAJSLI010000154.1, from coordinate 2,353 downwards.
TTTGATAAGCATGAAGCTCGATTTTTACTGGCAGTTTCACTGGCAGTCGGCGCTTTTCTTCGACGCAAGCTATTCCATTTCAACAGATTAGAAATGGAGGCGAGGGTCGGAATCGACCAACGTTCGCCTGCGATTGCGTCATTATTTTGCCTTTTTCCAGAGGTAAATCAACTGAATTCGTGATTATCATTTTGAACCAAATTTAACTCGTTTGGTGTCCGTTTTGGTGTCCGCTAGGCGAGGGTCGGTTCCAAACATTCGTCCAAAATAGTGGCTTTTTCGCGCACTGAATCGCGCAAAAATTGACCGATTTGGTGTCCATTTTGATGTCCGCCTCAAGACTTGATTTGCCTCTCAAGATGTCGATTTTTTGGGCTGGCCCCGAATGATTCCGGCCTCACGGAAAGGCTTTTGACCGTTGTTTTGTTTACAAAAATGGGTTACTCTCCCTCGTTCGCTGGATCGGCCCCTTTGCCAAGGGGTGGCTCGATGAGTGAACATCCGAACCCGAACCGACCATGGCTGTAGTTAAACCATCCAAGAAGTTGCAACGTCCGAAACCGGATGCCGCAACCGTATTGGCCCGGAAGGATCGGAATGCGTGTAACAATCTCAGCGATAACCAGTGCGAAAGTCTCTTCAATGAAGGGATGTCTTTAATTTATGGCGCCGCCGTCAAACACGCGCCTCGCCCTGGACACTAACGTCATCTATCAGCTTGCGGCTGGTGTCCCCCACACGGAAAAGTTCCGGCTGCTGTGCCTGGAACGGGGGTACTCCTTGCTTGTAACCCATACGGTGATAGAAGAGGCTACCTACCGAACGCGGCAAGCCAAAGACGATCCCCAAGGGGCTACACTGGCGCACAAGGCCCTAACCAGCTTGCTGGAATGGGGCATCCAACCTCACGTTCTTCCCCCGCTTGATCTTGGGTACGCCAAGGAGTTTTCAACCCTGTTGCGGACACGAAAGCTCCTTCCCTGGGAGGAAGTTCGCGACGGATGTCTTCTCGGGGAAGCCTCCCGCGCTCAAATTCCGGTTCTCATCACGGCTGACGCCGAGCACCTCCTGAGTATCGAACGTGATGCGCTCACTCTGGCATTTCATGACAGCCATATCGGTCCTCCTGTCACCATCTTCCATCCCCTCACGTTTATTAAAGCCTTCGCCACTTTGCGAAAGCCGGAGGTGAATCCCAAAACCAAGGGCAAGGGATGAACTTGTTCATTATTGACCAAAACAGGTTGCGGTCGGACGCCTTAGATGACCGTCTTCATTATTCGACCCCTGCCGATCTGTTCGTGTTAATCGACACCGCCTTCGTGGAAATGTGCAAAGGAAAGGCTTTTGAAATCGCCTCGAACAAGAATTTCATGTTCCTTCGAGAGCATCCCTCGAAAGTGGCAGTCGGGTCGTCGATCTCTGAATTATTGCGACAAGAATTACATACTCGAAAGCCCACTTCTGACATTATTAACCCGAACCTAACAGATGCTTTTCGACTTTATCTTGAAGAGCTTCGGACTCATGGCCAAGCCAGACCTCGTCATGCTAAACTCATGGAATTAGTCACACTGCATCAAGATTCTCTAGCTGATGGAGCCCTGAATATAGCAAAGAAAAGAGCCGATTTACAAAGCACTCTTGACAGTTGGAAGCAAAATCTCTCCCCGGAAGATTTGCAAAGCTTACGGAGCCACAGGTGGACCGATAAAAAGTGGCTGAGTAAATCTGGGGTCGCCGCTGCCAACGGCGCTATTCAATTGCTTATTGAAAATGGATGGTCCCGCGATGAGGCTGTAGCTTTTTGCAAGCTTTCTCCTCTTTTTTTCAGGTTCCAGCTTGCATTCAATAACTTAGCGCTCCACTGGCTGGAACACCATGGATTACCGACCGCAAAGGATGACACTGTCTTAAACGACCTTCTCGATATGGAGTACGTTGTCAGTGCTACATATGCTAAAGAATTGGTTACGATTGACCAAAAGGCTGGTGAGCAATTGGCTCTGCTGAATCGGTTATTGGAAAAGGCTACTAATTAACGGCCTGACCGCCAATAAGGACCAATCCCGGCGCCGTTCGCGCAATGGCTTCGAGAACGGGACTGATGTCGTCGGAGGAGTATTTTTGCTTCAATGGGCGCGGGCGACGCCACGGGCCGGGGGCCAAGCCGGCACACGGATCAATTTCCAGTCCTTGGCCGGAAAGTAACTCACGCGCCGTTGGGCCTCCTCGGGGGGCAGTTGGTTCAAGCGCAGACGAGCCCGGCTCTTGGCTTTAGCCAAGAGGGCCAGGCGCGAGGGCCTTTGCTGCACTTTCTGCTTCATACCCAGAGCTTGGTTCACCTTCTGCC
>JAJSLI010000153.1 GCA_021272315.1 Methylacidiphilales bacterium | reverse complement strand
GGGCGGATTTCGTCATCGTGGGTTCGGCGGGGGACCTGACGTTGCAATTGGACGTGGTGCCGGAGCCGGGCACGTGGGCCCTGTTCGCCCTGGGCTTGGGCTTCCTTGTCTTCATTGTGCGCCGTAGGAAGAGTCTGAGTTTCAAGTTACGGCCAACGCGAATACAATAATGGTGGTTCCCTCATCGGGGAGGACTTTTTCTTAAAGAGGCGATTACGGGTTGGTCATTGGTGTCTCAAAGGGTGTCGATATGACGGATGATCGCTTATAAAATGCGATGACCAGTAGGTTCGGTACGGACAAATCGCATATTTTTCCGCAGTAGGGGGAGAGCTTCTGCTTTTCCCCTTACTGAATTGAATGGGGAATCTTTGTTTTCGTTCGGGGATGGCACCATTATGCAGTGCGCATCAATGCGAAGGCGTTGACGTGGTAATCAATCAGGCACGGTTGTGGGAATGACGTTGGCGGGGTTGTCCGTGGCCGTGAGGCGCTGCTTTATCTGCTTGCCTCGGATTTTGTGCAAAGCGTAGTATTACCGACTCGACGGGTTCCGCCAAAGGCACGCGCCGACTTTTTCAAATGAATAACTAATAACTTGGACTCATGTGGCATTCCTTGGAGCACCGAGTCACTGCTAGCCGGTCCTTTCTATACAGGTTGCTGAATCAGGGTGCGAAAGGGTTCTTTGAGAACGTTTGCGATATTAAGTCGTTGATTATTTGTATATCGCCGCTTTAGCTCAGTGGTAGAGCAGCTCATTCGTAATGAGCGGGTCATCAGTTCAAATCTGATAAGCGGCTCTCCTCTTTTTCGAGGAGATCACCTCTTAAAACGGACACATTTAGCTCGATCTTGGTATGTCGCGATCTAGACAAGGTTGCACCTGAATCTTAGCACGGCCTCCTGTGGCGGTCGGTGTGAATGCCGAGAGAGGAGTCCGCCTCCTTCCCGCACCGTGTTACTCCAATCTGATATAGGTTTAAATACCATGAGGCGTTTTCTATTTGTGACGTCTGCGCAGGAAGTAGATGACGACGAAGAAGCTGCCAGCGAGGCCGAACAAAAGGGCGACGGACATGGGGGTATCAACCCAGTTGTAGATGGTGCCAGTGGTTACAACAGCCGCATCCTGCGCAAATATTGTGATCATATAATGTGGAGCATGACTGTAAATTTTAATTGATCAAGCAGATTCGGTTTATTGCCAAATACCGAGGTGGAATACTGGTGTCCGGCTGTTTTTTTACGAGTAGCATAACTCCAAAGACTATTGTGGCTGCTTTTGATACACAGGCGAGCTGCATGGTCTCTTTGCTGGCCAAGACCGGGTGATTGCCTTAATTTTCGCTTGATGAAGAGCGCGTCCGTTCGGTGGATCGTGGGGATTGTGGTGGCCTTAATGCTGCTGGCCGGCGGTGTGGGTGTTTGGGCTTGGATGAAGATCACGGGGTTGAGGGAAGCTCTGGTCGACGATCTTGGGACAGAGATCGGGGCGAAAGTGGAGGTTTCGTCGTTTGATGTCGATGTCTGGCACGGGGAGATTCATGCGGCGGGAATCAGGCTGGAGAATACGCGTCCCGACGCGCCATGGGAGAAAGGTTCAATCAGCCAGGCGACGGCGCGGTTTCATTTGCAGGACATTTTCGCTTCGAAGATGCCGCTGAGTATCGACGTCTCATCGTGGACCCTGCTGTTGCGTCCCTCTCAGGCGGCGTTGGCGTCCGAGACGATGCCGTCCGGCACGCGAGGGTGGATGCAGGTGACCGAGCTCACGGCGCACGAGGGGGAGGTGACGGTGCAGCTTTCCGGAGAACGGCAGATTTTGGTGCATGGAGTGGCATTTCAGGCCAGCGACAATGGCGCGGAGATGTGGACAACGGAGCTTCAAGCGTCGTCGGTGGAGGCGGGGGCGCTGATGGCGGACACGATCTCGGTGGAGATCCGGGGAGAACAGGACAAGGTGACTTTTTCAAATCTGCGCATGCAATGTGCGCAAGGTTTCATCACGGGAAACGGCGAAATGGAACTGAACGGAGGGCACGACGCGAAGGTGACGCTGAAGGCAACGGACGTTCCAGTGACCATGCTGGTGGCGGTGCCGTGGCAGGTACAGCTTACGGGCCTGGCGGACGGAGACCTGAACTATACAGGCGACGATAATTCCGGCGCGGCCACGGGGCAGATCGTCGTCAGCCAGGGGAAGTTCAATGTACTGCCATGGCTGGGGAAGGTGACTGCGCTGGTGAGCTTGCCCGATATCACCGGTGTGGAGGTGGACAAGGCGACGAGTGATTTTTCGTGGAAAGACGGGACCCTTCACCTGACGAATATCGATGTGCGCAAGAATGACGTGACGCGGATAGGAGGCGATGTGGAGATCGATTCAGGCGGGCAGGTTGACGGGCATCTCAAGCTCGGCTTGCCCTCAACGGTGACGGCCCGTTGGCCCGATTTGCAGACGAAAATTTTTTCCGAACAGCATGACGACTTCAACTGGGCCGATGTCCATCTTACGGGAACGCCGGACCATCTGCAGGAGGACCTGACGGCACGGCTGGTGGCGCTCGGCGCGCAGGAGGGGAGCGGATTAATCAATCAGGCAACGCAAAAAACGATGGACCTGCTGAAAGGATTTTTGAGCAACTGAGCTGTAAATCTCCGTTTTGATATACAGGCCTAGCTTTGGCCTTGAGTTGTTTAGGGCATATGATAAACTGAGAAAGTAGTGTCGGCCATCAATCCCAATGCAGAGGACGAGAGGGAGACTCAGCGCATCATTTCTCCCTTTGCCCAGACGACAGCAACCGTGCAAACAGCGGGGTCAAAGGGGACTGTTTCCTGGCCACTTTGGATCGTTTCGAGTTTATTGGCGCTGGTGATTCTCGGTATTTGCGCTTACTTCACCTACCAGTATCTAGATGATCCTTACCGAACGCTAGAACCTTTCCCGATTGACAAGTACCTGAGTGATTATCGGTCGCTTTCAGGTGCCAAGTTTAAAGCCGATCTCAAGGTCTCCGCTGACCTGGGGTGGAAGGCCGAGACGGGCCGTTTGATGGTCTTTACGGTGGGTAACGACAGCCGCCCCGTTGTGGTGCTCATCCCGCCGAAGTTGAGTGGGATTTTTTTCACACAGGGGCAGAACTATCAAGCCTCGTTGGAAGTAGGGGAAGGAGGGCTTGTTTATGCAGATTCATGTGAAAAAGAATAGTCTCCTGCTGGTCGCGTTCATGGCGTCGTTGTCGACGGTCTTGGCCCAGAATGCCCCGGCGGGCCCACCTCCTTCAGGTGCGCAAAACCCGCCGGGACCCTCGGGTGACGTTGACAACAGCGTCCGGTCGATACTTGATTACAACTTCAATCACAAGGCGGGCGATCAGACGGCGGCCAAGGGAGAGCAGGATGTGGCTGAGGCTATCGCTGACAAGATCAAGGCGCTTGACGTGCTCAGGACGCCGGGCCTCGACGATCCGGAAATCCGCGCTCGTTTCGAAACCTACGTAAGCCTCCCGGCGGTTCCCGATCGCGACATCAAGGACTATTTTAGCAAGATGAGCCAGATTTCCGATCTTCTGAAGCAGAACGACACGTTCGGCGCGTGGAAGCTGCTTTACGCGCTGAGCGAGTACAAGGACCTTGATGCCGGAATCAGCCGGGAATTGGCCAACCGGGTGGAGGGCGTCTGGAACTCCAACCGCGCCCAGGACGGTTTGGCCCAGGTGAACACCAAGTTGCAGGACAATATCGAAACCTACGGTCATAATGCTGATATGATTGCCGATGATTTGCACGAGCAGGCGTTGCAGGATGGGAAGGGTCAGAATGCTGGGGCTAGCAGCGGCGGCGGCAACCAGAGCAATTCGAGCTCATCCAATGCGTTGATGAACGTCAATCCGAATGCCGATCCCGCGGCGGCGGAGCAGGCGGTAATGCCGACGATGAGTGGAGCGTTGCAGCGCAAGATGGAATTGACCGATGAGTACCTTAAGCTGCTGGAAGCGCGGGCCAAAATCAAGCTCAACGAGATTAGCGCCGACCGCATGAGCGATCAGGACAAGTCGGATTTTTCCGATTACATCAAGATGCTTTATGACACGCACCGCTATTATCACGTGATCATTGCCGCCGATTTTTACCGAGCCCTGTTCAATGTGGCGGACCTGGATTTGCCGGGGAACATCAACACCCAAGCCAATGCCCCGACACTGACGAGTCCCCACGCCGCGGACGATATGATCAGCGTGACCAGCAAGTCGATGGGCCTGAACGGCCAAGTCCCGATCAACGCCATCACGGCGGCGGGCAATGCCGTTGGGTTTACCAATCCCCTCGGACCGGCGGAAGGCGATCACCCGTTGAGCATCTCGGAAGAGGTCACCTCCGCGCTTGAGATCAACAACCGAGTGAATGAAGCCATCGAAGTCTTTAAGTACAAGGCCGGCAAGGGCGAGATTGCTGAGGCGGCGGATCAGTTGCAGGAGGCGTTCATCGCCAACGAATACCATCCGGCCCTGCAGGGGCTCAACCGCGATGACAAGGAGAAGGTGGGCGATTTTTTGGCCAAGCTCGATGTTTTGAAAAACCAGCTTGAGGCGCGCGATTTCGAACAGGTGGAAGGTCAGCTCGACGACATCAAGAAACTTGCCAGTGATTTTGATTCAACGAAGCCGCTGGCTCTGGTCAACGCTGTCAAGCTCGAGAGCCGTCTGCGGATCGGCAAGGCCAAGCTGCTGGCTCAAGGCGGCCAGCTGGACGAATCGATGAAGGAATTTGCGACGGCGGCGGAGGAATGGCCGGGCAACCCGGATTTACAGACTTCCGCGTCGGCTTTCTTCAATACCGAGGACGCGCAGAATGAGAATACCTCCGAATTCGACCAGCTGGTCAAGGAACAGAATTACCGGGAGATTTTCGACAAAAAACTCGCCTTTGCTGTGGCGGTCCGGGGCGACGCCACCCGGGAACAGCAGCTTAAGGATGCGCTGACTATAGTCCAGAAAGCGGAAATGGCCTCTGAGAAGGCCAACATGCTGGTGATGAACGGCGATGTTGACGGTGCGTGGGAAACCATCGAACTCGCGGCCAAGGACTGGCCGGACGACACGAAGCTCAACAAGCTGCTCGCCAATTTATCGGAGCGCAGTGCCGATTTCGTCAGCGCCGTGGATAAGGCTCGTGACGCGGAGGCAAAGAAGGAGCTCGGCTACAGCCTAACCTGGTATGTCAATGCCCAGAGCATTTATCCAGCCAGCACGATTGCGCACGAGGGCATAGATCGGGTCAGCAAGCAGATTCTTTCGCCTGATGCCGAGACCGCTCCGTCTTCTTCTGCTTCAACGCCTGCCTCGGAAGTGAATTAGAGTTCATTTTCAAAGTAGCCATGGGTCGCGTTGTATTCCCTTTTGGCGTCTGGTTAGGCGCGGGGAGGGAGGCTGCCTGCAGGGTTGCTCTTTTGGGGCTGGCTCAAAAACATCTTTGGAAAAGAAAAAGTGCTGATTTTCCAGCCGCAAGACAAAAGCCCTCCCGGCGTGACCCGCGCCTGCTTTGGCAATGAGTTTTGAGTTTTCGGCGACCACGGCATCAATGCCTACGCCGGCTAAAATGGAGGGGGCTGTCCTTGTCGAGAACCTGTCGGTCATGATGGGCAAGGGCGACGAGCACAAGGTTCTCCTACGCAATATTTCGTTCGCCATACCCCAAGGATCGTTCCTCTCCATTATTGGTGCATCGGGATCGGGTAAGAGCGTCCTTCTTCGCACGTTGGCCGGGATCCAACCGGTCTCCATGGGGCGGGTTTTGCTGGCGGGCCATCCGGTGAAAGCGTTACGAGATCAACTGCCGCTGGCTGTCGGGTACCTTCCCAAATTTGGAGCATTTCACGAGGACCTGACGGTTATGGAAATTCTCGATTTCGCCCTGGCATTGCGTCTTCCCCGATCCGTGCCGAAGGCGACCCGTGAGCAGTGGCGCGAGCACGTGGTCGACCTGGCTCGTATCCGCCCCTTCCTTCATCAAAAATACCGGACACTTTCTGGAGGACAAATGCGGCGCATCGCCATCGCGGAAGAACTTATCGGAGACCCCGCGTTTCTTTTTCTGGATGAGATGACCACCGGTCTTGATCCTTATTCGGAGCATGAGATGATGGTTTGGTTGAAGGAGCTGGCCCACGGCTTGAACAAGACCATTGTCCTGGTCACCCATACGGTGCGCAATCTGCGCCTGTGCGATTCGGTCATTTTTCTGCACGAAGGCCGGTTCTGTTTTCACGGGCCTTACGACGAGTTGTTGCAGACACACGGGACCGGATCGGTCGAAGCTATTTTTGGAGCTTATCAAGAGGCTTCAATCACGGGGAATTTTGTCGGGTTTGATGCGGATCGTTCCGCGGGCTTGCCCGGGCCTCCCGATCCCCATTCCTTGAATACAGCGCCGCCGCCGGGCAGTTTATTACAGCTATTTACGCTGGTGCGACGGCAATACATTCTTCTTATGCGTGACCGCGCGCAAATCTGTCTGCATCTCTTGCTCGTGGTCGGCTTTCCACTGCTGGTGGCAATTTTTGCGACCAAGGGACTGCCGCAGGTGCGGAGCCTCAGCCTGAGCATTGAGACGAACCCGGTGCAAATGTTGACCGAGCACCTCGATTATTTGAAGGACTCATTCTCGGCGGCATCATTGGTTTCAGGCTTGACCATGTTTCAGGTGATTTTGTTGACGCTGATGGGCGCTAACAACGGGGCCCGCGAGATTGCCAAGGAAAGGGACATTCTCGAAAAGGAATTGCGCGCGGGTCTTTCCCCCTGGGCCTACGTCACGACCAAAAGTTTGCTGATCGTTTGCCTATGCGTGGTCCAGGCTTTAGGCATGACCTGGTTCGTCAAGACCGTTTGCAGGTTTCCCGGCGCTTTTTCCCACCAGTTTGCAATCCTCTTCCTCACCACCATGGCCATGAGCATGGTTTGTCTCGCGATTTCCTCCGCTTGCAAGTCGCCGGAGCGCGCATCCCTGCTTGCGAATTTTCTGGTGGGAATGCAATTGCCGCTTTCCGGAGTGGTGTTGGCATTACCTCAATTCGCGAGCTTCCTGTGCCGTCCCTTCATTGCCGCTTACTGGGGCTGGAGCGGTTACCTGAAAACCTTCGCCGCGGATCGTGATTACGAGATCGTCCGGCAATCGACTGATACCCACATTGCCAGCTTTAACGTGTGCCTTCTTATCCTTTCCGTGCACGTGGTGGTGGGTGGCATGATCGCCTGGATATTTGTGACGCGGATGCGAACATTGCAAAAGTCGGTTCAAAATTAAGGCTTCTGGCAACCTATGCATGCGACTTCCAAAATGGATGGGGCGGTTTTTGTCGAAAATGTGTCGGTGACGGTGGGCAAGGGCGACGATCACAAGACGCTCCTGCATAATATTTCCATCGCCGTTCCAGAGGGGGAATTTCTCGCCATCATCGGCGCGTCCGGTTGCGGCAAGAGCACGCTGATGCGTACGATGATCGGGATTCAGCCGGTGTCCGCCGGGCGCGTACTGGTGGCGGGATATCCGGTGGAGACGTTGCGGAAGGAACTGCCCCTGGCTATCGGCTATCTACCGCAGTTCGGAGCCTTCCACGGCGATCTGACGGTGGCGGAGATCCTGCATTTTTCCGTGGCCCTGCGGCTTCCGTCCTCTGTGCCAAAAAACACCCGCGAGCAGTGGTGTGAACACGTGATTGACCTGGCCCGCATCCGCCCTCTTCTTCATCAAAAATATCGGACGCTTTCCGGAGGTCAGCAGCGGCGTATTGCCCTGGCCGAGGAATTGATTGGCGATCCCGCCATTTTTTTTCTCGACGAATTGACGAGCGGTGTTGACGCCCATTCGGAACATGAGCTGATGGTCTGGTTGAAAGAACTGGCCCACGGCCTG
>JAJSLI010000114.1 GCA_021272315.1 Methylacidiphilales bacterium | reverse complement strand
CCCCGCCCTCGGCGTGACCATGTTCCTGCCCGAAAAGGACAAGTACAGCGCCTGGAAACGGGAGCAGCTCGATGAACTCGTCGTCCTCATGGGCGGGCGCGTCGCCGAGGAACTTTTCCTGGGCGATGTCAGCAGCGGCGCCGCCGGCGACATCCAGATGGCCACCTATACCGCGCGCAAGATGGTCTGCGAATGGGGCATGAGCGAACATCTCGGCATGGTCCAGTACGTCGAGGACAGCTCGATGACTTTCCTGGGGCGCGATTTCGGCCACAGCCGCGGCTACAGCGAAAAGACCGCCGAGTCCATTGACTCCGAAGTCCTGCAAATCGTCACCCACGCCTATGACAAGGCGAAGGAAATCATCAGCACGCACCGAGACGCGATGGAAAAAATCACCGCCGCGCTGCTCGAATACGAGACCCTCGACGGCAAGCACATCCGGGACATCATCGAGCACGGCCACATGCTCACGCCGCCGCCCGCGCCGCTGCTGCCGCCTTCCAATCCGAATCCGCAGGAACCCCTCCCCGTCAATCCCCCGGTCAAGCCGAAGGAGGACGATGGCGAGATTCTGCCCGGTCTGCCTGCGCCGGCGTAAACCCGCTGCATAGTCGCTCGTTTTTTTATTCCCCGACCTGCATCCCGGCGACATTGCCGACGCCGTCCTCGGCGCGGATGAAGAGCGTCTGGCCGGGCTCGATTTTCGCGGCGAAGCGCTTGGGGCCCGAGTCGAGAATGCCGTCGACGGGCGGGAGCGGCTTGTAGTCGCGGCCATTGGTGGAAACGGTGACGCTGGTCAGACCGCTGAGTTCATCGGTGACCATAAACTCGACCGAGCCGCTGTTCCGGGAAATGATCTGGATGACGGGCGGCGCGTTGTCGATGAGAAGCTCGCGGCTGACCGCCTCGTCGGTGAGGCCCTCGCCGGGGGCGTTGTCCTCCGCGTCGCTGGCGGTGACTTTCAGTTCGTAGCGGCCATCGGCCCAGCCGCTGGTGTCCCAGGTCAGGACCGTCTCCTTGATGTCTTTGGCCAGTTCACGCCAGGCGGTGTCGCCCTGTTTGCGCCACGAGACGGTGTAGGTGAGTTCGTCGTTGTTGGGGTCGCTTGCCTTCCAGGTCACGGTGCGCAAACCGTGGCCGGTGACCGTTTGCCAGCGGGTCTGCGGCTTTTCCTCCTCGCCGGGACGATCGGGCGCGGAGAGCAATTGATCGGCGCTGCGGGGCGGGGCGATCGGAATCGGCGACTGGATCGGGGTGTACCCGACCCCGACGGGCAGAATGTTGATCGTGTCGACGTGGGGCGGAAGATTTTTCGGGAGATAAGCCGTGTCGATCCGGTCAACCGTGCCCGCGCTGATCTGCAACTGCACCTGGAGGTAGCGCGCGGGCGCGCTTTGCGATCTGCCTTCCGCGGTTTCGAGCCAAGGGTACCAGGTCTTGTCGGGCAACGAGGTGTTGCCGCTTCGGGTGAGAATTTTTACCGAGCCGGGATCGGACGCGCCCAGCACGACGGAGCCCCAACGGGCGAAGCCGGCGGAATCGATGACGTCGCTTTCGTAAATGCCCGGCTGGCTCTTGTCGTGGCCGAGGCGGAAGAGGCGTCCGGGATTGCCGGCGGCAAGGATGACGTCCGCGCCGCTCATGGCCATGGCGATGACGCTGTCCGACTCGATTTTGCAGAGGCGCATGGCGCCGCCGCGGGGCGTGACGGCATAGGTGTAGCCCTTGTTGCCGGTGCCGACGAGCGCGCGGGATTCGTCCTCGTCCCAGATGAGCGAGAGGATCGTCTCCTTGGTCTGCCAGATGGCCTGCGGGTAGAGCGTGGCATCGAGGCGGTAGAGCGCGGAGGCCCCGGCGCCGGACGACAGTGATGCCGTCCCGCTTTCGTCACTCCCGCCGCCGCCATGCTGGCCGTCGGTGACGAGGAGGTCGCGCAGCTCGAGAAGCGAATTGTCGACGGCGGGCGCGGGCTCCGATTTCTTCCCGGAATCCGGAGAAGAGGTCGTGGCTTGGGCAGCGCCGGTGGCGGTGAACCAGATGACGCCGTCGGGCGCGACGACGATCTGGTTGACCTCTTCGTGGCCGGTGTCAGCGAGGACAACGGCGTCCCCCCGGCCGGTGACGCGATAGAGATAACCGGAGGAAGAACTGCCCGCGAGAAGCGCGCCGTTTTTGTCGAGGGCGAGCGCGCGGATGTGGGTTTCGTTGCTTTCGTACCAGGCCTCGCCCCGGCCCTTGCCGGTGATGCGGTAGATTTTCCCGCGCGTGCCGGTGCCGGCGTAGAGCGTGCCGTCGGGCGCGGCGAGAAGCGCCCAGATGTATTTTTCCTTCGGCTCGAACCAGACCTCGGTCTTGCCGTCGGAGCCGACCCGGTAGATTTTTCCGTCCGGCGAAGTGCCGGCGTAGATTTCGCCATCGGGTCCGCGAGCCAGCGCGTAAACGTGCGATTCGTCAAACTTGGCAAGCTCCTTCACCGTGCCATCGGCGCTGACGCGGAAGAGCTGCCCCCCGGGCGCGGTGCCGGCGAGGATGGAGCCGTCGGGCAGGGCGAGGACCGACCAGGACTGCTCGACGTTGAGGTCGGCGAGATTGGCGACGGCGGGCGCGGCAACCAGGACGCCGTCGTCGGTGAGGCTGGTGCTGCGGCATTTACCCAGGGCGAAGTCGTCGTAACCGTCGCAGATGGCGTGCTGGGTCCGCGTGGCGTGGACGAACAGCGGAAGCGCAAAAAACAATGCGAGCGTGATGACGGGACGCATACCAGCAGCATGCTCTTTTGCCGGGCGCGTGACAATCGCGCCGTGGCGGGTGTTAGCGGCGCGCCGGGAACCATCAACTAGAAAAAAACTTCCGGACTGACGTGGAAACGCCGGACCGGTTTCTTGATGTGACGAAAGCGTGTTATTTTAACAAAAACCGATCCATCGACTCCAGCCAAAGATCTGGAATTCGACTGAACTCTTTTTCATTCAAAGTGGCAACAGAGTGTTGATGGGCCAGAGCCGTTGCGGCGATAATCAAATCGTGCGGGCCAATTTTTTCTCCCTTTTCTTCCAATCGCGCCCAAATCTCAGCATGGACCCGAGCTTCTTCGGCGGCGAACTCCAATACGGGAATAAGAGATTCCACCTGTTTGACAAATTTCAACCTGTTGCGCAGGACGGCGCCCGCAGCCCGGTGACAGCCGTGCCAAAGTTCCGAAAGGGTAATGGAGGCAATAAAGAGAGATTGTTTTCCCAAGCTCTTCGTGAACTCGTCCCAAGCCAGCTTCTTTCGTTCCGCGGCAATCAAGACGGAGGAGTCGAGGATTACTCCCATGGCGAGGCGTAGGGCTTGAAGAAGCGGCGCCCTTTTTCGATATCGCGGGCAAAATCGCCGGCTTCCTTGGGAGAGAGAAATGACCCCGGTTCCCATCGTTTGGCCAATTCCGACCCGGTAACCGGCGGGGGCTTTACCGGAACGAGACGAGCCACAGCCCGCCCGTTTTTGGTGAGGGTGGCCGATTCACCGCGGTAGCGAACCCGGTTGACCAAGTCGGAGAAGCCGCGCGCGGCTTCCGTGACGGTAAGGGTTTGCTCTTTCACACCAACACCATAAAATCAGATTCTCTGATTATCAAGAAATAAGCATCCGAGAAGAAATTTGCCACGGAAGCGAAACATGTCCGCCATTATTTTGTTAAGTCACGTAGTGTATTACGCATAGTGTGTTATATTGTGCGCGTTAGCCTGGCCCCTGTCCGATTCACAGAATTTCGACTCCACTCATGACTGTTCTTCTCGCCGACGACAACGCGATGAATCGCGATTTGCTGCGAGCCATTTTTTCCCAGCAGGGCTACGACCTGCTGGAGGCCACCAACGGCGTCGAGGCGCTCGACATCCTGGAAAAGACTCCGGTTCCGGTCGTGGGCCTGATCGACTGGGAAATGCCGCAGATGGAAGGCGTCGAGGTATGCCGCAGGGTCCGCGCCCACAAGTCGCCGGCGCCCCGTTTCCTGATCCTGGTGACGGTCAGGGACAGCAAGCGCGACGTCGTGACCGGCCTGTCCGCCGGCGCAAACGATTACGTCACGAAACCGTTCGACAAAACGGAACTGCGGGCGCGGGTGAAAATCGGCGCCCAGATGGTGGAACTGGAGCAGGCGCTGACCCAACGGGTCGAGGAACTGGCCGACGCCCTGGCCAAGGTGAAGCAGTTGAGCGGCCTCCTGCCGATCTGCAGCTACTGCAAGAAAATCCGCGACGACCGGAATTACTGGCAACAGGTGGAGGATTACGTGGGCAACCATTCGGAGGCGACGTTCAGCCACTCGATCTGCCCGGATTGCTACGTGCGCATCGTGGAGCCGCAGTTGCACCCGCTGGAACCCAAGCCGGAGTGAGAGGGTGTCTGGAAAATAGACGTAGGCCGCGTGACGAGCCGAATTTGGGCCGAATCGAGGCGCGAACGACGAGGTCCTGCGGACGGCAGTAAAACTTCGCCAGTATCAAGCTGCCGTGCGCAGCACCCCAAATTCGCCGTCACCCTGCGCCTATTTCCCAGGCACCCTCTATATGGTTTTCGGATGGACTCCCGGCAATCCAACCGCTAGTGTTTTCCATGCCAAGCAGCGTCATTTCGCGCCAGCCCCCCTGGCCGAAAAGTCTCGCGCACACCCCGCTTTTCAAGCAGGTGGTGGGCATCCTGTGGCTGTCGCTCTCCGTGATGACCCTGCTGTCCCTGATATCGTTCGACTGGAACGATCTCGGATCAAATGTGATTCCGCCGAATCCCGTGCCGACGAATTTCATCGGAGCCATCGGAGCGGAAACGGCCGGCTTTCTTTACCTCGCGTGCGGTTTCGGCGCCTATCTTTTCATCCCGTTTTTCATCTGGTGCTGCGTGGTTAATTTCATGGGGTGGCAGGTGCGGTGGCGCTGGACGCCGTTCTGGGCGTTCCTTTTTCTCATCAGCGGCTGCACCCTGTTCCAACTGCAACAATTCGGCGGCCGTCATTTCATACAGCACCTCACGAATTACGCCGAGCCGGGCGGGATCATCGGCGAACGCATTGCCCACCTGGCCGCCCCCGCTCTGGGCGATGTTGGCACCGGGGTCCTGTTCGGGACGGTTTTCGGAATCTCGGCAATCTATCTCTTCAACATGAACCCGGTGATGACGGTGCTCAACGCCTGCTCCTGGTATCGCAATTGGCTGGTACGGCGCGAGGAGGAACGGCTGGCCAACGCCTCGCCGGAGGAACAACTCGACGCGGAGCAGAAGCGGATTCGGCGCAAGATCGAGGAATTGCAGAAAAAGGCCTCGCAGACCGATGAACCGGAACTGGAACCGGCGGTCGAGCCCGCGCCCGCGCCGCGGATCAATATCAACCGTCCCGACGACGAGGCCGAACCCGTGGAACCGTCCGACGACGAGCCTGCGGCCGCACCTGCGGTCATGACGCCGAAACCGGCCCGGCCCGCACGGACTAGCGTCCCCGACGCACCGCTGGCCGCGCGGTGGTCCGAACCGCATCCCCATTATTCGCTGCCCTCGCTGCAACTCCTGAACGCCCCGGCGGGCAAGGCGCGCGACGCGGGGTTGAGCGAGGAACAGCTGCGCGAAAATCTCGCGCTGATCGTGGAAACATTGCGGCTCTTCGGCGTGCAGGCGGCGCCCGGCGACATCACGCCCGGCGCGACCATCACCCGCTACGAGGTCTACCCGGCGGCGGGCGTGCGCGTGGACAAGATCAGCAGCCTGGGACGCGACCTGGCCCGGGTGCTGTGCGCGGAGCGGATCAATATTCTCGCGCCGATCCCGGGCAAGGACAGCGTTGGCATCGAGATCGCGAACTCGAACAAGGTGGCGGTCTTTCTGCGCGAACTGCTCGAGAGCCGGGACTGGAACAACACGAGCGCGAAAATTCCCATCGCCCTGGGCAAGGACGTCTACGGCAAGACGCTCGTGGCCGACCTCGCCGCCATGCCCCACATGCTCATCGGCGGCACGACCGGCTCGGGAAAATCGGTCTGCATCAATTGCATCCTGATGAGCTTCCTGTTCCGTTTTACGCCCGACGAATTGCGGCTGATCCTGATCGATCCCAAACAGGTCGAGATGCAGGCCTATAACTCCATTCCGCACCTCGTCGTCCCGGTGGTGACCGACCCGAAGAAGGTGATGCTCGCGCTGCGCTGGGTGATCAACGAGATGGAAAAGCGGTACCGCATCCTGGCCAAGGTCGGCGTGCGCAACATCGCCGCCTTCAACTCGCGCAATCGCGAGCAGGCGCCGCCGCCCGAGTCTCCGCAACTTGAATTTCTGCACGTCGAGGGCGACCCCGATGACGAGGAGTCGGACGCCGATGCAGCAAAATCGCCGCCCATCCGCGTGCCGCGCGAAGACGACCTCGTCATTCCCGACAAGCTCCCCTACATCGTCGTGATCATCGACGAGCTGGCCGACCTGATGCAGACCGCACCCGCCGACGTGGAGAGCGCCATCGCGCGACTGACGGCGAAGGCCCGCGCGGCGGGAATCCATCTCATCGTCGCGACGCAGACGCCGCGGCGCGAGGTCGTGACCGGCGTGATCAAGACGAATATCCCGGCGCGGATCGCGTTTCAGGTGCCAAGCGGACTCGACTCGCGTGTGATCCTCGACGAGAACGGCGCGGAAAACCTGCTCGGCCGCGGTGACCTGCTCTACCGTCCGCCGGGCGTCGGACGGCTGACCCGCGGTCAGGGCGCGTTCGTGTCGGACGAGGAGGTGCACTCGGTGGTGAAGTTTGCCAGCGACCAGGCCGAAGCCGAATTCGCGGCGGAACTCGACGCCAAGCTCTCGGGCAAGGCCCCGCCCGACATGGTCGTGAGCGAGGATGACCAAAATCTCATTCTCGAATGCCTCGAGGTGATCCGGCAGGAAAAGCGAGCCAGCACGTCAAACCTGCAACGGCGCTTGCGCCTCGGCTACAACCGAGCGGCCTACGTGATCGATTACCTCGAAAAAATCGGGGTGCTTGCCCCCGGCGAAGGCGCCAAGCCCCGCGAGATTCTCGTCGACCTGGAATCCTACCGGTTGAATTTTTAGATGCTCTGGGTAGCCGCGTGTGGGTACCGAAATAGAACTTATAGGATTCAAAAGTCCTATAGGACCGGCGCGGCCCCCAAAGAGTCGTTGAACGCAAAAACACTGCGAAAGCGAACGTTACAAATTGCGGTCCAGCTTGAACCGGGGCTGGAAAATCCCTATGCTTACCCTTTGCGATGAAATCGGTGGGTAAACAACTTCAGGAAGCGCGTCTGGCCCGAAACTGGACGCCCGAACTGGCGGCGCGGGAGACCAAAATCAAGGTCGACCGGGTGCTTGATCTCGAGGCGGACGAGTACACTCATTTCTCAAGCCCGACCTATGCCCGGGGCTTCGTCCGCACCTACGCACGGGCTCTCGGCCTCGATGAGTACAAAATCCTGCGCCAGCTCGACACCAAACTGCCCGAGGACGAGACGTCGAGCTTCGGCCCGGATTCGGGGATTCCCTACGTGCCGGAACCGTCGAAGCCCGGCCAGACCGGCAGCGGGGTCAATCCCGGGTTGTACGTCGTTCTCTCGCTCGGCATGGGGGTCTTGCTGGTGATTTCATTCATTCTTTTCGAGGCTTACCGGGCGGGGGTGCTGCCCAGTTATTTCGCGGAAAATTCCCCTACGGAACAGACGGCGGCACCCACGACCAACGGGGCTCCGGCGACCGCCGAGAGCGAAGCGCCGGCCCCCCGGGCGAAGCCGGTCGATCCGAATGCCGCGCCGCCGCCGATCACCGCTGAAAGCGGGGACACGAACGCCCCAACCGTCGCGACAGCTGACACAAATGCGCCGATCCAGTCCGTGCGGGCTCTGCCGGTCGATTTGAACGCACTGAATGCACCGACTTCCGCAACACCGGCTGCCAACGCGCCGTTCCAGGCGGTGCGCGCGCTCCCGGTCGATCCCTCCCAATTGACAAACGCAACTCCGCCGATGGCAGACGGGTCGCAGCCCGCGACGGCGACACCGCTTTCACCGCCCACCGACGATGGGACGAACGCACCGATCCAGGCGGTGCGCGCGTTGCCAGTCGACCCGAACGAGCTGGCCGCCGCAAGTGCGCCCGGCGCAGCCGTGCCTGCGGCAGACGCGACGAACGATCCGTCGGCACAGACTCCAACCGCGCCCAATATCTCGACGGCAGCGCGGCTGTCGAATTCGGGCCCTGTTCACATGCCGCCGGCGCCCGTGCCGGCGGCTCCACCGGCACAGGCTGCGATGACGACAACAACAAACGACGCGCCGCAGGCGACCGCGACCACGGATACTTCGGCGGACAAACGGCTGGTGCTGACGGCTTCGCGGGATTCGTTCGTGCGGGTAACCTCGGAGGACGTCCCCGGCACGGAGAAGGTGCTTTACGCCAGCGTGATTCACACCGGCCAGTCGGTCGGATTCGACGGGCACAAATTTTCGATCAATGTCGGCATCCCGTCAGCGGTGGACATTACCCTGGACGGCGTGAATTACGGCCCACACAGCGACCAGGAAGCGCCGGAGACCTTTACGGTGGAGTCACACCAGCCATGAGCGCGCCCGCCATCCCCTCCCCCGCCCGCGCGATCGTGAAGGTCGGCCTGGTCTCGCTCGGCTGCGCGAAGAACCTGGTCGATTCGGAAATCATGGCCGGCCATCTGCACCAAGCGGGCATGGTTCTGACGCCGGACGCCGACGAGGCCGACGTGATGATCGTGAACACCTGTTCGTTTATCGACGCGGCCAAGGAAGAGAGCATCGGGGCGATCCTTGAAGCGAACCAACAACGCGGCATGCGCCGGCGGCACCACGCGCAAAAGCTGATCGTGGCGGGCTGCATGGCCCAGCGTTTCGCGGCGGAATTGAGGACGTCGATGCCCGAGGTGGACGCCTTCATCGGATTGGACCAGTTGACGCAGGTGGCGCCGATCATCGAGGGACTACTGGCCGGGGACCGCGAGGAGAAAGCGCCGAAAAATTTCGTGACGCCGCAGCCGCGGTTTATTCCCGATTTCGACACGCCGCGCTTCCGGCTTACGCCATCCCACACGGCCTACGTGAAGATCGCCGAGGGCTGCAACCATCCCTGCTCGTTCTGCATCATCCCGCAGATGCGCGGGCGTCACCGCAGCCGCACGATCGAGTCGGTCGTGACCGAGGCGAAGCGGCTCGTTGCCGAGGGCGTGCGTGAGTTGAACCTGATTTCGCAGGACACGACCTACTTCGGAATGGACCGCTGGGAGGAAAAGGCGGGCCCGCGCGCCCCGATCGATTCGACCCGGGGCGATTCGCTGACGCGGCTGCTGCGCGAACTGCAAAAGATCGAGGGCGATTTTTGGATCCGGCTGCTTTACACCCATCCGGCCCATTGGAGCGACGAACTGATCGAAACGATCGCCGCGTGCCCGAAGGTGGCGCGCTACGTTGACATGCCGCTGCAGCATATTTCCGACCCGATGCTGGAGGCGATGCGGCGCGAGACCTCGGCGCAACACATCCGCGACCTGATCGGGCGCATCCGCGCCGGCGTGCCGGGCATCGCGCTGCGCACGACGTTCATCGTTGGGTTCCCGGGCGAGACGGCGTCGGATTTCGAGACGCTGCTCGAGTTCATCGAGCAGACGCGCTTCGAGCGGCTGGGCGTTTTCCGTTATTCACGCGAGGACGGAACGCGCGCGGCGAAACGACAGGGACATCTCCCCTCGCGCACGAAGGAGTCCCGCTGGAAAAAGGCGATGGCGCTGCAGAGGCGAATTGCGCTGGAACAGACAGCGGCGGCGGTCGGGCGCAAAATTCGCGTTCTGGTCGAGGCGCCCGGCGTGGCCCGCAGCGAAGCCGACGCGCCGGAGGTGGACGCCCGCGTTTTTGTACCGAAAAGCCTGCCCGTGGGCGGGTTCGAGCAGGTCACCGTAACCGCAGCCAGGGGATACGATCTTGTCGCTGAATAACTTCATGACCAAGCCCTTGCCCGCTTTTATCCGTTTTCGGATGATTGACAGGAGGCGGGTGGCCTTATTATTCTGCCCCATGCGTTGGATGGCGCTCCTTGTCCTGACTGCGTTGCTCGCGGCCCAGCCCGCCTTGGCGCAAAATGCTTCTCCCCAGGCTGCCCCCAAATCGCCCAAGGTGCCAACGAGCATGGCCAGGCCAACAGCGGAGCCGGCGCAGCCGGGCGCCTACGAAAATCCGATTCCGTCGACACCGGTGGGACCGACCGCCGCCGACCGGGGTCCGGCGCAAAAATATTTTGTCCTGGCCTCGGAACCCGACGACCTGGCCGAAACGCAGGTGGCGGACAACAAATTCATCTCGGCCCCTCAAAAAATGGCGTTGGACAAGCAGATCACGGTGCCGCTGATCCACGACATCCAGAATGACGCGTCTTACCATATCGAGAGTAATCACGCGCTGCAGTTCGAAGCCGAATACCTCAACTGGGGCGCGACAACGAAGGAGCAGCTGCAGGCGCGTCAAGGCCATTACTTCACGATCACGTGGGTAAACAAGGGGCCGAGGACCGACTTCACAGCGAGATTTGAGTACCGGCAGGTCAAGAGCCAGGAAATCGTGCGTACCCTCGTTCAGGCGATGCCGCAAGTGCGCGGCGCCGTGCGTTCCTACTTCGGCGTGGTGGACAAGGCCTATCAGGCCTACGGGCCGGTTTGTTCGTGGCGGTTCTCCATCCTCAGGGGCGACACGATCGTCGCGCAAACGCGTTCCTTCGTCTGGTAAAAACCATGCTCACCACTCTCTTTGCCCAGGTCAACATCGCTCCGGTCGAGGAAAAAATCAGCCTCTTCCAGATGATGCAGCAGGGCGGCTGGCTGATGGTCCTGCTTTTCATCTGCAGCATCGTCGCGGTGGGCGTTTTTTTCGAGCGCATGCTCTATTACCAGCGTTCACGGATGAATGTGAGCGAATTTCTTGCCGGGGTGCTCGCGTTGGTGCGGCGGCAGAGCTACGCCGAGGCAATCGAGCGTTGCGAGGACGGCCACGGGCCGGTGGTTTCGGTGGTCCGGACCGCGATTTACAAGCGGCATCTGCCCGCGGCCGAGTTGCGGGAAGTGGTGCGCGAGGTCGCGCAACTGGCCATCCCCGACCTCGAAGCCAACGTTTCCATCCTCGGAACCATCGGTTACATCGCACCGCTGCTGGGTCTCCTGGGAACCGTGACCGGGATGATTGACGCGTTTGTGCAGATCAACCGGACCAGCGGAACGGCGTCGGTGGGCGAACTCTCGCAGGGAATTTACACGGCCTTGATCACGGCGGCCGCCGGCCTCGGCGTGGCGATTCCGTGCTACCTGGCGCACAATT
>JAJSLI010000113.1 GCA_021272315.1 Methylacidiphilales bacterium | reverse complement strand
AGAGAAATTGTCCACGTCGCGAAGAGGGCTTCAGTGCTTGCGGAAAGCGTCCGGCCAGACGAGAGGGCAAAGTCTGCCAACCCCAAACCAAATGTGCGCGCTTCGCGCCAATCTGCTCCCACCGTCAACGGAAGACTTTCGTTAGGATGCGCTTTGACTGACTCAATCTATCCCGCGCAGCAACTCATCCCATGTGCAGCGAAGCGCCCGTCTCAACCTCGCGACGACGTTCATCGTCGGATTCTTGGCGCCCTTTTCAATCTCTTGCAGGAAGCCACGGCTGATGTCAGCTTTTTCCGCAAGTTTCTCCTGGGTCAGACCGGATTGATTGCGCAGTCGTCCGACATTACGGCCCAAAAGCTGATGCGGGGCAAGCTTCACCCCGAAGATAATGCCGAGAATTGGCGGCTTGAAAGCCATCTATAGATGGCTTTTGTTCTTGCGCTTCAACCCGGCCCTTAGTCAGATGACGGCGTGAACAAGGATGATCTCTTTTTTCGCATTTTGTGCGTGGACGATAATCCTTCAATGCAATCGGCGTTAAAGATTGAGTTGGGGATGTACGGGTTCGAGGTCGTCACGGCTGCCCATGGAATTGACGCCCTGATGCAATACAAGACCCACTCGGGGAATTTTGGGGCCATTGTGACCGATAACGACATGCCCCACATGAATGGATTGGATCTGGTCCGTTCCTTGCGGGAAATCGGCTTCAAGGGCCGTATTGTGGTCGTTTCGGGCAATCTCAAAGTAGAGGATTTACGGGCTTATCAAAACCACGCCATCAGCGGTTTCTTTCATAAGCCCTTCGAGGTGAGTCTCCTCGCTTCCATGCTATTGCAGGGTGATGAGGGCCATTGCTCTCCTCCAGAATAGAGAGCGACGGTGGCGGGCGGCGCGGGGGAAAGAGGGCGCGACGGCCCGCCAAGGTCGCACCCTGAACGGAATCAAGCGAAGCGGGGCGGGGCCAGCCAGTCCAGCCCCGCCCGGCGAGAGCGCCTTAACGTAAGTTATAAGCTAATGGGGGTAATTTCTTCGTGAACGAAGATTGCGCCGTATCTCTCCCAATTCTTGTAGATCGTGGCCCCGGAATCAGCGCCCTTGATGGAAATGCAATAGTGGTAGGGCATCACGTTGCCCCACCAATCTTTTTCAGGATTGATCTCAATGGCCACATTGAGCCTGGCCAAGGCATTGAGCGTTTGTTCATTGACCTGTGCGGTAGCGTGGACTTTCTCGATTTCCTCTTTCACGCGAGTTTGCAATTGCGTGACCATTTCCTGTTCCTCCTCGAACACGACATAAATCGCAACGGCTCCAATAAGGAGGGCGCAACTCAGAGCCCAGACGAAAAAGTTTCCTACAGTCAGCCATTTCAGAGCGCCGGTGAGCACGGGGACCCGTTTCTCCAATTTTTCCTGCAACTGGTCGCACCTGTCGTTCACCTTGGCCACTGGCTTTACCACGCCTTCCATGACGGTATCCTGGATTTTTCTGGTCAGGGCGGATGGATCGATTTTATTGAAGGCTGTTTGTACAACCCCTTCCACTTTTGGGACGATGGCTTCCATGCGTCCGGCGGCGGCGGTGGATGACTCGGCACAGCGGTTGGCTTGCACAAGAATCTTGTCCTGGGTCTTCGCCTGAAGACCGATGCTGGTTTCGAGCCGGAGCATACTTTCGATGATCGGCTTGACCAGTTCTCGGTTGAACTGTCCGGGCAACTTTTCCATGTAGCAGCGGTTTGCCTTCAGGAGCAGAAACACGTCGCCGAGGATTCCGGTGCCTTTGCCGTCCTTCAAATCAAAGGTGAGAAAATGGGTCAACCGATCCCGTTCCTCCTGCGATTCCAGTGCCGCGATCATGGCCTTGGTCGCGTTATCCAAAACATAGGCGCCGTTCACAGGATGTTCTCCAGGTTGATGCCGGCGGCCATGGGGCGCTCCCGTGTTTTGCGGATGTCGCCCGGCGCAGCAATCTTCTCGGCATAGAAGTCAGGGACGAGGTAAGACTTGATCGCGTTGAAACGGCGGAACATTTCCCCCAGCCACCCTTCGAGGACCATGCGGTGGACGAGATCAAGACCAAGATCGCCATTGGCAATGGCCTCCGCCGGGGAAATGGTGCGCCCTAGCTTGACCTGAATGCCCCGCAAATGGTTGCGGGTATCGGTCAAGAGAGAGGGTATTTCCAGATAACCGGCATGATAGGTTTCCAACTGCTTTTCGAGCTGGCTGCCATCGAAGAATTTAGTGGTCGGGATGCGCTCCGGGTTGCGAACGATGACCCAATCGACGGAATCTTCGAGGGTATCGACCGTTTCGCTGATGTCCTCCATGTCGGAGATCTCGTCGATGGGAAAGATGAGGACGGTCGCCCTGGCCTGCGCCTGGGCCGCGAATTTCGGAAAATCAACCTTGGCCATCGCCGACAGGATGATTTTGTTCATATGGGCCTGTGGATCGATAAGGGTCACCGGAACTTGCGTGACCTTGCGCAGGATTTTGATGATGTCGGCCTCCGGTTCCCGGCTGGCTTGGATCAGCGTCACCGCGTCCGGGAAGGTGCTGCTGAGGGTATGATTAAAAACATCGAGGTCGTACCCTTTCCAGGGCACGCCGTGTTGATCCAGCCAATTGCCTTTGCAAATGGCTTCGGTCGATTTACCGAGACCGCCCCGTGTCTGGATGGTCAGGGCGAGACGATGGTTGATTTCAGAGGTTGAGTTTGTATTTGGGTTTTCGGATTTCATGGGTTGGGGTGCCGGGGGCCGGTTCAAAGAACCCGTCCGCCGACGTGGGGTTGACTGACGGTTGAATGGTCTGACGGGAAGAAGAGGGCAGTTCGATCAGGCGCTTTTTCCGCGCCCGTACTTTGACGAAATCGAAAATGGTGGAAGCTCCGGTTTTCAGGCCATGCTCCGCAAGCAGAGCCGCTGCGATTCGCGGATAGCTCCAGCGTTTCGCCCGGCATTGCCGGATGAAGTCCTCGTGGGGGATGAGCTTCGATTGATAGGGTGCGGTCATAGGATGACAATGCGGGCTGATTCGGCCTTTGTTCGGGCGGATTCGGGCTGTCCGTGGTGGTGAAGGGCGAAATGCCCGAATCGGGCCGAATGGCACTCGGGCTTCGTTCGGGCGCTCGGAATTTCTAAGCGGCGCTTAGACCTATTGCGTCTCTCTTCCTCCCCCTTTGTTCCTCGTTGGGACGTTATGTAACGGCTCATGGCGTTGGTTTCAGGTTTGAATGCTGGATTTGTCGTTATTCATGTTAAGCAGCTTTACATACTATACATTCTATCGTATCTTGTCAAAAGAATCCATGTTCACCAGAGCCAAGATTTATAACGGGGGCACCTACCTGAAGACTCATCTCCGGGCCAATGACTACTATTCCAAGGGGGAGCGGGTCACGGGCGAATGGGTGGGCATTGGAGCGGAGAAGCTTGGCCTTAACGGAGAAGTGACGCCTGAGCAGTTCGAGGCCCTGCGTACCAACGAGAATCCCTTAACAGGCGAGAAACTGACTCAAAGAAACAAGGATACGCGGGTGGCCTCGACTCGTGAGGCTGAGGCTGATTTTCGGAAAAAGTATCATCGGGTCGGGACAGAGGCCCAAGTCGAGGCGCATCGGCTAAAGATGGGAGAACTGCCGAATCGGGTGGCCTTTTACGATTTCCAGTGTTCGGCGCAAAAGTCGGTTTCGATCATGGGAGTCCTCGCCGGTGATGATCGCTTACGGGATGCCCATGAGAGCGCGTCACGGTTTGCTTTGATGGAACTCGAAAAGTTCGCCGCTCGCCAGACGAATACGGCCACTACGCGCAACAGTCAGTTGACCGGGAATATTTGCGGAGCGGCCTTCACCCATGACGCCAGCCGCGCCCTTGATCCTCAGCTTCACACCCATTTCGTCCTGGCCAATGCAACCCAGACCGATTCGGGAAAATGGTTTGCCCTCCATGAAAATGGGATGTTCGATGCCGTCCGGTACGCCGGGAAGGTCTATCAAAACGAGTTGGCCCGCGAGGTGAAGGCGCTGGGTTATGAAATCCGCGAGGTGCGGGAAAAGGGCGAAATTACCGGGTTTGAAATCAAGGGCGTTTCGCAGGGACTTTGCGAGCGGTTCGCCAAGCGCCGGGAAGAGATTGAGGCGAAAATCGACCAGTTTGAAAAAGAGCATGACCGGGAACCGACTCGCGCAGAGATAAGCGCCATCACCCGGCAAACGCGGCCTTCGGAGTTGAAGGAAATTTCAACCGCTGAAGTACGAAAGCTCCAGTTTGGACAGCTTAGCCCCGAGGAATGGAGCCAACTCCAGAAAGTCCATGCTGAGGCGCGGGAGCGGGTGAAACAGGGCGTGACGGCACCGGTGGGTCAGGAAAAGGCCGCGCTCAAGGCGGCGATGGATCATCTTTTCGAGCGGCAGAGCGTCCTCAAGCAGCATCACATCCTGGCTGAGGCGCTCAATCAGAACCTCGGTTCTCTCGACCTGGGTAAACTGACCGCCCAGGTGGAGACGCGAAAGGCCGGGTTGGTTCGGCTCGCGGATGATCCCGTGCAGCCGCTTCGGTCGGAGTATGCCACGCGCGATGGACTGAAAAGCGAACTCTGGTCGGTTAATTTCGTGAACAAGACCAAGGACACATTCCCCGCGCTCAATCCCAACTTTGAACCACAGGGAAAACTTTCACCGGAACAACGTGACGCGGTAAAGAACGTCCTGAGCACAAAGGATCAATGTTGCGGCGTGCGCGGTGTGGCCGGGGCGGGCAAGACGACGTTGCAGGTGGAAGTTCATCGCGGACTTGATGCCGCCGGTCATCGGGTGATCGCGATTGCGCCAACGGCAAGCGCGGCCAAGGGATTGCGGGCCGAAGGGTTCAAAGAGGCGACCACGGTGGCTGATTTCCTCCAGAACGGGGCATCCCGATTTGACCTGCATCGGGCGGTCGTCATTTGTGACGAGGCGGGCCTGCAATCGAACCGGCAGGGCGAAGAATTGCTGCGCCTGGCTCAGAAACACGACATGCGGGTAATTTTCGTGGGCGATGTCCGGCAGCACGTTTCGGTTGAGGCGGGCGATTTTCTGCGCGTGCTCGAAACCCACAGCAAACTCAGCCGGTGGGAAGTAACGGAAATCCAGCGTCAGAAACATGCCGGGTACAAAGAGGCGGTGGGTCTGCTTTCGTCCGGCGCGGCCCGTGATGGCCTGGGTGCATTGGACAAGCTCGGCTGGGTGCATGAGGGTCAGGCGAACTATTTGAAGGATGCGGCTGCGGCATATTTCCACCTGACCGATGACGGCAAAAACCTGAATCGTTGTTTGGCGGTGAGTCCCACCTGGGAGGAGAACCGGCATTTGACCCATGAGATCCGTTCAGGACTGAAAGAGCGCGATTTGCTGCCCAAAGAGGACACGGCCTGTACGGTGCATGATTCCCTGCGTTGGACGGTGCAACAGCGCCGTAATCCCCGTAACTACGAGCCGGGACAAAAAGTGGTGTTTACGAAATCGGCAGGCGGCTGGAAAGCCGGCGAAACGGCCACCATCGGGCACGTCGAAAACGGAACGGTGGAGGTGGCGGCAACCGATGGCCGGAAAGGCATTTTGCCGCTTCAACAGCCTGCGGCTTTCGACGTGGGGCTTTCTCGTCTTATCGACGTATGCTCTGGCGACAAAATCCTGATCCGGGCCAATGCGAGGCCGCTCGGTCTCATCAATGGACATGTGCTCACGGTGGAGAAAATCGAACCGGAAGGCGCACTCCACACGCGGGAGGGCATCACGGTGCCTGCCACGTTCAAACAGTGGACGCATGGCTATGTCGTCACCTCGCACAAGGCTCAGGGCCGGACTTGCGAGCGGGTGGTGGTGGCCGCTGCCCGGCTGGATGCCAAGTCGTCGTATGTCGCCTGCTCGCGGGGCAGGGAATTGTGCTCGGTCCACACCCCGGACAAGGCGGCGCTCATGGCCCATTTGCCAGAGGGAACGCGCAAGGCGGCCCTCGATGTCATGATGAACAATCCACGAACCGATTTGTCCGTGCAACTGCGATTACCCGCTTATCGCGAAATCATGGCCGAGGTCAGGCGCACCCATGCCGCGGTGAATCGTCGCATGGAACAGACGCGGCAAATGGTTATGCACCATAACGCGGAACGCCAGAGAGTGGAAAATGCGCAACGTGTCGCCGTGTCCCGGCAAATATCGGAGCAGCCGCGTCTCAATTTTAAACCCGTCCAGTCCCGGCAAATCGGGATTGGGCTCTAACCGCAAACCAGAAAGGAATACCCGTGTCAGAACTCAAAACCAAAGACGGCAAACCGAAACCGGAACCAACGTGCTACAAATGGGAAGCTCCCACTCTCGGATTCACTTTCGAGTTGGAAGGAAGGCACGAGATTTTCGCTCTCCATTCATTTTTATCTCGTATCG
>JAJSLI010000035.1 GCA_021272315.1 Methylacidiphilales bacterium | reverse complement strand
GGGAGGGGGGGGTGACGCCGACGAGGGCTTCCTGAAGACTTTCGGGACTGAGTGGCTTGCTTAAGTAACCGTCGAAACCGAGGCCGAGGAATTTTTCGCGGTCGCCCTCGAGGGCATTGGCGGTGAGGGCCACGACATGGGGGCTGCGGTCGCCTAGTTTTTCGCGGAGGCGGCGGACGGTTTCAACACCGTCCATTCCGGGCATCTGGATGTCCATGAAAATGAGGTCGTAGTTTTTCGTGGTGACGGCGTCGAGGACTTCGTAGCCGTTGGCGGCGACGTCGGGTTGGTAACCGAGGTTGTTAAGCATCATGCGGCCGACCTTCTGGTTGACGCTGTTGTCCTCCGCCAAAAGGATGCGCAGTGGTTTGCGACCGGCCAACGTGCTGTCAAAGCGTTTGACGACGGGCCGGGGAACATCGCGCGTGGCGCCGCCGGTGACGTTTTGTAGGGCGTCCCAGAGAATGGACTGGCGGATGGGCTTGGGGATTTGAAACTTGAAAAGGCCGGCGACTTCACCGGTTTCAATTTCACCGGTCGAGGATAGAAGGATGAGAGGGGCGTCTGATTTTTTACGGATTTCACGCGCAAGGGTGACTCCATCCATTTCGGGCATCAGGAGATCGATGAGCACGACGTCAAATTTTTCGCCATCGAGCCGGCGGAGGGTCTCGTCGCCGGAGGTGACAGCGGATGAGTCAATGCCCCAGGCGTGCAACTGCATGTCGAGAACACGGCGGTTGGCGGCGTTGTCGTCGACGATGAGTGCCTTGCACGGCTTGCGTAGGGCGCGGCCGGGTTCGGTCTCGACGCCACCGACGAGCGGTGCGGCTTCCATAATGACACTGAAAGAGAAGGTAGAGCCGGCGCCGGGTTCGCTTTCGACCCACATGGTGCCGTGCATGAGTTCGGCAAGACGTTTGCTAATGGCAAGGCCGAGGCCGGTGCCGCCGTAGCGACGAGTGGTGGAGGTATCGACCTGCTGGAAGGATTGGAAGAGTTTGCCGATGGCTTCCGAAGGAATACCAATACCGGTGTCGGCGATGGAGAAAAGCAGTTGGCAGCCCTGAGAATCACGGCTTTGACACCGGACGTTGAGGACGATTTCGCCACGCTCGGTGAACTTGAGGGCGTTGCCGATCAGGTTGGTGAGGATCTGGCGCAGGCGGACGGCATCGCCGATGAGATTGGCGGGAACTTCGGGCGCGATGAAATAGATGGTCTCAAGTTTCTTTTCCCGAATGCGGGCGACGAAAAGGCTGATGACATCCTCAATGCACTGGCGAAGGTTAAAGGAGCGCTGCTCCAGGACCATCTTGCCCGACTCGATTTTGGAAAAGTCGAGAATGTCATTGATGACGGTGAGGAGGGCCTCGCCGCTGACCTGAATGGTGTGAACACAGTCGCGCTGGATGTCGTTGAGCCCGGTGTCGGCAAGGATGCTGGTCATGCCGATAACGCCGTTCATAGGCGTACGGATTTCGTGGCTCATGATGGCGAGAAACTCGCCCTTGGCGCGCTCGGCGGCCTGAGCCTGGCGGGCGAGTTCCTGCTCGTGGGCGACGGCGAGCATGAGGCGGGCCTGGCTCTGCCGGAGTTCTTCCTCATCACGCTTGTGGGCAGTGACGTCGACGAAGGTAACGACAAGACCGTCGAGGTATTTGGCGCCGCGTACTGAGAGCCAGCGCTCGACCTTATCATGTTGATAGAGCAATTCGAAAACGGCAGGTTCACCTGTTTCAATGACGTGGACGTAGCGTTCGAAACTGCCGTCGCTGCTGGCGGCGGGGCGGATTTGAAGCGTGGTTTTGTTGCGGGCCAGATCGAGGGAGAGGTCCCGGCCGAGGAGATCATTGGCGGCGCGATTGTGAAGGATCAGGCGCAGGTCGATGACCTTTCCGGCCCGGTCACGGATGGCTTCGAGGACGACAAGGCCGTGAGGGGAGGCGTCGTTGACGCTATTCAGGAGATCATGGGCTTCGCGGACTGCGAGTTCATCATGACGACGGCGTTCACGGCCACTGACACCGATCCAAGTGATAGGGGCGAAGACAAGGATGGCGGTGGCGCAGGTAATCCAGATACCGGTGCGAATACTATGGACATTTTGCCAGATGGCGGCATTGGGGGTTTTTTGCAGAAGCGTCCAGTGCAGGTATTCACTGCCACGGACGGGGACGCGCAAGGGGGTGTAGTCGGAGTTGTCATTGATGGGGTCAATGTTCTCGAAGTCGATGAGGCTGCCGTTTTCATCGAACCAGCCCTCCTTGACGGAGGTGACTTTTTTCCAAAAAGCCGGGTCTTGGACGGCAAGGCTTTCGTTTTTACGCTCGGGAAACATATAGGCCCATTCGGATGTGGGGGTGGGGCCGACAATCCAGAAGCCGTCGGGGTTGATGATGAAGCTCCGGTGGGATTTGTTGGTGTCGTGGCGCAGGTCCTTGACGAGCGCCTCGGCCTGGTAGTTGAGAACGAGGAGGGCGCGGGGTTTGCCGTCGGGACCGACGATCTGACCGCTGACGCGGACGACGGGCTTGTAGGGTTGAACGATTTTGCCATGTTCGAAAGTAAGTTCCAGGGGTGAGTAAACCGCGGCGGCGGCGGCGGCCTTGACGGTTTCCTGGAAGAAGGGACGGTCGGATTTGTCTTGAAATTCTGAGAGGGGAGTTTCCCGGATGGGTTTGTCACCACCGACCCAGTTGTAGCGAAGGATTTCACGGCCCTGGAGGTCGAGGAGGAAGATTTTGTCGAATTGGCTGCGGGCAAGCATCATGGTTATGATGGCGCTGCGCAGGTTGTAACTGGATGCGGGTGTGGCCTGGGGATTGCGGGCAAGTTCGCTCTCAGCCACGTTTTTGAGAAAGAACATGTCGTTGGCGCGTCCGCGGAGGCGGCCTTGAACTTGGAAGGCGTCGCGGTTGAGGGCGTCTTGGCTGTCGGAAGCGGCTTCGCCGAGGGCGTAGTCCCAGAGAAATCTTTGGGCGACGAGCGCGAAGAGAATGATCGAAGCGATGACAAGCGCAGTGACCAACCCGGGCTTGGTCCACGATGTCAACGGAAGGTGACGGGATGGTGTCACGGCCTCTTTTTCATTCGGCATCAGACAAGTTAGACGATATTTTTGACCAAGAAAAGCCCAAGAAAAACGAAATTAAGCCAAGAACCCCTTGAAACCGGGACTCTTAGGCATGACAAGACGACGAAGGTAAAGCCGATTAAATTCTCTAGTTGCAGTGGTGAAGGCGTGAGATAACTTAAGTTTTTGCGCCCATGAAAAGAAAACGGGTCTCACTAGCATGCAATCGAGCACTCGCCGCCAACTCGAAGAAATGGAACAAATGGGCGGCTCAACATTTGTCGACGAATTGATCGAGTTATTTTTTTCGGAGTCCGATATGCGATTTACCAAACTGGAAGGGGCGCTGACCCGAGGGGATCTAGTGGAGGCGGGGCAGATTTTTCACCAACTCAAGGGGAGCGCGGCGTCGACGGGAACGGGGCGCTTGTACCGTATTTGCCTGGTGGGCGAAACGGCGAGTGAGAAGGGAGACGACGCGCTGGCGCGGCGGGCAGGCCGGCTGGGCGCAAAGGAACTGGTTTTTTTGAAGACCAGCCTCAAGGAGTGGAGGCGGGGAGCGCCATCATGAAGATACTTTTGGTCGATGACGAATTGGTGGCTCAGACCCTGTTACGCCGGATGCTCGAACAACTTGGACACCAAGTGGTGCCTGCCAACAATGGGATGGAGGCACTGAGCATTTTTCAGGACGATCCGGTAAACGTCGTGATCAGCGACTGGCATATGCCGCAGATGGACGGGATCGAATTGTGCCAGGCGATCCGCACGGTGCTCAAGATGGGCTACACCTATTTCGTGCTGATCAGCGCGACGCCGCTCGACGTGGAAAAGTACGCGGAGGCGACGGCGCAGGGAGTCGATGACTTTCTGGTCAAGCCGATCCGCCCGCAGGAAATCGCCATCCGGCTTTTGGTCGCGGAGCGCATCATCAAGTTCACCACCGAGATCAAGCAGTTAAAAACGCTGCTGCCGATTTGTTCCTACTGCAAAAAAATCCGTAATGACGACAATTACTGGAAGCAAATCGAGACCTATATCTCAGAGACGACCGGCTCATTTTTCTCGCATGGCATCTGCCCGACCTGCTACGAAGAAATTGTGAAACCCGAACTGGCGCAGTTCACGCGCAAGCCCGGCGAGGAAGAGGCGACGGATTCGGATTCCAGCGCCGCCGCGAAGTGAAGCCAGTGTGTCCGTCCCCGATCAAGCTTTACTGGGCCGGAGTCCACGTGTCGTCAGGCGCATAGGTGGTGATGTCCTTGGCAATGTCAAAGGTCGAGGGTCCGAGGTTCTTTTGATAGACTTTGCCCTGCTGATTAACGATGAAAGTCATCACGCCCGTACTGCCCCATTTGGCCGGCCAGGCGACGAGGGCAAATCCGGCAAGCATGCGGCCATTAATGACGTAGTCATACGCTCCGCCCGGCGCGTGTTTTCCCTGACCGGTCAGGATTTTGAAATAGTAACCGTGATAGGGCGCCTGTTCGTCGTTCAGCATTTTGGCCGTGTGATGATACCCTTCCCCATGAGCCTCCGCGATCAGCGGCCCCAGGGGACTTAACGCCTCACCGGGTTGCGTCGGCCAATATAGACCGTCGTGCTTGCCAGGGGTGCTGTGCAGGAGCTGGGCGTAGGCGAGTACGCCATCCTCCAGACGATCCTGGCTGGCATATTCACGTTGCGCGGCCACATAGGCATTGCAGACATTGATCGCGCCGATTTCGTCCCGACCGATGCGTCGCGCAAGAATTTCCTGCGCACCCGCGGCGGTATCAAAGAACCATTTGTCGTCCTGTTTCACCAGCGGAATGGGAAACGGCCAGGCGTCCGCGCCAATTGCCAGTGTGACGTTGGAATCCGAATGGTTGATCAACTGCGTCTTTTCCGTCAGGCGCTCGACAAATTTTTTTGATTCCCCAGCGGCTTGGACAACATCGGGCGAAACCAAATCATGTCCCGTCGGCCCGAAAATCGCATGCAGGGCATTCGTGTCATGATTTTTTGCCGCGATCACGAGCGCATTGACGGCGTCCTGCGGCGAAGCAAAGGTCTGCTCGTCCGGAGTCGATCCGTAAACGGGCAGGGCGAGTGTCAGGAGAATCAGACTGAGCGCCAGAGACGACATCCGGCGCAATCTTGAAAATAAGTTGGACTTGATGAGTGGCGATATCTGCATGGGAATTATTCGGTTTAAAGGTTTTTTGAAATTTGATCTATTTCGGCTTATTGTTGCCGCCTCCACCACCGCCACTGGCATGACTACCACCGCCTCCACCACCGCCACCGCCGCTATGACCGCCGCCACCACCTCCTCCACTGGAGTGACTGGCAGCTGGTGCTGAATGGGAGGCCGGCGCCGACTGGGTGGTCGCGTGGATACTCTGTTGACCGCGGTCGCTGTAGGTTTGCGTATCGTGCGTACTCTGGACGCCAATGAGAGCATCATCGGCTTCCGGTCGGCTGATGGGTGCAGTATGTTCAGCTGGGACGGTTGCGGAATGAGAAACACTGCTGGAGCTTTCATCATGCTGCGTAGCTTGGTGCGTCGGTTCCGTCCCCGTAAAAGCCGAATCATGACTGGTCGCCGTCGAATCGTGACTAGTCGTGGCTGAATCGTGGCTGGTCGCAGCCGAATTGTGGCTGGTCGCAGTCGATTCTGTCCCCGTGAAAGCCGAATCGGCCCTGGCCGCAGCCGGAGTCGGCGCACTGTTACCCCAGCCTCGGTCGACGTGATTCGTTACCGCCGCGGCCGAATGGTTGCCGGCGCGCCAGACGGTGGTGTTACCCGTGTTTCTTTGACCTCCAGATTGGTGCCACCAATTGGACGGGCGTGGATTGCCACTATTCCAGACGATGATATTGCCGTTACCCCAATCACAATCGTTATCGAGCCACAAGCCGATTGGAAAACCGATGCCGAAGGTAATAAAGGGCGTACCATCCGCACTGTCATAATAAACCTGGTCCGGTTGGTAATCCGGCACATACATCTCATCCGCGTCCGCCGGGTCAATTTCAATGTCGCCGCCGTCATCTGTCACCTGTTGCTGTGGCGTGGATTGCAGGTTGCCGAGTTTAGAAGCCTCCGCGCGCAAACGTTGGATTGAAGCCATCACCGCCGGCTGTTGATTGAGAAAGGCCTGTCCTAATTCCGTCGTCTCACCCAGGTTATCATCCATCCATTTCAACACGGTTGGGTATCGGGCCATCGCCTGGACGGTGGGGTCCCACGGTTGCTGGCCAAATTGGCTGGGGTCACCACCGCCAGTAACATAACGGTCGGCCAGCACGATTTGTGTCGGGAAGGTGGACGCG
This sequence comes from Methylacidiphilales bacterium, assembly GCA_021272315.1. Lineage (GTDB taxonomy): Bacteria > Verrucomicrobiota > Verrucomicrobiia > Methylacidiphilales > UBA1321 > JABDGH01. The sequence continues at coordinate 57,066 of JAJSLI010000035.1, read as the reverse complement.
GGTAGGATTTCGGCGATCAAGGGATCGGGATATAGCGCGATGGGCCCAAGCAACTGGTCAAGCTGCGCATCGGAAAGCGGTTGATAGGCGGGCATCGGAGGCGGAACCGCTGTTTGTGCCCGCAAGGACATGGACGGGCCCGTGAACACACACATTAAAACAGCGATTTTGAGCAATAATTTCATCTGGGAACAGGGTTGGAGTTTTGCGTAGTTTCGGGACTTTAAAGCGTGTTATCTCCTGCTCAGGTTGCCGGTAAAAACCAGGACAAGAAGGACAAGTAAGATGAGCCCAAACCCACTTCCGCCCACCAGCGGTCCGCCCAGATAAAATCCGCCGCAACCGAGCAAAAGCATCACCACGATCAAAAAAGTGAGAAGATTCATAGTAATAATTCTACTACCATCAGCTAAAATCGCCAGTGGGGTCTTCACCCCATAACGGCTTCGCTCGAAAGCGTCACTCTCAGATCCTTCATGTTCCTCTTGTCCAAAATTCGGTGATTCTGCCAAAGTCACCTCCGTGCTCACCGACGGATTCCTCTTCAACCATTCGATTTCCTTTTTCCCGGAATTTGACCGCCGCAAACCCCGGCTCTACCCTCCCGATATGTCTCAGAAAACCCGCCGCACCATCACCGTGAGCCTCGAAATCGTCGAGGCCGCCAAAGAACGGGGCATGAGTCTTGGCGATTACATCCTTCAGCTCCACCACAACCAGCGCTCCGCCCGCATCGCCTATGTCGCCAGTATTTTCCGCGGGTTCGCCCTGCTTGAAATGGCCCGCGTCCCTGTCGATCCGGCCTATTTCGAACTTGTCGACGGTTGCATGAGCAAGACTGAAGCCCGCGAGTTCCGCCTCCTCGCCTCCAGCGGCGAGGACAACGCGCTGCCCCGCGCCGCAGCCCTGTTGCTTGGCGCCGACACCCGCCGTTCCGCCATCCAGGCCCTTCTTTTCGCCGCCCAGCGCTCGCAAGTCCTGCACGAAGGTTTCATCGAGGCCGCGCGCCTTCTCGAAGCCACCTTCTACCGTTAGCAGGGACTGTTCATTCCAGAACCTGTGTCTCAAAATGGTGGGACGAGAGCAAAGATTTCCAGTGCACCCGTCATGGGCCGCCGTTATGCTTTGAAGTTTCGCATGAATGTTTCCGTTCCCGCCACGCTGAAAAAAACCGCGCTTCACGCCGCCCACCAAAAACTAGGCGCCCGCCTCGTCGAATTTGGGGGCTGGCACATGCCGGTCCAATATACCGGCATCGTTGACGAGCATAACGCCGTCCGCCACGCCGCCGGTCTCTTTGACATCTCCCACATGGGCGAGTTTTTTATAGGGAATCCTTTCGCAGAATCGTTCCTTAACGGTCTTCTGACCAACGACATTGAAAAACTCGCCGTCGGCCAAGGCCAGTACACCCTGATGCTCAATGAAACGGGCGGTGTGATCGACGACTTGATTCTCTATCGGCTGGATGACACTCGTTATTTCATGGTCGTCAACGCCTCCAGAATCGAGGAAGACCGAAGCTGGATCGAACAAAGGCTGAAACTTCCCACGGCCGAGGCCATTTTCTTCGCGGACCGCAGCGAACTCTATTCCGCTCTCGCGCTGCAAGGCCCCCGAGCGCTTGATATCGCACGCGCTTTTCTCGGGGCGGGTTGGCTTGAACCCAAGCGCAACGCCATCACTCGCTACTCGTGGAACTGTCAGGAAGTTCTCGCCGCCCGCACCGGCTACACCGGCGAGGACGGCCTCGAACTCTTCTTCGCCAACGATATCGCCGAAAACTTTTTCCTCTCGCTTCTCGAAGCGGGCAAGCCGTTCGGATTGAAACCGTGCGGCCTCGGCGCGCGCGACACACTGCGGCTGGAAGCCGGCCTGCCGCTCAACGGCAATGACCTCTCCGAAAAGCGCAGCCCGCTCGAAGCCGGACTCGGCTTCTTTGTTTCGCTCGACAAACCGGCCGTCTTTCCCGGCAAAGAGGTGCTGTTGAAGCAAAAAGCGGAAGGCGTTGCCGAAAAACTCATCGCCTTCCGCCTGCGGGACAAAGGACCTCCACCCCGCCCTCATTATCAGTTGTTTCAAGGCGCCACGCAGGTGGGTGAAGTCACCAGCGGCGCGCCGTCGCCGACGTTGGGCTATGGCATCGGCCTGGCTTATGTGCGCGCGGATTGCGCGGAACCGGGCACCCTGCTCGAACTTGAGGTGCGTGGATCGCGAATTCCGGTCGAAGTGGTCAAAAAGCCCTTTTACAAACGCCGGACCTAGTCCAAGATTTCGCTCCCATGAGCAACATTCCAGGCCAGCTTCGCTACACCGCTTCCCATGAATGGATCAAGGTCGACGGCGGCACAGCCACAGTCGGCATTACCGATCACGCCCAGCATGAACTCAGCGATGTCGTCTACGTCGATCTCCCAAAAGTAGGCGCGCAAGCCTCGGCGGGCGCTGTCATCGCCGTCGTCGAATCAGTCAAGGCTGCCTCCGATATCTACTCGCCCATCAGCGGCGAAATCGTCGAGATCAACGCCGGCCTTGCCAAGAAACCCGAGTTGATCAACCAGGATCCCTACGGAGAAGCCTGGCTTTTCCGCGTCAAGCTCGCCGACCCTTCCGAAATCGACGCCCTCAAGGACGCTGCCTCCTATCAAGCCCAGATCGGCGAATAAAGCGCCGGTGCCTCCAGGCGCTTTATCCATGGGACGCAAACCGTGTCAGGGTTGAACTCCTGCTCAACCCTCCCAGGTTAGCGAGCTAACAGCCAGGCCCCAAGGGTCATGAGAATGCCAAGCAGCAGCAGGTCTTAGTTTAAACCTGAACGCTTCCTTGGGGACAAAACCCCGCTCAGCACCATTGGGGTGAACACCCCATAGCGACCTTGCTGTCGTGATGGTTTACTTGAGGACATGAAAATCTTTCAAAACAATCTCTTGGCTAAGTTCTGCATAATTTCGGCGCTGGTTTTGGGATCGACACCTGCATTTTCCCAAGTGTCTGTATCAATTAATATCGCGCCGCCACCGCTTCAAGTATATGCCCAGCCCGCCTGCCCGGACGATGGTTACATCTGGACCCCGGGATATTGGGCCTATGGCGATAGTGCTTATTATTGGGTTCCGGGCGCGTGGGTTCAACCTCCCCAAATTGGGTATCTATGGACTCCTCCCTATTGGGGATGGAGCGGAAACACTTACGTATTTTACCCAGGTTATTGGGGCGAGAGCGTTGGCTATTATGGCGGCATCAATTACGGCTATGGTTATGGGGGCAATGGCTACGGCGGCGGTCGCTGGCAGGGGGGACACTTCTCGTATAATACGGCGGTGAACAACGTAAGCTCGACCATCGTTCACAATACCTATGTCGACCGATCGGTCGTTAACAACCATACAAGCAAAGTCAGCTACAATGGCGGCGCCGGAGGGGTGCTGGCCAAGCCCACGGCACAAGAGAAGCCGTTCTCCACGGAACAGCAGTCCCAGCCGACTACAGTGCAGCCACCCGAGCCGACCGTTCACTCCCAAGCTCCGATCCAACAAAGGCCTGAACCTCAGTTGGCGCCGGCCCAAGACCGGCCCCAAGGCAATCAAAACCAACAGGATCAAGTCAAACCGCAGACTAAACAATATCCTAATCAGCAACAACAGGCCCAGACCAAGCAGCAAGCCCAGCCAAAACAGCAGGCCCAGAAACCAACCCCCGACAAAACGTCTGCTGCACAACCTGATAATAAACCCAACAACGCCCCTAATAACACGCCCGGTCATTAACGAGACTCTTTATGACTTGATGGGGTACACACCCCATAGGCATGCCCATCCTTCGAGCCCATCTTGAACTTATGAAACAACTTTTCACAAAATTACTGACTTTAGCATCCATTCTCTTCCTGCTCGCCGCACCCGATCTTTTACGCGCCGGCGATATGCATGAACGGATCCGAACGGCGACGCAGATTCTTCGCGACAAGCAGCATTCTGACGACCCCATCCCCGCGGATTTATTGAGTCACGCCAAAGGTGTGGCCATTTTCACCATAACCAAAGTTGGATTGGGAATTGGTGGGCAAGGTGGTGAGGGCATCGTTCTTGTGCGCCTGAACGACATGCTCTGGCATTCCTGGACGGCCCCTTCCGCTTTCAATCTCGCGGGCGGCAGTATTGGAGCGCAAATCGGATTTACCCAGGTCAGCTATATCGTCGTTTTGAATACTGACGATGCCGTCAGCCATTTTACCGGGTCTGGGAAATTAAACTGGGATGCGACAGCAACCGGCACGGCCGGCTCTGATACAGGGACCGAACGCGTATCGACGTCCGATCTCGAGCACCGGGATATCGTCGTTTACAAAGATACGGGCGGCATTTTTGGCGGCGCAACGTTGGGCGGCACCTCGGTCGAACGCAAGGAAGTTATCAACCAACAGGCCTACGGAGACGGTGTACGGACCAAAAATATTTTGAATGGCAAGGTGCAACCACCCAAGTCCGCTGACCACTTGTACCACCTCCTCGATGGCAAGGCATGATTTAGCGACAAACCTTATAAGGGCTTATTTATGCTGCAATATCCCGCAACATTTTTGGTCAGCTCGGTTTTTGCCGCGATTCTGGGTTTTGGATCATTGGCCGGGCTTGTGGCGGACATTGCCCAGATTCTATTTTTTGTCTTTCTGGGTATTTTCCTGCTGTCGTTCATTTTCAATGGGCCATCGCCTCGGAATTAATCGCGCTTTTAACCAAATAGAAAGACTCAAATGAAAATCTACCTGTGCCTGTCGTTGTCGTTGTTGCTTGCCGGCTGTGGCGTTTTTACCTCAACGGCCTTGACGCAGACCAATCTCGACAAAATTCATGACGACATGTCTCCGGCGGAGGTTAAATCCGTCCTGGGCGATCCCGCGAGTTCTGAATCCGAGCCCATACCCATTGTCGGCGGCACCCAGACGATTTATACCTATCACAGCAGTTCTTCCGAAGTGACGATCCTTTTTAAGAATGATCTCGTTAAGGAAAAGCACGGTACATTCAGTCAGTAAACAAAGAAAAAACAGATTCTTATGATCAAAATCGCAGGTGTTATCTTAATTGCCCTCGGTATATTGGCACTCGTCTACCAGGGATTCACCTATACGGAAACAAAGCAGGATGCCCAGATTGGGTCGCTAAAAATTCAGCACGATCAAACGGAAACAATTCCGCTTCCTCCCATCGTTGGCGCCGTTTTTATCGTCTCGGGCATCGCTGCTTTATTTATCGGCAGGAATCGCATTTTGTGAAGCTCAAAAAGCGTTGCGATCTTATGGGGTGAAGGCCCCATTACAACGCTTCATGACATCGATTACCATTTAAACCATGAAAAATATAAGGTAATTATCCCCTTGACATACGGTAGGCTTTAGCATACATTGTCTCCATGAAGACGAAGACCACCAAGAAAAAGGAAAAGGCCAGCATCACGATCCGGGACTTTTTCCGGCAGTTCCCCTCTGACAATGCCTGCCTTGAGCACATCTTTACCATACGCTTTGGCCAAGGCCATGCCTGCCCGAAGTGCGAGCGCAAGGCGAACTGGTACAAGATTCAAGCGGAACGGGCTTATTCCTGCCAGTGGTGCGGGCATCATCTTCACCCTACGGTAGGCACTCCCTTTGAGGATAGCCGCACGCCCCTGCAACTCTGGTTTTACGCCATCTACCTTTTCACCACTTCCCGCCATGGCGTACCCGCCAAGGAATTGGAGCGCCAACTTGGGGTAACGTACAAATGCGCGTGGCGCATGGGGCATGAGATTCGCAAACACATTACCCAAGTTGACGGCGAGTTTCCCCTGTTTGGCCAAGTCGAGATTGACGAGACTTACGTTGGTGGTCGTCGCGCCGGAACGCGGGGCCGGGGAGCGGATGGCAAGACCATTGTTTTCGGAATGCTGGAACGTGGGGGTCAAGTGATGACGAAGATCGTTCCCTCGGTTAAGGCCAAAGACCTGCAACCGATCATCGAAGAAAACGTGGCCAAGGGATCGACGGTTCACACGGATGAGCTTCGTTCTTACAAGGGGCTGGAAAGAGTCGGCTATGACCATCAGACGGTTGACCACGGCTCCGGCGAATACGTGAAGGGCAATTCGCATGTGAACAGCCTCGAAAGCTTTTGGGCTCGTCTGAAAAACAGTGTTAAGGGTACGCATGTTCACGTTTCTAAAAAGCATCTCGGTAAGTACGCCAAGGAATTTGAGTTTCGGTTCAATTCCAAGTCCAAGCCTATTTCGATGTTCCCTTCTTTGGTTTCGAGCTTTGCGCCATCGACCTGATGACGCCGTGGAAATGAAGATGGCTCGCCTGCGGGTGAGTCTTCTTCTTTTCCTTTACGAAGTGGGCGAGCTTATTTTGCTTCTGGGCTTCCTTGAGGTTCATAGTAAATCCTGTTCTTTTTGATCTTACCTATCAGATTGTCTTTGGAGTTCATCTCATTTTTAGCAAGGAATCCAAACACGGCAGTTATTATAAAAAAGAAAAGAGCTGCGACTAGTAATATGCCGCACTCCCAACATAATTTGTCCACAGCTATCGCTGCGATCACGCAACTTATTGCGATTCCAATCGCTCCAGAGGCGACGCTTAAAAAGACGTTTGCCCTTGTCCCTATCTCGGATAGGGAGTCCAACTTTGATTCCTCTACGCCAAAGATTGTCATATCTGGCGGAACGTAGCTGGTCTTGGCGTAGACAGAATCAGCACCAAAACTAATGGATGTGCCGCTAGACGTTTGAGGGCTATTTTGCATCGGATGCTTCCCTTTTTTGGGCCTCTGCCGCCCTTAGCTTGCCCCCCCCTATATGAATCAGTAACCCCACAGTTACTGCATTTACAAAATGGGTATTCCCACAATTCGCGCAGCTTATTGCCACAACGGGATAAACAACGCCTCCAACCTGGAGGCTGCCATTTACAAATTGAAGAGAGGTAACGATGTGTTGCCCGGCAACCCAATGAGTATCCGGGTCGTGGCACATTTCGCATTCCGGCAAGTTTTTTGGGTTTCCCTTTCCCCATTTCTGGACTAGCCAATCGGTCAAGATTTTTTGCTGGACTGGTGTAAGAGATCCCTGCGTGTAATCTGGTGGCTTTGAGGTATAGTCCGGTGGCGGGGTGGCTGGTGGTCCATGGTAACTCGGCATCTCTGTTGACATACTCTGACCCTAGCTGCCTTATTGTCCTTGTGTCACGCCATGAATACCGTATGCCGAGGGGATAATCCCCAAATATAATGTTGCGGCATAACCGCAGTAAGTTGTTTGCCCTGGCTGTTCTCTTCTCCGCTTTACTGTCGGGAGGGGCCACCCAGGCGTTTGCGTATAATGGATACAATGAGGGCCGGAATGGTTACTGGGACAATAACCACAACTATCATCAATACGGCTATTACCATCACCATCGCGGCTATTGGAATCAGAACAACGGCGTTCGTCTTTGGATCAACGTTGGTTAAATAAATTGTCCACGTGTGTCGGACATCAAGAACCATCCCTTTATGTCCGACAGCTTGGTTGGTTCGGTTAGCGGATCATGATGTGCAACGTCCTTAGCTCCGTTTCCCTTGCGAGACAGTCTTGGGATAACTTGCCGCTTAACCATTTGGAGGCTATTCTTATCGTGCAAAGTCGGTCCGTGACCATTGATCCTGTGTGGCCCGAGTAGGTACAACCGGTCGTCTTATTAATTATGAAACAAATCGCTGTTCTATTGGCCGATGACCACGCCATCGTTCGTCAAGGTCTACGCTTGTTGGTTGAGGCTGACGGTGATATCGAGATTGTCGGAGAAGCCAAAACAGGACGGGAAGCGGTCCAGATGACCCAAGAACTTCATCCGGAAATCGTGGTCATGGACATCGCCATGCCTTTACTGAACGGGCTGGAGGCAACCCGGCAGATCCTCAAGACCTTTCCCGAAACGAAGGTGCTGATTCTCTCCGCCCACAGTGATCCAGAATATGTCGAACAGGTTGTCAAGGCAGGGGCACGAGGATACCTGATTAAGCAATCTTCGGGTGAAATCCTCGCCAAAGCCATTCGCGAATTGCACCAAGGAAAGACTTGTTTCGCCCCTTCGATTGCCAAGCGGTTGCAAGAAGGTTTCCAGAAATCCGCAGACGGAGTTGGCCTGCGCAAGAAAACCGACCACCAATTAACCTCGCGTGAAGCCGAACTTCTTCAGCTAATCGCGGAGGGCCAGGCCAACAAACAGATTGCCTCGGAACTCGGCATTAGCATCAAAACAGTTGAAAAGCATCGTCAGCATCTGATGGAGAAGTTGAATATCCACGACATTGCCGGCCTCACCCGCTTCGCCATTGCCGCGGGAATCATTGAAAGCAGCGTTCAGTCGACAATTACCCGGGACACGCCCTCAACATAGGGCAAGGCTCCCGCAGGTTCAACTGAGGAAGCCCGCCGCTGGCCCATTGGACTCTGATTGCCTTAACTCCGGGGAGCCCGTCCACGAAGGAAAGACACGACAAACAAGATGGCGAAAACAAGAAAGAAAATCTTCGCGATCTCCGCTGCAAGTCCCGCCAGCGAGGCGAATCCCAAAAATGCCGCCACGAGCGCGACAATAAAAAAGACAACACTGTAGTATAACATATTTATTCCTTTGATTTTTGATATCCAAACATAAGCCTTGGAGGCCTCCATCACCATGGGGTCTACACCCCATCAGAATGGAGCGTAGTCTTTGGCGTTCGAAGGGATGAAGTGTTCCGCATTCCTTCCTTTGCCTGACAATTATGCCGCGTTCTTTTTTAACGCGTGGGCCTTGACGAATGAGGCCTTGCATTCATCGCGAAGACGTTTTGGAATCGATGCGCTGAAGTAGGCGTTTCCCATTTTCACTTCACGAATGGCTTGAGCCAGAAACTGTGTGGAAGATTGCTTAAACAGGTACCCCGATACACCGAAACTCAGGGCTAGCTCAATATATTCCGGATCGGGATGTGCGGATAAAATTAGCACCCGGCTCCCAGGAGAGGTTGCCATGATCTTCTGGGTGGCCTGCAATCCATTCAGCAGAGGCATGGCGATATCCATGACAATGACATCCGGGTTAAGACTCCTGGCCAAACTGACGGCCTCACAACCGTTTTTTGCCTCGCCCACGACCTGGATATCTCCATCAGTCTCGATCAATAATTTCAGGGACTTTCGGAAGGCCGCATGATCATCCGCCAAGAGAACCGAAATTTGCTTTACGGCAAAGGATTCAATACGTGCTTGTCGTTTCATGCTGATAATAAGGGATATCCTCCCGGACTATTGCTGCAAAATACCGTCTGGCTGTCTTCGACGACTCACCGACCTGCGGCATCCAAACGTTCGCACTGCGGGCAGAGGGGGCGATTATCTGTGCCGTGCCGTTTATGATTTTTAAGAATATTATCGCCTTCCACGCAGGTCGTGTTGTCGTGATGGAATGCTTCTTCGTTTGCGTTCGGGTTTGCTTCTGTTGAGTACCAGGGAGTCGTTTTCATAAGACGTGTCTTTCGTTAACTGAAATTGCGTATGAACATAGGCCCGAATAACACAGGGGCGATATGGGGTGTTCACCCCATTGAATCAAACACAGGGAGGGCGGCACATTTGGAGTCAAGTCGGCGCGAAGCCATGGCACTACCCTTAGCGCGGAAATTCCGGTTATAGGCGCGGGACCCAAAGGTACAGCAAAGATCTTTCTGCCAGCGAATCCATCGCTTTGGCCTGCGACGGTTACTCGACAAAGACTTCTCTTCCCTCCGCAGCACGCTCTATTTTTGCCGAGTTTTTGTGGTCCAATCCTCCTTCTTGCCTGAGCTTTCCGGCCTCATCACCATCCTGCATGCCTTTCGCCGTTAATAGGATTAGGAAATATTCTCATTGGGAGGGGAACGAGTTTTTCTTCCCGCAACTTTTTGATTATTTCGTCCGCCAGAAAGGCATGCCCGGGCGGGTGGAGGTGGGTTCCGTCACTAAAAAGGGGCACGTAATCCGTGTTCTTCAAAACTTGTTTCATGGATAGAAAATAGACCCCCGGACCCAGCAGAGGCTGGAGATAGTTGTCGACCCCCAGATCGTCCAGGTAGGGCTGGTTGTTGGAATCATAACGAAGACGCGCTTCGGATACCAAAAGGACCGGGACGCCATAAGAGCGGGCAAGTTGAACGCTTTCCGTCGTGTATTTTACGAAACGCTGGTTCCATTCCTGACGCTGCTGGGAATTTTCACCATCCTGCTTTTTAATATCGTCGTCGTTGACGGAGTTGAGGTCGCGAATGGCGTTGGGCAGCCAGGCCCAATAAATCTGCTCCGTGGTAAATTCGTAAATGCGCCGGATGAGATAACTTTTTGTGAGCCAATATTGCGGAGCCCAGCTTTTAAAATTCTGGGCCCGTTTGTATTCCCGTTCGTCATCATACTCGTCGCTGTTGTCGGCATGCAAAATCACGAGGCTGGGTTGGTACTGGAGACCCTTGCGCAAAATAATCTGGGTTCGCAGAGCTCCATTTCCACCAATGCAAAAATTAATGCCTTCGGCCTTGATGCCCTGGGCGCTCAGTTTGTCGGCGACCTGCGTGGCGTAGCAAGTGGCGACGCTGCCGCCTCGCGGAACGGAGTCGCCGAACACCATGATGCGATAGGCATCGGGGGGACGTACGCGGGAAAAGGTCTGGGGAAAAAAGTGACGGCCTCCCGTACGGGTGAGACTGACGGTGCCGTTGGAATTTTCGACGAACCCGGCGTTTGGATCATACCCATAATCAAAACGTCCCGTCATGCTCCGCTTGAAACCGATCCGCACGACCAATTCGCCGGCCACCAGCAGCGCCAGCATCAGGACAAACGAAGGAGCCAGCCACTTTTTCATCAGAATTGAAAGTAGATAAATTCGACATCCGGCGCAACGGATCCGCTCACGAGCAAAAATAGGAGCGTGTAAATCAAACCGCGTACCGGCCAGGAGAACCTTCCCAGCTCCATTTCATCGCGCGCTTTCCAGGTAGCTGCCTGCAAGAGAAGCAGCGGACCGACATGCAGAAGCCACCAGCACCCGGGCTTGATCCAGTCCGTCGCCACGCGAGGATTCCAATTACCGAGCGCAGCGAACCATCCCTCAAGCTGCGCGATGCTATCGCTGCGGAAGATTGCCCACCCCACCAGCGTGAGGGCGAACATCAAAAGGGCGCCTGCGATCCGGCGTCCGGGGGAATTTTTTTCGGGATCGGAAAGGCGGTTCAAGGCCGGCACGGCATGATACAAAGTCAAAAGCAGCGCATAGTACGCTCCCCACATCACAAAGGTCCAGCGCGCTCCATGCCAGAGACCCGCCAGCAGCATCGTGATCCAAAGATTACGGAAGGTCATCAGGAGTCCATCCCGGTTCCCGCCCAGCGGAATGTAGACGTAATCCCGAAACCAGAAGGATAGGGTGACGTGCCAGCGCCGCCAGAAGTCCGACGGGCTTGAGGCGAAGTAGGGGAACAAAAAATTCCGGTTCAACTGAACGCCCAAAAGCCGGGCGGAGCCGCGCGCGATGTCGGTGTAGCCGGAGAAATCGCCGTAAATTTGAAAGGCAAAGGCCAACACACCGAGCAAGGCCCATGGGCCATTCAAGACGGTTTTGGGATCGAAGGCGTAATTGACTAACATCGCACAATTGTCCGCGACGAATATTTTTTTGAACAACCCGATCAGAATGAGCCGCAGGCCAAGGTGGATGTCGGTGATCTCGAATTTTCTCGGCATTTCCAATTGGGGCAGCAAATCGTTTCGCCGTTCGATGGGGCCCGCCACGAGTTGGGGGAAAAAGGAAACAAAAGCCGCGAACGTGAAAAAATCATGGGACGGCTTCGCGGTGCCGCGGTACACGTCCACCGCGTAGCTGATGGATTGAAACGTGTAGAACGATATGCCGATCGGAAGGATGATATGCGGCAGGGTCCAGCCGGGATCCCAGCCCAGATGGGTGAGCAGGTGGGACAATGAACCCGCAAAAAAGTTAAAATACTTGAAAAAGCCCAACGCCCCTAAATTACTGCACAGACTCAGGATTAAAAAGGCGCGCCGTTGCTTCTCGACGGGCAAACGCCATAAAAGCTGGTACAGCGTCACATAGAGGATGGGCAAAAATACGGCGGCAAAAATAATGCCGTGGGTGACCGCGGCTTGCGACGTGGCAAAAAACCGGCAGCCGAGCAGCCAGACGAGAGGCAGGAAGCCGATGCCGATGATTTTCATCATCGGTTCCTTCCGACCCGCAATCGCCAAAACTCCAAAAAAATCGACTATCGTCGTGGTTGAAAGCAACGCCAGGAAACGGGCGTCCCACATTCCGTAAAAAAAATAACTGGCGCCCAACAACAACAAAATCCGGCCCCGCCAGGGTACTAACCAATACGCCAGAACGACGGCGGGAAGGAAGAGGGCGTACTGCCAGGAGATGAACGTCATGAACTTGGTTGACAACGGGTTTGGCGCAAAGGCCGTTCAAAAATGAGATACCCCATGGGAGGCCATAGAACGTGAAGGAAAATGAAAGGTCAAGGCCGGAAGGTCTTTGATCCAAGGAAGTGGGCTGTTTCGTCAGAATGGCGGATCCATTAATTTGGCATGCACCGGTGCCAATGCTTTCCTCTCCATAATTTGTCCGTCAGTTTGCGAATGTTTGCTTATCTGGCTTTGACGGATGAAACGTATGGTGGTGCCTCAGACACTGACGCGCTCCGGGTCGACCTCCAGACGCGTTCGACTTTTACGCAAAATCCGACAGTCATTTGCCGATGTTAAAAAATTGGAAGGATGTATTTATTGGCGCTTTCTTTGCCAATTATACGCCAACTCGTCACCAGTTCGGCATAACCTTGCGTTTAACTACGACAGAAAAGTTATGCCCAACTCTGTCGCAAGCCAATTTGAGGTGCCTTCAGGCACGGATGATGGTTTTGAAAATGAAAAGGAGCAGACCCCGGTTTCCCCGCCTACCTCCAGTCTTTCTTCACTCTCCACCTTGGCGGAACTGCCCGGCTATTCGACGATTCTCGATCTCAATAGCTTAGGAGAACACCTGGGCCGGCTCTTTTCCGAACACCCTGATTTGCCTGGGGTCATTCTTTTAGACCAAAATCATTTCGCCGGCGTTATTTCCCAAACCCACTTTTACAAGTGCATCAGCCGCGCTTTTGGCCGGGAAATTTATTACCGGCGACCCGCGGCTATCATGCTTGCGGAAATGAAGGACCAGCCCCTGATCCTCTCTGCCGACTGCCTGATTCCGGTCGCGGTTGAGCAGTGCCTGACCCGTCCCTCCGATTCCATCTATGAACCTTTTCTCGTCTACACCCCGGATTCGGAGAAATACCGCCTATGCGACGTCCAAATTTTGCTGCTGGCCTCCTCCCAAATCGCCGCCCTGCGCAACCGGCAGATGGAGCAAATCCTCAATTCCGTCACCGATGGCTTACTGGTCATCGACCGGGATTTTCGCATCGGCGGAGAGTACTCCAAGGTCCTGGGAAAAATTTTCGAGCGCGACGACCTCAAGGATCTCCCTTTGCCGGAAGTGCTGGAACCGCTCCTCGATTCGACCACCCATGAGCAGCTCCACGATTATCTTAAAATCCTCTTCAATCCCAAGCTGATTGATCGCCTTATCAAGCCGATCAACCCGGTCAAACAAGTCTCGGCCCGCTTTCCCTCAACCGACACCGACCGTGAACAACGCACGAAACATTTTGCCATTAACTTCGAACGCATCCGCACCCAGGCGGAAATCACCCAGGTTTTGGTGCGGATTGAAGACATCACCCAACAGATTAACCTGGCCATCGAGCTCGCCCACCAAGAGGCGGCTGCGGAGGAAAAACTCCACCTTGTGATGCAGGTTCTCCAGGTCGAACCGTCGGCCCTCAATCGATTTACCCTTCGCCTCCATGAGGAAATTGCCGCCATGGATCAACTTCTGGCCCTGAAAAACGGAAGCCAGAATCCGCGCGAAACCGTTCATGCCCTATTTCGCAAGGCGCACACTCTTAAGGGCGAAGCCTCGCTGCTGCGGCTGACAGCCCATGAACGCAAACTCCATCAACTGGAAGACAAGCTTGAGCCCATGCGTTCGGCGCCCCAACTGAAAACGGACGATCTGGCCGCCCTCAAACCATCCCTCAAAGCCCTGCAAAGACTGGCCGAGCAGATCAATCAGGCTCTTGAACAATTAAAATCTTTCGCGCCTTCCACCCAAAATCAAGCGAACGCATTGCCGTCCACGCACCCCACCGTGGAAACCGGCTTGATGGAAAAGCTGGCCCGCTTCATTGCCGACCTGACGGAGCGCCTCCATAAACCGGTCGTGTTCCACACGACGGTTACAGATGCCGTCCTGCCCGAAGCACACATGGAAATTTTGTACGATAGTCTTATCCACCTTGCCCGCAATTCCATGGTCCACGGTATCGAGAGCGCCGAGGAAAGGGCGACGCGTGGGAAAAATCCGACCGGCATCATTCAACTCGAATTGAGATCTCATCCCGATTGTGACGAAATCATTTTCCAGGATGACGGGGCCGGATTGAACTACGATAAAATCCGACGCCGGGTCCTGCGCCTGGGCTGGGTCATTGAGTCCGATGACGAATTGCGCCAAGCCATCTTTGAGCCCGGCTTTTCCACCGCAGACAGCGTAACCGAACTCGCGGGACGCGGCGTGGGGCTCGACGCCATTCGCAGCGCACTGCAAAAGGTCGGGGGACGCATCATTCCCCATTCCGAGCCGGGAGCCTATTGCGCCTTTCAGATTTTGCTGCCCAAAGTCCCACCCTCTCTCCACGTATGAAACTGCTGATCGTCGATGATTCCCTCATTGTCCGCAATACCATCGAGCGCAACGTCCGTCATGCGGAAATTACCGAGATTCTTCAGGCCGACAACGGCATCCTCGCCCTGCAACTTTTCAATCAACATCATCCCGAGTTGGTCACCATGGACCTGACCATGCCTCATCTTGATGGCATCGCCTGTCTTCAGGAAATTCAAAAAAACGGTCCGCCCGCCTCCATCATGGTCATTTCCGCCATTAACAGCCATCGCACCGCCATGGATGCCGTGGCACGGGGCGCCTGCGGATTCCTCGTCAAACCCTTCACCCCGCCGGAACTAATCGAGGCCATGAATGACCTGATCCTACATGCCAAGGAGAACGGATACCAGTATGACGCGTAACGCCACCATCCTCTTGATTGAGGAACATCCCATCGTTTCAGAAATGATCCAGAATTTTATTTCACTGCACAAACCGTTTTGCAAAATTGTCCCGGTCGAGAATTATGAACAGACCTTGGTGCGTTTGAAGCAGGAACCGGCGCATTTGATCATCACCAACCTGGAAGGAACCCCCGATCAGGACAGCTTCGCCTTCCTCGCCGTCCTCAACGGCTGGAACCCTCCCATTCCCATCATCGCCATCAGCGAACGTCCCTTGGACGAACTCCCCCCCATGGCCGGCGGCATCACCGTCTTGCACAAGCCGATCGATGTCGACGTGCTCCTGGAACTGATCGATACCATGACGCTGGCCGCCCAGGAAAGCGTCCTCAACGGCGTCTTGCTCGAAAATTTTCTGCAAATGATCGAGCAGGAACGCAAAACCTGCACCCTTCGCATCATCTCCGGCTATCAAATGGGTTATCTCTACGTGCGTGAGGGCCGGCTCATCGAGGCCCGGACCGGGTCGCTCCGGAATAAGGAGGCCGCCCTCGCCATTCTGGCCTGGCCCAATTGCACCATCAACATCACGGAATCCTGCCCAGTGCCGGCGGCGATGAATATCTCCATTCAATCCCTCCTGGTTGAATGGTGCATTTACCGGGATGAAGCCGCTCTCTCGTCATCGTCTCTGAAAGCAGTTTGAGAATTTTGGATTTATGAACGCCGAACAATTGAAAATCTTTCAGAACATCACCCTGGCTTACTTCTCCAAGGTGGCCACAGAGGAAAAAAAGCCGGTCCTGCAGGAAGCTTACCTTAAATTCGATGCCCCTGTCCTGCTTGATTACACCAGCGTCGTCTTCATCAGCGGCAACTATGAAGGCTGCCTTTACCTCACCACCACGACGGGTGTTCTCGAAGAGCTGCTGGCCCGGCATGGCGAGGGGGAAATCAACGAAAAGACCCGCCTCGACATGTGCCGCGAACTCTCCAACGTCCTGGCCGGAAATGCCAGCCTCGCCTTCGGCGCCGACTGGACCATCTCGGTGCCGCAAAGCATCACCGCCGACCAAATCTCCACCCTGCAACTTCCCCCGTCGACGTTCATCATGCCTTTTCTATGGAAGGAAATCGAATCTTACCTCGTCGTGGGCTTGAAATCGAAAGGGCGGGGTTAATATGCAAAGCACCAAAATTTTCCAACCTACCTGGGCTCTTCAGCAGTTGCCCGTGACGATGAAGCTGACCAACATGGAATGGCGCTTTTTGATTTGCTCCGATGGCCGGGCCACTGTTCATCAAATTCAACGCCGTCTCGCTCTATCCGACAAGGAACGGGACTTCATCCTCAACCGGCTTTGCGCCAGCGGCCTCCTGACGGAGAGGGTAGTGACCCTGGACGAGTTCGCGCAAGCCACCGTCGACATCCCTTCCACCCAGGGTGAACCACGGACTTTTACCGAATATCTCCAGTCCACAGAATCCGCTCCATCCCATCAGGAGAAATCCATGCCCGCCTTCAGCCCTCTGCCCAAGCCATCCGCATCCCAACCTGCCGCCCGCACCATGAGCCTTCAATCCGTGATCCAGTTCATCCTTAACCAGCATCCCGACCCGACTGCGGGCCATCTCGCCACCTACCAAGTCTTCATGGGTATCAGCACCCAGTTGCTCAAACGTAACGGCATTACCTCACTCCGTTTTCAGGACGACCGCTTGATCACGGACCCCGAATTACAGACCGCCATCGCGGAAAACATCCAGAGAGTCCTCAAGGTTCCCTGCCCCGAAGAGGTGTTTTCCCAAACGCCTCCTCCCGCGAATAAATAAGGCTTCGGGACTTTATTTTCATCAAGAACCCTGCGGCGAGATCCCCAGGGTCTACTTTGTAATCAAGCAACCGGCTTTTTCAGATCGAGCATGAAGCGGAAAACGCGGTCGTTGAAGCCGGGCAGCCCCTCATGGCCGTGATCGTGGAAAATTGCCGCTTCCTTCTTCGCGGTGATCTTGTTGTAGGCGGCAAACTGGGTCGAGGGCGGGCAGATCGTGTCCATCAGGGTAATGGCCATGAGCACGTCGCCCTTGATCCGGGGGACGAGATTCTGAATGTCGATATAGCCGAGTTTGGTGAAGACTTCCTCTTCCCGCTCGTGCAAAGGGTCGAAATTGCGGAAGTAAAAGGCGAGATCGGAGTAGGCGGCTTTTGCCAGATCCATTTCCCAGATCCGCTTGTAATCTGAAAGAAACGGATAGAGCGAGGCCACCCGGCGAATGCGCGGTTCCAAGGCGGCGCAGACCAAAGCCAGCGCGCCGCCCTGCGAACCGCCCATGGCGCCAACGCACTCCGGGTCGACCTCCGGCTGGGCCATGACGACCCGTGCAAGCTGGGCCGTATCGAGAAAAATCTGGCGAAAAAGCATTTTTTCCGGTGCGTCGTCAAGCCCCCGGATCAGATGGCCCTCACGTGTATTTCCGAGCAACTGCGAATTGTCCTCGCTCTTGCCGCCCTGACCGCGGCAATCGAGCGCGGCACAGGAAAAACCCTCGTTCACGAAAGGGAGCTTATCACCCCAATCACCGCTATGGCCGCTGTAGCCGTGGAACTGAAGGACAGCGGGATGCGGCGGACCGGCATTTCTCGGGCGCAAGTATTTGGCATGGATTCGCGCACCGCCGACGCCGGTGAAGTAGAGATCGAACAATTCCGCGTTGCAGTTTCCAAGCGGATCAACCCGGATGAATTCAGGGTTGGGTTTGGTCGCCTCGAGTTCCTGAAGCGCCTTGTCCCAGTAGGCATCGAAGTCGACGGGACGGGGATTAATACCGAGGTATTTTTTGAGTTCGTGAAGAGGTTTATCGATGAGAGGCATAGGAGGATGATTTAACGGGACACGGGCCGGTGATATTCAACCAGCTCTGTCACAATTTGTTGCAAGTTTTTCGTCAGATTCCAATGCGGATAGTGGTTCTTCGCCATCCGCAGATCGTTGTAATAGCAGATCGTGTCGCCGATTCGATTTTTTTCGTGATAAATCTGGCGCATCGTCCGGCCCGTCTCCTTTTCCACGAGCCGGAACGCCTCCAAGATCGAGAACGAATTGGCCCGGCCTCCGCCGAGATTGTAGACCGCGCCACATCGCGGTTGCTCATAGAAGGCGTGGATGAACTTGGCAACGTCCCCGGCATGGATGATGTCCCTAACCTGCTTGCCCTTGTATCCGTGTATCACGTAGTCCCGCCCCGCAAAATTGGCTTGGATCACATCCTGAAGAAAACCGTCCGGGCCGGGTCCCAGCCTGGGCCCAGGCCCGGCCACGTCACCGACGCGCAGGGAACAGGATGGAATATGGAAATAGCGCCCATATTCCTGCACGAGGGAATCGGCCGCGAGCTTCGAGACCCCGAACGGCGTGTGGGTCGATTGGCCAACCGGAAATTCCTCCGCGATTCCCTCCGCGTAACCTGGATCGGCGAAGTCCCATCGGGTCGAGAGCTCGCGCAACGGGATCGTGTTGGGCCGGTCGCCGTAGACCCAGCGGGAGGAGATCTGGATGAAGGGCGATTCGGGCGCAAATCGCCGTGCACCCTCGAGCAGGTTCAGCGTACCACCCGTATTGAAGTCGAAATCGTCGAAGGGCTGGGGCACGATCCCTTCGCGCCACGGATTTTCCGCCGCATGCACAATTCCGTAGGGCTTCACCTCCCGCACGAAATCGACCACGGCCTCGCGCCGGCGGATATCGAGCCCGCGCTCCTCGAGTCGATGAATCTCGAACTCGAGCGCGCCGAAATGTCGGCACACCTCCGCGCCAATAAGACTCGCCGAACCGGTCACCAGCAGACGCTTCGCCATGTTAGGCTTATTTAAGAATCATTGGCCAGGTCTGGCGAGGGGAAAGCACAGACGGACCCACTCGACAAAGGGCCGGAGCGAGCTTTAATAGACGATTGCCATGACCATTATTCTTTCCAAGGATTTCGAGTTCGAATCGGCCCAGTCACTGCCCCAGTTTCCCGTCGGCCATAAATGCCGAAATCTCCACGGCCACAGCTTCAAAATCACCGTCTCGGTACGCGGGCCCGTCGACGAGGCGACCGGCGTTTTCTACGATCACGCCGTGATCTCCGACGCCATGCGCCCGATCATTGCGCAGATCGACCACACCTACCTCAACGACATCCCGGGCCTCGAAAATCCGACCATCGAGAATATCTCCCGCTGGATCTGGGACAAACTGGTCCATCATCTCCCCGGCCTCTACGAAATCGTTCTGCACGAAACGTCCGGCGCTCGCTCCACCTATCGCGGGGATTGAGCCCCCCTTTGGCCGACGGTCAACGTTATGTCGAAGCGTAACTTCCGTATGCCAGCACCCTAAAAAGCGATCAGGCGATTACCCTCAGAAAGAGTAACCGCCTGATCTAGGAGGAGAATGAATGAAACTTACATGGGGTATGACCCCGCCTTGTAGTGAATGTTCAAAAGAATCGCATTTATTTTGCAATTTTTTTCGCCCTGGCCAATAAACGGACCAACCCGGTGAAGTCGTCCTCGGCCATTCCAACCGACATCCCTTTATCATAGAATGACTTAAGCGATTTCGTAATCGGCAGATCGAGTTCCCCCGCCGTCTCCAGCGCGAGGCGTAAATCCTTGTTCATGTGCTTCAGCGAGAATTGGGGCGAGTAATCACCTGAACGCAATTTCGGCTCCTTGAGGTCCGAAAGCCCGGAACGCCCCGCGTTAATGTGGAGGGCATCGAAGAAGACATCGTCGGGGATGCCTTCGGCCCGCGCCAAGGTAAGGCTTTCGCCCAGCGCCTCGGCCACGACCGCAATGTTAAGGTTCATCGCCAATTTGAGCGACGACGCCGTGCCAACCGGGCCGATGTGGAGAAGATGCGAGGCGAGCCGCGCCAGCACGGGACGCGCCTTTTCGATCACCTCTTTAGTGCCACCGAGATAATAGACCGTCTTACGCGCCTCCGCGGCCGGCTTGCTACCGGTGAAGGGAGCTTCGAGGAAAAGCGCACCCGTCGCCTCGATTTGCGCGGCGAATTT
Organism: Methylacidiphilales bacterium; assembly: GCA_021272315.1. GTDB lineage: Bacteria > Verrucomicrobiota > Verrucomicrobiia > Methylacidiphilales > UBA1321 > JABDGH01. The sequence goes on along the minus strand of JAJSLI010000035.1, from coordinate 36,777 downwards.
TTTCGTCCACACCGCCGAAATGGTGCTCGACTGGGCGACGAGTTGGCCCGGCTTTAACTGCGGCCCGATCACTTTCAGCAAGGCTTCGACCGCGGGCGGGTCGGCCACCACGATGATGATCATCTCCGCGCCAATTACTGCACGGGCGAGGTCCGGCTCGAAAAATGGAAAGTCACGGCGGGTTCGGTTCCAAGCGCGCACGTTTAGTCCGTCGGCATGAAGATTTTTCGCCCATGCGCTGCCAATGATGCCCAATCCGACAACTGTTACATTTTTCATAGAGACATTAACTTGGCTCGTCCGGCTCAATTTGCAAAAGAGTACTGGTGGATGGCCATATTCTGACGGTTTTCTTTCATGGCGAAGCTCTACTGCCGTCCGCAGGACCTGCCGTGCGCAGCACTAACGCAGGTCGCTTGGCAGCAGGAGTAAATAACTCTGCGCCACGAGCAGCGAAGTGAGGAAAAAGAAGGCGATTTCCTCCCACGGCAGTAATCCGACCAGTTTCACACCCGTGATCTGTTTTTCGTCGAAGAACCAGGTGCCTGCCCGCACCGCGGCGAAATCGGCCAGCGTGTAGTAGATACCGAACACCGCCGTGATCAGCACAAGCAACCCGGCGTGCGCCCAAAAAAGAAACGGCGCCAGAACCCACTGCCCGTAAATGACGGGCAAAAACCAGGCGAGATGCACCGCGTAATTCACACGCGGCCCGGCCTTCCGGCGCAGCCAATACAACTGCGCCGCCACGATCGCCCACGGCACCACCGACGCGCCGAGGCAAAGCCAGGTCACCATCCCGGGACTTGTCTCCAAGCCCGTCTGCAGATTCGGAAATAAATGGAATAGCGCCCGCACCGCCAACATCACGTTTACGCTTTGCAGCAAAAAAAAGGCATATTCCTCCAGCGGCAGGTAGCCGATCCGAAGACTGTACTTCTCTCGCGGGAACCCCCAGATGCCCCACTTCACGGCGAGATTGTCCCACGGGGCCGTGAAGACAACCACCGCGAGCAGCACCAGCGCCGGTGCGAGAATCTCCTCATGCAGCCAAGGCGCCGGCGCGTTCAACGCGGCAAGCACGAGCAGCAACGGCAGATTGAAGATGAGATGAAAGCGGAAATAGGTCATGTCAAAACGGCGATACCGTGGGCACATCAGGATGTGCTTCCAAAGTATGGCATGTGTTCAACCTGCACGACAAATCGGCAAGGTGAATCACTGCAGCGTCAAGGGAATTGCCGTCAACCGGTACACGTTTGGATTATTCCAGTCTCCAGCCGCAAAAACCCAGACCGTAGAGCCATCAGCGGAGGTAAACTTCGGACATACTTCCGGACAATAGTAACCCTCCGGCTTGAAGACATGAGAACCGACAACTTTCCACGGTCCCCAGGGATGCGGAGCGGTATAAAAATCCCAATGGGTTTCCACGCAGGCCCCGGGCATCTTTCCCCCGCCCAGAGGATAATACCATCCGATCATGAGATAGCATTTTTGCGCGGGCAAATAAACCGCCCCCGTCGAACCCAAATGACCGGGGTTGATCAAAACCGGGCGCGCCTTGGCCATATCCGAACTCCAATTGGCATCGACGACGCCATCCCCCTGCTTGAAGAATTGCCAGTCGCCCGCGTTCAATCGGGCTATTTTGGAGCGTAACACCCTTCCCAGAACCATGGAATCGCCGTTGTCCCAAAAACCGTTGTTCGACAGGCCGTACACGTAACGGTCGCTCTGATCGACAATTGCCTCCTTTCCATCTTGTCCATAATTGATGAAGTAGGGCGTCGCAAAGCGGCTTCCGGGAAACATGGGGCTATCGTAATTATCCTGCGCAGCCCTGACCCAGGTTTTACCGTTATTGGCAGATCGAATGATACTGGCGTTTTTCGCCGGTTGTCGCCGGGTGGGATCGCCGCTCTCCTCGCCATATTTATGACGCGCTACCAGGAGATAGAGCATGCCGTCAACAGCGATGCAGCCACTCGATTTCCAAGTGTAACCATCGGGCCCTTTCTCTCCATGCCATCGATAATCCGACATCGTATTGACGGTTCCACCCATCAGGGCTTGCGGCTCAGAACCCAGGATGCGACAGAAGGCCAGATTCATACTCTTGGTTGAATGGAAGCCGGGGGTATCGTTCGCGGGAGAATAGAGATCGCCGTCGCGCGCCCAGGCCATCATCCACGTGTCTCCCAAATTATCGAGGACCCAAACGGGAGTGCCGACGGTTATTTTTTTAAGGCGCGCGTCACTGGCTTTAATTTTCGTAATAGGCATAAGCTGGAAATCACCTGCAGGGTAAGATTCCGGATTCGACTTTGTCAAAAACAAAGGGAACGACCAAAGAGAAGAGACGGCTTCGCAGCATCCGGGCCGGCCTGGGTCATCACGTGTTAAAAAAGTCGATTTTACCCTCCGCTTTTCAACAACTTTGTGTCCATAGTTTGCTTCAACCCTTTCCTTGCACGAAATATGATTAAATTGAACCGATTGGCAAAGGTTGTTGAAAATTTTTTACGGCAACTTAAAGGGAGCCTAGCCAGGACGAAATATTTTCACCTAATTATGCCTTTGAAAGAAGCGGTACGGCTCGTTCGTTTCGAGAAGAAGGATGTTGAACTGCAAATACACCTGATCCCTTTGAGCCGTGAGGTTACAATCAGGTGCAACACCTCGGACATCGCATGCTTGGAAAAGATTTTTTTGATAAAAGAATACCAAATGCCCTTTCCGACAAATCCTCAGATCATCGTGGATGCGGGAGCCAATATTGGCCTGGCCACGCTTTATTACTCTCAGGAATATCCCAACGCAAAGATCATTGCGATTGAGCCTGAGCGTTCTAATTTCAACCTGTTAAAAAAAAATTGCGCTGATTTACCCAATATTACTCTGGTGGAGGGCGCCCTGTGGAACAGGGAGGGAACGCTCATAATTCAAGACCCGAAGGCTGAAAAGTGGAAATTTTCCGTCACAGAGCCTCTCCCAACCTCATCAAGCACGACCGAGGAGGTGCAGGCCATGACGATTCCCGGGATATTGCGCCAAATCGGAACGGATCGCATTGATATACTCAAGTTGGATATAGAGGGAAGTGAATACGAATTGTTCAAGAACGGTGCGGAAGATTGGCTTGGAGCCGTCGACCAAATCGTCATTGAGCTTCACGACCGATTTCGATCAGGCAGCGCTCACGCATTCTATGCGGCAATCAGTCGCATGTCTTTCGTTCAAGAAAATCGCGGAGAAAACATCTTTATCAAGCTTGGAGATCAAAGTGCAGGCCTGCCCTGAACGACAATGCTTTAACCTCGCTTTGGCTCAATCAAAGAGGGAAGGTCAAGGAGGTTTCGTTTTCAGGGATGAAGTTTCGCGCCAAGGCACGATCCGCAGGCGGAAGGCTCTGAAGTATTATATCGTTGAGGTGATCTGGCAGCACAAACCACGTCGGTAACCCGCGGGATTGGGGGTTGCCGATGGGCTCGCGATCCGAGCCATTCCACCGAATGGCAAGGCACGGTCTATCGTTCCAGCGTCCAATTGCCAGGGAGGTTTGATTCGGGCCCCTGTCTTCAAGCACCTTAAGGAGCGTCCATTGTTTGCGTGGGCTGTGACACAGCGTAGGAGGCGTGTAAGTTGACATATTTTTTGTTGTGAACTGACTTCGATTCCCACGTTAACATATACGTATTGATGTTTCAAATTATTTTTGTCATTTCTAGAAATTATTTACATCATATCTAGATATAAATTCTTTTAACAAATTGATAAAGAACATGGTCGATCGCTTGATGAAATGGAACTATATTTCGGCATTACCACCTTCCGTCAGGTGGAAGCGTAGAAAATGGACCGTCACCTATTCGCTTGATAGCTCTACTGCGGATTCACCGGGGCGGCATTGGTCATAATAGGTGGCGGAATCGGCGCATTCGGGTTCGGCGCCGGATTCGTCGCAACCGACGAGGCCGCACCCTTCGTCGACGCGCTTGGCGCCTGTTGTCCGCTTCCGTGATAGGTGTTGTCAAATGGACTGCGGAACGGATCGTGGGCCTTCGTCGGTTCCGTCGCATCGGCAGGCACTGCGGGAACAGCCGGGCCGACATCGGTGGTCTCAGGTACACTGGATGAGCGAGAACCTCCGTTCAGGAGATCGGCCAGATTCTGCTTAGTGCGGCGGAGCAGGGCTGGATCGAGCCAGAGTGCGACGCGGCGATCGATGCCGTCTTCGTCCTGGTAGAAATCGGGCCGGTAAATATAGATCTCGCTCTCTTTGGCATCGGGCGGTCGTGGGGTCCAGTAGGTCGGGAGGCATTTCGTGATCCAGTATTTCACTTTGCGCGTAGTGTCCTCCACCTTGGGCGCATCAGCTGCGGATCCAGATGGCGCCGCTTGCGCCAAACCCGCAGGCGCGTTAGTCGCGGGCGGAACCGGCGCCGCATCCACATTCGTATCGGTCAGGGTCGTTCCCGGTGTCACGCCGGGAATCACCAGCGGGGGCGGTGCCTGCTGCATGGCCAGCCTATCTTGAAGGGTGATCGGCGCAAACATGCCGCCATCCTTGCTCAGCGTCAAAAAGTCGGCGGGGTGCGGCCCTGGCCGGTCAATCTCGCGGTAGGTCACGTAGGTATGCTGGCTTTCAACCGAATCCTCCAACTGGCTCGCGGCCTCGACCGGCTTGGCGACCATGCCGGGCGTAATTGGGTTGGCGAACTGCTCCAGTGTCACGAATGTCCACTCGTCGGTCTTGGCCCAGCGGTCCTCCGGCTTCTCGATGAAATCGCCATCCTGATCCACCGCCGCACTGCGCCAACCGATGTGAGTTGCCGTCGAGCGAATTTCCACGGTTTCAGCCAGCCAATAGGGACCCGGGTACCACGACCAGACATGGTCCGCGCCCCGTTTCCAGTAACCGTAATGCTCCGTCGCCCAGCTATGGGGAAGGTTCCCTTTCCAGAACCAGCCATACTCGGTGTAAATCCATCGTCCGTTGGTGTAGGGCGCCTGATGGTCGAAGGGCGTGTAGGCCCAGAGCCCGTCGATCTTCGACCAGGTTCCGTAGGGGTTGAGGATCTGCAGGGCAGTGTCGAAATCGGTCTTGCCCGGCTCGGTGAAGGCTGTCATGCCCGCCCGCGCTTTTATGCCGGCACCGGCAAGAACGAGGCAAAAGATGACAAGGGCGCCGCAGCGAGCATAGAGGAGCATGGGGTTTAAGGGAAAAGGCTGAAATGCGAAAAGTAAGGCTCTCACCTGCGTCTGGCAAGTTCCCGGATGGGCGTCACCTTTTTGTCACAAACAGCCGATTCAGCCCCGACTCGAAACTTTCAGGCGCATAACCGAGGGTTTCGGCTGCGGGACGGGGATCGCCCACGTTGTCCTCCACCGCCATCTTGAGTTGCTCGCCGAATCGGAACGCACGCGGCATGATCGCGTCCCAACCGAGGGCCAGCAGCAGGACCTGCCCCGCTGGCACGTTGAAGACAATCAGTTGCCGCCAGCGGTTCACAACCAAGATAAGCCCCACTTCGGCCAGCACCACAATCTCAGCGCCCGGCAGGCTCAAACGCCCCAGCCACAATCCCACGATCACCGCCACGGGCAAAAACGCAATGGCCAGCCACAAGAACGCGCGCAAGAAGGGCAGGATCGGGAAATCCTCGTAAATCACGTCGCGACCCCGCGCCCGCGCCACTTTTAAAATCATCTCGCGCCAGGAAAGCGGCTCCGGGCCGACCAGATCGAATACGCGCCCCAAGCTCGCGTTCGACGCCACCGCCAGGGCAAAGCTGCGCGCCACGTCGCGCACGCTCACCGGCTGGACCCGGGCGAGGCCATCGTCGAGCAGGGGCAGAGCCGGGCCGGCCACTGCGAGCCGCAGCAGATTCAGAAACCGGTCGCGCTCGTCGTAGCCGTAAATCAGCGAGGGCCGGAAAATGGTCCAGTCAAGACCGCTGCGCCGGACCAGTTCTTCCGCCTCCCACTTCGTGATGTGGTAGCGCGACACCGCATGGGGCCGCGTCCCTGCCGCGCTCATCTGGATCCAGCGGGTCACCCCCGCCTGCTTCGCAGCCGCCAGCACGTTGTGGGTCGCCTCAACATGGGCCTGCTCGAACGAAACCCGCGCCGTTTCCGCAATGATCCCGATAAGATGAATAACCGCATCCACTCCCGCCACCGCCGCGGGCAACGTATCCGGCTTGAGCGCGTCACCGGCCACGATTTCCACGCTGGGCCAACGCCCCAGCCGGACCGCTTTTTTGGGGTCTCGTGCCAGGAGCCGCACCGTATAACCCAAAGCGAGCAGTTCGCGGACGACTTCCCGTCCCACAAAACCAGTGCCTCCTGTAACGAGAATCATGGCGTGGCAATCCCCTTGATAAAACTGTCAACCATCCAGAACGTAGGCCCTGATAAAACCGTAAGCGAAACATTTCGAGCAACATTTTTGATAAAAAGGTGCGTTTCCATTGACGCCAGAGCGTCCTCTGGTGCTAAATACCATTGATGGCGATTGGTGCTTTTTTCTCATGCCGGTTTCTCAAGCTGCTTGGTTTGGTTATCTTCCCGGCGCTTTTGCTCGCCGCCCGTTGTTGCGCCGACGACCAGATCGAGAAGAAGGACCACACCATCATCAGGGGCCAGATCACCGGTCTTGCCGACGGGCAGGTGTCGATCCAGAGCCAGACTTCAAACGGCGGCACCGCCAAGTTGACCGTCTATCTTTCCGATATTCAATCAATCACCATGGCGCCGCCCGCTGCGATGGCCCGGATCAAAGACGCTCCGCCCGCCTCGGTCATCGCCACGCTGGAGCCGCTGGTCAAAGAATATGCCGGCTTGCCCGCCGACTGGGTGCTCGACGCCATGGCGCAACTCGGCGACGCCTACGATGCTTTGGGACAGGAGGACAAGGCCAGCGCCGTCTACGACCAGATCAACCAGCTCTATCCCAACAGCCCCTATCAGATGCTCGCCGTCACTGGCAAGGCCCGCCAAAGCCTCACGCAAGGCAGGATCGACGAGGCGCTGGCCACCATCCAGCCCATTATTACCGAGGCCAACCAGAACCTCGCCCCCCCACCCTCGAAGGGACGCCTTTACGCCAATGCCTTTTTAGTTTATGGACAAGCGCTTGAGGCGCAGAAAAAACTGCCTGCAGCGCTCGAAGCCTACCTTACCGTTGTCACCATGTTTTACCAAAATCCCACCCTCGTCGAAAAAGCCCGCCAGCTCGCCAAGAATCTGCGCGATCAAAATCCGGGAGTCGGAGTTGATTAACTTGTTTCTCGAACCCCGTATGGCCAACATCCCCACAAAGCCTTATTCCTTATGATGCAATCGATGATCCCCTCCACCCTACTGAAAACCGGCGTGCTCGCCTTGGCGCTGCTTACGGCGAGCGTCCCGCTTTCCGCCCTGCCCGCCCAGACCCCCGCCTCTCCTGCTTCTCCCACCGAGACGCCTGCCACGAGCGACACCACCGGCGGCGAAGCCGCTCCGCCCAAGGCCACGCAAGCGGTCAACTTCTGGCAGTTCCTCTCCCAAGGTGGGTGGGTCATGTGGTTTCTCCTCTTCGCTTCGATTTGCATGACTTGGTTCACCATCGAAGGTTTCGTGTTCCTGCGCGCCGCCAAACTTGCTCCGCCGGCCTTGATCGCCCGCCTGAAGGAAGCCATGGTCGCCGGTAATTACCAGGAAGCCTGGAACCTTTGCAGGAGCAACAGGTGTTTCCTCAGTTCCGTGCTCGGTGCCGGACTCGAACGCATCGGACGCAACAAGGACGCCGTCGAATTTGCCATTGAGGAGACCGCCCTGCGCGAGTCGACCTACCTCAAAACCAACACCACCTTCCTCTCCGTCATCGGCGTCGTCTCCCCCATGATCGGGCTGACCGGCACGGTCTACGGCATGATCAACGCCTTCCACACCCTCGGCGAAAACGGCATCAGCAATCCGGCTGAACTGGCCGCGAATATCGGTCAGGTGCTGGTGGCCACGCTGTCGGGACTCGTCGTGGCGGTACCCGCCTTCGTCTTCTTCTACGTCCTGCGCGCCCGCGCCCAAGGCGCCATTCTCTACGCCGAGTCCCAGGTCTACAAACTTTTCGACGACATCCCCTACGAACAGCTCGCCGGCCTCAAGATCGGCGAAAACTTCTCGTCCGACCAGGGCAAGATCCGCTCCGCCCGCGCCGGCACCTCGCAGAAAGTGTCCCGCGACGTCACGACCAATTGCCCGGCCTGCAACGCACCGATCACCGTCGGCACCTCGCCGTGTCCGAACTGCAGCACCGTCCTCGACTGGGGCAGCTAAGCTCTCTCCTCTTCCACCGTCACCTTCATGGCTTCCGCGATTATCAAGCGCCGCCGCGCCATCAAACGGGCCGATGAGGACGGTGATCCCGAGTTTCAGGTTGCGCCCATGGTCGACGTACTCCTCGTGCTCCTCCTCTTCTTTATGAGCATCACCTCGACCGAACTGCTCAAGAAAGAGCGCAACCTCCACCTCGCCGAGGCTGACCGCGCCAAGAAGGACGAACACAAGACGCAGACCCACCAAGTCATCATCAATGTCACTTGGGACGGCATCAATAACGTCGCCGGTTTTACCATGGACGGCGTCGCTTATCCCAAGGCCGAAGCTTTTACCGGCGTTCTCGCCCAGCGCCTCACGCAGGACCCGCGCCTTTACGTTTTGATCCGCGCCGACAAGGACGTGCAATACAGCAACATTTCCGACCTGATGGGTGCGTGCGCGCAAGCCGGCATCGGCACCGTCACTTTCGCCGTCATCCAAGGCGCCGCAAAAAACCCACCCGTCGGCGCCGCCACGGACACAACTTCAGCTTCAAACTAGGAACACTTTATGGCCGGCGGCACAGGATCTGATGGTGAATTTGGGCTGCAAATCGCGCCGATGCTCGACATCCTTTTCGTGCTGCTGCTCTTTTTCATGGTGTGCGCCGGCGCGCAAAAGCACGAGGCTTCCATCACCACCCAATTGCCCGGCAGCGGCGCCGCCGACGCCAACATCCCCATCCGCATCGGCATTGATATCGACGGCCAGGTCACCTGCCAAAATGCGCCGGTCGATTCGGTCACCGGCGACGACCTGCCCCAGTTGATCGCCCGTCTCAGGACCGTGATGCAAAGCAACCCTTCGCAGCCGGTCATCATTACTCCCTCGCCCAGCACCAAGCACCAGCGCGTTGTCGACGTCCTCAACGCCTGCGCCGCCGCCGGGGTCAAAAATCTCGCCTTTGGTTCGTCTTCGGAATAGAGGCTGTCTGAAAAATCGGGTCGGGTTGGCTTGCTTTGCTTGGAGATCATTTGTTGCGTTGGATTAATTATTAATGGCGAATTTGGCGTTCCGAGCGAAAAAAGAAATCGGTTTTGTGGAGCCTTGTGGCACTTAGCTGCGTCTTGCTGCGTCCAACGCGACTTTTCGACTGCCGGGCGATGGTGGTTGTCCTTGTTGGAATGGAGGGCAGAACCGCCCGCTGGTAGCGGGCTGATGGCGGGCTTGTTCCTGTCTGGCGATGGGGCGTCCATGGCCGCACGTTACCGCCGCCCAACCCCCGCTGTCTTGGCGTCCTGCGCGAAAAGCGCGATAGCGGGGATTTAAAACAAGGACTTGAAAAAATATCTGTTCCTTCTTTTCTGCAACTTTGTGTCAATAGTAAGGTCTGACCCCTTTATACATTTACTCGTCATCGTCTGAGGACGAACTGCCCCAAGGGCTCCACTCAACCTCGCCGGGCTCGCGTCGAAGGGCTTTACCCACCATTAACTCAGTGACGGGCCTCAGAGAAGGATCTGCCCCCAAGAGAGTTCCGAACGGCACAGCGCGCATGTCCTCCTTCGCAACATCAGTAGCACACCCCGGAAAGAGCTCCCAGTCGGTTTCTTCCCAGCGCGCCGCCTCAGTGATGGGCGCGCCATGCAAGGCATCGAGACTGGTTATGACTTTCGAATTCTTAGGCACCTGATAGTCCCAAGAATTTTCAAGCCATTGCCAAATCGGCTCTGACGGCGGACTAAAGGCTTGAGAAAGATTCGGAACATCGATGGTTCGGTGCTCGGCCTCAGGCACAATTTGGAGAGCAGGCACGACGGAAACCTTGTAATAATCGAGCGCTCCAAGAATCAGTTTCGAAGACCACGTCGGGTGAACTTCCCGAAGCGAAAATGTTCCCAGTTCTCTCAATGAATAATCCGCTTCGGAGCGGCTGGATGATTCTTTAAGCATGGAAGCTAAACGTCTGACAACCTCAAAACCCTGATTGGCTGAATAGAAAGCAGCCCCCGCCAATATCAACTCCGCCCCGATGGTATCCCTTAGGCCGATCGAATAGATGTATCGCGGGTTGGGCCCCCCTTGGACAAGGTACAAATGATGTCCATAGGTAACAATGTTCGCACGAATTAACTCAAGCGCTTCGTTCTTAGTCATTTGTGAAGATCCGTATGACAGGGTTCACACACTAGTTTCATGTCAGAACCTCCGTCGGCATGTCTAACCGGGGTATGGTGCCCAATGCCGTCTGCGGGGGCAGCAATCGGCTGGTCACAATGTGCGCATTTTCCCTCCTGATTGACGTACATCTGAGCTTTATCCCCTTGTGTTGCACCTCGCTTGGAAAAAGGGGACAGGCATCTTTTCACTCCGTTATTTTGACTTTGCGCGGTCTGCCATGCGGGCGAACGGTCGAAGCCAAATCGCCTCGCGTTAATTCCGATACCCACCGCTCTTCCCCCAGGGGCTGGCCCCGTTGCGCGCATAGGCGAAGACCCTGCAATTTTTCCGCCGGTAAGGCCAGATTATAAGCGCGATAGCGGGCATTTAAAGCAATGGCTTGAAAAGATGCCTGTCCCCGTTTTCCCGTGTCCCCGTTTTCGCGCGTTTTCGCGAACGCCTAATTTATGAAATGGTGGATTGCCTCGTTGGCGTTATCTTGAAATGAAGTATTTTTCAAATCAGTAAAAAAAGTGCTCTGGTCCACCATGTCCCCCGATAACTTGCCCTCTTTACTGGCATAAAAAACGCCACTTTTATACTGCTCATCCGAAATGCCATCGACAAAGCGTTTTGCACCCACTTCCAGCGTATGCACCATCTCGCCCATCAATGGGAATACAATAGGCATCATCACGTACTTCAACATAATCCGCATTGGCAGGGGAAGAGCATTTGGCGCCTGAGTTCCTGATGTATTCCCTGGGCTCACAACAATAAATTTGAGCTGAGGATATTTTCTGGCCATGGATAACGTCCACATGGTTTCTGCATATTTGACATAGGCGTATGCTTGCAATGCATTGAACTTATCGCCGAAATATGATCCATCAAGAACGGCAACAAACTCATCTACAGAAGAAGTCCTCATTGAAACTGGTTTTACTCCGAGCATCTTTACTCCTGGAACAGCTTCCGCACTGACTGATAGAACAGTTTTCCTTATCTTGTCCCGTTTAAGTAATTCCAACACTAGAACTACATTACCTAAAATATTTGTAGCAGATAATTCATTCATGCCGGAAGGGGTCAATTTCGCAGCCGTTTTCCCAACGACTCCACCCGCATTCAAAATTACTGCATCAATAGGTTCCTTTATTTCCTCTACTGCTCTTCTTACAGAATTTGCATCCGTAACATCCCCGATAAGAATTTCAAAAACCCTTTTCCCGGTTTTCGCTTCAAGGTCTTGTTTTGCTGCCTCTGCTCTCGCTCGATTTCTGCAAAAAAGAATCACCTTTTTTGTTTCTCTTTTCAATGCCAACTGCCGGGCAGTCTCTTTCCCAAGCCCAGCATTTGCTCCGGTTATTAAGCTACTTTCGTTAGCGATTGAATGTGTCATGGGTGTCTCCGTGGTGAAGGTTGAGTCGTGAGGCCCCGCGTGGGCAGAGCCAGCTTGCTAATTTCAAACTATTCGGTTAGATATTGGTATGATAAATAACAAGCGTCAAGGAGTTTTGAACCAAATGATTCACAATAAATCTAGGCCGGTTGGACGACCGCGCAGCTTCGACGAGACGAGGGCGCTGGAAAAGGCGACCCAGGTGTTCTGGTCGAAAGGCTACGACGGAGTGACGATTGACGATCTCGTCGCCGGGATGGGTGTGGGACGGCCGAGCCTGTATGCCGTCTTTGGGGACAAGCGGGCGATATTCTTGCGCGTCCTTAGAGCGTACGCAGAACGGAAGGGCGCATTAGCCGCGAAGGCACTCTTCTCGCCACAGCGTCTTCGCGACTCGATTGCGGGCTTTCTGAGGTTCGCCGTCGAAAGTGCGACCGAGAAAGGGTCCGCTCCGGGATGTCTCATCGTGTGCGTCGCGCCGCTTGTGAACGACACTGAGGTTCAGCGGTTCCTGCAGAGAACGGTCGCGGGCGGCGCAGCGCTGGTGGAGCGCCGTTTCCGGGACGGGATCCGTGCGGGAGACATCCCGCCTGACTTTCCGGTAGCCGTGCGCGCGATTCAAGTCACGGATTTTGCTCGTGGCCTGACCATGCGTGCGCGGATAGGCACGCCGCGCAAGACGCTTCTCAGGGATGCGGAGGCAGCGACCAACTTGGTGCTCCTGTCGCGGCGGGGAAATGCGGCGCCAGAACGTTGATGCCGGATGTGTGAAGGTTGCAGCGTAGCGCTCATGGGTCCCTGCTCGACACGATCCCGATTGAGGGCTGTGAAAAAGGTGACAGGCACGCGGCCAAGCATCTTTTCATTCATGGGGAATGGGTTCACGCGGTCTGCCCCGTGAACACACGGTTGATTCCAGACCGTGCTTGATGGTCAGGTCCGCGATCCATTGAGGTTGCCCTTGTGAACTGAATCGGATTCGGGATATTCTTGTTGAGAAGCAAAGTTTCCTGATTTCCAAGTGGAATGAGTACTTTAACCGCCATAAAAACGGATGAACGAGTCAAGGACGTGCGTGTGACGTCTGACACCCTGGCGGTGTCTTTGTTCGATGGCCGGGCGATCAGCGTTCCCTTGTTTTGGTTTCCCCGCCTGTTCAAGGCCACGGCCGAACTACGGAATGATTGGAAACCCTGCGGCGGCGGTTACGGTATTTATTGGCCGACGATTGACGAGCATCTCAGCGTGGACGGCTTGTTGCGTGGCGCTCCATCACCAGAAGTTTAGAGTAAACGGTGACGGGTGCCATTTTCCCGGCGTGGGCCACAGACCACCTGCCTTGCGTCCGCCCGCGCCTTGGCATAAGCTAAGCTCTTACAGTTCGTACCGATCATGTTGCGTCCTTTCTTTTCCATCCTGGCCTGGCTGTTGGAGCTTTTCAACGCGCCGCCGCGGGCGACGATGACTCACCGGCAAAAATTGGGGCGCATGCTTCTCGTCAGCGGGACCCTTATCGTGCTTTGCATCCTTGTTGCCATGGCCGGCACGGTCGGCCTCTTCGTCGCGGAAAAGATAAGCCGCGCCCTCGACAACATCCCCGATTTATGGACCACCCTCGGCATTTTCTTTGTGGGCATCACGGTCAACGCCGGTTGCGTGTACCTGCTCTTTCAGGTCAAAAAATTGGACCGCAATCTCATGCGGGGTGCAGGTGAAACGCCCACGCGTTCCTGAAAATATTCCCGCGGACATCAGCCCGGCCCATCGGCCCTCTCCATCCCCCCTGCGAATCCCGCGGTCACATCCTCGACTTGCGGGCGCGAATAGACCAGTATGTCGCCGGAACCGGCCTGAATAAAACGATGCGTCTTATCCACTTGCACCCTGGGGAAGGTGTACCCCGCATGGCAGATTAGCCCGTCAAGGAAACGATGATGCAAATCCACATCATGCTTTCGGGCACCGAATTTGGGCCCTACACGCAAAAGAAGGTCGAGGAGCTGCTCGCCGAGGGGCTCGTCGTGCCTTCCGATCCCGCGCGCCATGAAGGCCAGGCGGATTGGACCACGCTGCAGGATGCCCTTGCCCATCCGCCAGCCGGAGCCGAGGAGACCGCGCCGCAACCGATCGAAACGGCCGGGCCTCTTCCCGACTCCGCCCCGCTGACCGAGCCCAGCCTGGATCCTTATTCGTTCACCACGTCCATCTTCGAGCCCCGTTCCGAAAGCCCGCCCGAGGTGGACCCGGTTCCCGAGTCGACCGGCGAAACGCTCACCGGGCCCGCGGTTGAATCCGCGACGGAAGCTCCGCCCGAATCGACTCCCGTTTTCGAACCCGAGGATGAAACTCCCGCGCCCGTGGCTGAATCCGCGGCGGAAATTCCGCCCGAATCTACTCCCGTTTCCGAACCCAAGGTCGAAACGCCTGCGCCCGCGCCGGTCAAAACTTCCGCGCTTCCAACCCAATCACCGACCGCGACGGCGACTCTCATTCCCGTTCTCGAGGTCAAACGCAGGATCAAGCCGAAGGAAAAAGAGGCGGAGACGAAGAAGGGACGCCGCGCCATTTCGCTCACGGCCACCGTGGCTGTACCTTTCAAGCGTCCGCCTGCTCCATTTCCGCCCGCCGTCCCGGCGCCGGCCGCACCACCTGAATCGATTGCCCGGCCCACATCCGGGATAGCCGCCGGACCGGCTGAAGATCACGTCGGCGAGCCCGCGTTCAAATCTCCGATTCCTACGCCGGAAGAAACCGTCGCCCGAGCGCCCAAGCCGCCGGCTCCTCCAAAACCGAAACACCCGCCGCCGCAGCCCCCGCCGCCGCCGATCTCAGCCGCCCGCTCGCAGCCCCTCTCCTTCGTGCCGCCCCGCCGTACCGCCGCGGAAACTCCGCCGGAAAATGAACCCGCCTCGTCCGCGCCCCTGTTCCTGCCTGCTCCGGAAATTTCCGAGAAGCCGGACATCGTCGAAACGCCTCCGCCCAGCCTCGAACCGGCGCAGACCAAGGCCCCCGCTGCACCAACGCCGCCCGCCCCGGTCGAAGCGCCTCCGCCCGAACCCGAACCGGCGCAGACCAAGGCCCCCGCTGCACCTCCACCGCCCGCGCCGGTCGAGGCGCCTCCACCCCAACCCGAACCGATACAAGCCAAGGCCCCCGCTGCACCTCCACCGCCCGCTCCGGTCGAGGCGCCTCCGCCCGAACCCGAACCGACACAAGCCAAGGCTCCCGCTGAACCACCGCCGCCCGCTCCGGTCGAAGCGCCTCCGCGCGTTCCCGAACTGGCACAAACCAAGGCCCTCACAAAACCGCCAGCGCCAGCGCCGGTCGAAGCGTCTCCGCCCAGCCCCGAGCCGGCACAAGCCAAAGCTCCCGCCGAACCGACACCGTCGTCCACGATTTCCCCGCCGCCGTCCGAGATCAAACCCGCGTCTGCTGCCGTCGCACCAACTGAAACCAAAAAAAGCGGACCCGAAGCCGGTCCCGGTTTAACTGAAAGCGGCCCCGTCAAGACCGCGCCCGCATTCAAAAAGCTTCCCTCGAAAACGGACGAAAAACCTCTTCCGCAGCCCGCAGCTCCCGCACAAAAGGCGGCTCCGGCCGAGGAGACCCTGCCCCCCGACTCCGCCCCGCCGAAAAAGCGTCGCGCCGGCGCGCATCCCGTTTTGGTGACGCTTCTCTGCCTTTTTATCGGAGCGGTTTTTCTTGCCGTGATCTATTATTTCTACGTCTCCCACCTTCTCTCCTTTTGGAAGTCCCCGGTTGTGGAACTCCAGAGCGCGCAGGCGGCGCCCGCAGCGCCTCCACCCCCGGCCCCCGAGATCGAGCCGAAGGACGCCGAGGGCTACACCGACCGCGGCATGGTCCGGCTGGACAAAATGGATTACAACGGCGCGATCCGCGATTTCACCCAGGCGCTCAGTCTCGATCCGCGCTATTCCTCCGCCTACTACCACCGCGGTCTCGCGGAACAGGAGACGAAGGACGACGAGGACGCCCTGTCCGATTTCACCCAGGCCATCGAGATCGATCCGCAAAACGCCGACGCCTACACCAACCGCGCCTTCATCCGCCAGTCCAAGGGCGACTTCGACGAAGCTCTCGCCGATTACAACCTGGCCCTGCAGATCAAACCGCACATCGTCGCCGCCTATTACAATCGCGGCCTGATCAAGCTGCAGCAAAAGCAACCGGACCTCGACGGCGCGGTCGCCGATTTCAACCAGGCCCTTGTCCTCAATCCCAAGCTCGCCCCGGCCTATTACAACCGGGGCGACGCGAAAATGCAGGAGAGCGACTACGACGGCGCCATTGCCGATTACACCCAAGCCCTTGAGATTAATCCCAAGATGGCGGCCGCCTATTACCACCGCGGCCTCGCCCAGCAGGCCAAGAACGATCTCGACAGCGCCGTCGGCGATTACGGGCGCGCGATCCAACTCGACCCGACCATCGCGCTGGCCTACTACAACCGCGGCCTGCTCGAGGAACAGCGCGATGGCCTCGATCAAGCCATCGCCGACTACAACCAGGCCCTTGAACTCGACCCGAAGAATCTCCAGGCCTACTACAACCGCGGGGTGGCCAAGCAGGCCAAGGGCAACCTCGACGGCGCCGTCGCCGATCTTGAACTATTCTGCAATCCCGCCACGAAAAGCACCGACGCCAACTACCTCCATTACGTCGACTACGCGCATCTCTACCTCTGGATCATCCGCACCCGCCAGGACCAGCGCGTGACCGCGAACCAGGACCTCTCCGACGCGTTGAGCAAAAACTGGAACGCCCTGAGCGACGATCTCGCCTCCAAGATCGCGTTCTTCCTCCTCGGCCAGATCACCGAGAACGATCTCATCACCGCCGCGGAATCGTCCGACATCAAACTCGACCAGGGCCAGCACTGCGAAGTCTGGTATTTCGCCGGCGTGAAACGGCTCCTCTCCGGCGATAAAAACACCGCCATCGACTATTTCCACAAATGCCTCGCCACCGGGGACAAGGACTACTGCGAATACATCCTCGCCAAGGCCGAACTGCGCACCCTCGGCGTCTCGCTCGATGCCCCGCCGTCGCCTTAAATGCGGCAGGAAGGCAGTTTTTGGACAGGATTAATAAGATTAAAAAGATTTTGGGAAAGAATTTGACCGGAGGAACATGAAAAACAGCCCTGCGACAAGGCAAGTTTTCCTCATGTCACTCATGTTTCTCCTGTCTAAAAACCCGCCTGCCTTCCAATCCTGTTAATCGTATTAATTCCGTCTGAAATTCAGTTCATAAACCGCGCAACTCGTCCCTCATCGCCGCCGGCAACGCCCGGGGGCCGTCGCCGCCCAGCCGCGCGTCCACCGCCTCCAGTCGCCGGATCAAATCGAGCACCTCGGCCCGGGCGTACGGGCCGCCCGCCGCCGCGCAAAAATGGGTCCGGCATCCGAAGGGCCGGTCCTGGTAAATCAGGCACACTCCATCCGCGCGCAACAGCGGACAGGCGCCGTCGTCGCGCTCCGGCAGCGTCTTTCGCCCCGATGCCCGCAGCGCCCGCGCCGCCAACGCCGCCTCGCCCCGGGTCAACTGCGGCGTCCGCCCGGTCAGCTTGAACTGGCAACACTCCGTTCGCCGCAGGCACGCCCGCTCGACGGGCCGGTTTTCCAGTTCGCGATAAATTGCGCGCACTTCCGTCAGCGCTTCCTCCCGGCCCGGGGGCCTCTTTGTCTTGCGCGGAATGTTCACGTCAGGGTGCCAGCTGCTCGATGATCCAGGCCGTTCCCTCCCGCCGGTAACGGAACCGGTCGTGCAGCCGGTTGATCCGGCCCTGCCAAAACTCGATCCGCTCCGGGCGCAGGAGATAACCGCCCCAGTCCGGCGGCGGCGGCACCGGCGTGTCCCCCGGAAACCGGGCCTCCGCTTCCGTCAACCGGGTTTCAAGGACTTCCCGCCCCGCGATCACCCGGCTCTGGTCGGATGCCCACGCGCCGAGCCGGCTTCCGCGCGGACGCGAGGCGAAATAAGCCTCCACCGCTTCGCGCGATGTCTTGCTCACCGCGCCCTCGATGCAGACCTGCCGCTCCAGCGCGATCCAGCCGAAGGTCAACGCCGCGCGCGGATCATGCTCCAGGTCGCGTCCTTTCGCGCTTTGGTAATTCGTGAAGAAAACGAAGCCCTCCGCGTCGAATCCTTTCAACAGCACGAAACGGCCCCGCACCCCGCCCTCGGGCAAAACGGTCGAGAGTACCATCGCGTTCGGCTCGACAATCGCCGGGCAGTCAAGCGCCTCCTTGAACCAGCGCGCGAACTGCCGGAACGGGTCGCGATCCAGTTCCGACTCGTCGAGCCCGCGGCGCATGTACTCGTGCCGCAGCGCGGCGATCTGGTGCGGGGATGGGAAATCGGAGGACATGGGGGTGAAAGACTCTGCCAATCTAGAACCTATCTCATCATTAGCCAAGGGCGCGTTGTGAGCCGAACGACGGAGCCTTCCCTCCGGGCGACTTGCTCCAACCGCAGTAACCCGCTAAACTGTCCTCATGAGCGAAATCATCTTCGAGGTGCAGCAAGACGAGGTGGATGGCGGCTATGTGGCCACCGCGCTGGGTCACGGCATCGTCACCGAGGGCGACACCCTCGCCGAGTTGCGCGAGATGGTCAAAGACGCCGTGCATTGCCATTTTGGCGATGGTGTGCCCGGCCCCATGCCGAAAGTTCGTTTCAGAGCGAAGGCAAACTGAACTGATCCCTCGACAAGCTCGGGATGACGGGGTTCTAAAAGGGTAACTTTCCCTCGTCTCAGGGTGTTGATATGCGCTGGATTCTTCTTCTCATCATGAGTGCCGCCCTGGCGGTCTTTATGCTTTCGGGGTGCAGCCGGAAAGTTTCGATCCGAAGCGGAACCATTGTCTTTCTTGGAGACAGCATCACCGCAGGCTATGGGCTGGAACCGGAGCAGGCCTATCCCGCGTTGATCAAAATTGAAGGAATGACCATGCTCAATCTTGGGGTCTCGGGCAGCAAGACGGCGGATGGCTTGCGGCGGCTGCAAGCCTATTTTGATGGCGGAGGAACTCCACGCCTGGTGGTCATCGCGCTCGGAGCCAACGATATTCTCCAGGGAGTCGCGCCCAGCGAGGTGGAAGCCAATTTGAAAAGCGCCGTCCTGGAATGCAGGAGTCACGGCGTTCCCGTCATGCTTTGTGGGATACGAATTCCCCTGAATATCGGGGGCGAGGAAATTTTTAAAAATGTTGCCGATGCATGCCGGGTGCCTCTGCTGCCCGATCTCATGCAAGGAGAGGAAACCCAGGAGGAGCTTTTACAAGCTGACGGCATGCATCCCAATGTTGCCGGGCAAAAACTTATCGCGGAAAAGATGCAGGCCGCCCTTCTCAAATCATTTTCCTTTGACGCACGAGAACAATAATAAAAACATCCCTTACCTGTTCCCGCGAAATTTCATTTCGCGCTGACCCAACGGATGTTATCGTGCCGGGATCGGCAATGAAATTGCCTCAGCATGTGCGTTCTCAAGTGCAATTTGGGAACGAGGGAAGACTGAAACACTAACAATATGACCATTCAGCCTCTAGCATTAGCTTTGATCCTATTAGCACAAGATACAAACGATCCCATTGTTCAGTTTGGCTTTGAGTCTCAGGGGCAAACGTATAACTACATAATAACTGAGGGAATGCTGGACAAGAGCCCTGCATGGACCAATTCCGATAATCCGCCGCTCTCATTAAAGTCTGCTGAAGCTATAGCCCAAAAATACGCGGCAAAGGAGTGGCCCAGCCAAAAGTTGAAAGTTATGACAATCTCATTGATTTGGGCAAAATTAGTTGATCGGTGGTATTACGAAATAATTATGGAATCTCCCGATCCCATGGAGGGGCCAGGAAGTACTTATGAGGTAGTAATTTTGATGGATGGCACCATAGTTGAACCTGTTAAATCAAAATAAAGGCAGTTAAAGGTGTTTTAGATAGATGCCTATTCCTCACACCGCCTCGCCGCAGGCGTGGCCGGAGGCCCAGGCCCACTGAAAATTGTAACCGCCCAGCCAACCGGTTACGTCGACCGCCTCGCCGATGAAATAAAGTCCCGGCACGGCGCGCGCCTCCATCGTCTTCGACGAGAGTTCGCCCGTGTCGATTCCGCCCACCGTGACCTCCGCCGTCGCGTAGCCCTCGGTACCCGCCGGTTCGAGTTTCCAGTTCTCCAGCCGCCGCGCCACGTCGTCCAGCTCGGGCGATTTGTAATCTCGCACTGGACGCAGGGGAGCGAGCGCCGCCGCCCATGCCGTCGCGAACCGTTCCGGGAAGCGCCGCGCCAGCAGCGTGTCGAGCCGCATCCCCGACCCGCGATTTTCCTCCAGCCACGCCCGCGCTCCGCCCTCGGGAAACAGGTTCACCCGCAATTTCGCCGGCGCCTGCCAGAACGACGACGCCTGGAGCATGGCCGGACCGCTCAGCCCGCGGTGCGTGAACAAAAATTGTTCCGTGAACTCCCGGCCGCGCGGACGGCCCGTCGCGTCCTCGACCCGCACCGAGCACGCGGCGGAAATTCCGCTCAGGCCGCAGCAAAACTCGAGCGCCTCGCCTCCGAAGGTGAAAGGCACCAGCCCGGCCCGCACCGGGACCAGCTTGAGCCCGAACTGTTCCGCGATGCGATAGGCGAAATCGGTCGCGCCCAGTTTCGGCAGCGACAGGCCGCCCGTCGCGATCACCAGCCGCCGCGCCGTGAACGGACCCTGTGCAGTCTCGATTTCGAAAGTCCCGTCCTGTTCCACGCGCCGCACCGATTTCACGTCCACACCGGTGCGAATCTCCACGCCCGCGTCTTCGCATTCGCGCCGCAGCATCTCGACGATTTCGCGCGAACTGCCGTCGCAAAACAATTGTCCCAGTTTTTTCTCGTGGTAGGCGATCCCGTGCCGCTCGACCAGCGCAATGAAATCCTCCGGCCGGTATCGCGCCAGGGCGGACCGGCAAAAATCGGGCCGGGCCGAGAGAAAATTTTCCGGCCCGGCGTTCACGTTGGTGAAATTGCAGCGTCCACCGCCCGAAATCAGAATTTTATTCCCGATCCGCCCGGCCCGCTCCAGCACCGTGACCGTCCGTCCGCGTTGGCCCGCGGTGATCGCGCACATCAGGCCCGCCGCGCCCGCGCCGATCACCACCGCATCGACCGTAGGCCTTGAGTTCATTTCGCAATAGTTCTTTCGCGCTAATCGGCTTCAACCCTTACAGGGTTGCGCCCTTCCCTAACGAGTACCCAGGGTAGGCGCTGCTGCGCCAACCCTGGGCTATATGATCACCACCCTGACAGGGTGGTTCAACGGCCATCATGCGCATCAATATACGATTTACGACGCGGTGTTTAAAACGACCTCAGTCGGCGGAAACGGGGCATCCGTGGAAAGGTGCCGATCGCAGACCGCGAACAGCTCTCGCAGGGTGAGCACGGGCCGGATTTCCTTCCAAAACGCATCGTCTTCGCCGATGCCGGGCGCGATGTAGCCGAGATATTTTTTCATCTTGCCGACCATCCCTCCCTCGCGGATGGCCGGGTCGCGCGTCTCTTCGTAAAGCCGCTCAATGTAGCCGCGCAGGTCGGCCAGCGTGGGCCGCGTCCGCACTTCGCCGAACGTCCATGCCTCGCGAATTTGCGTGAAAAGCCATGGGTTGCGGATCGCGCCGCGCCCGATCATCAGGCCGCTCGCGCCCGTCAGTTCCACGACGCGGCGGGCCGAGCCAGCGCAGCGCACGTTGCCGTTGGCGAAGACCGGGCAGGGCATCAGCCGCACCGCCCGCGCGATGGCGTCGTAGTGGACGACGGGCCGGTACATTTCGCGCACGGTGCGCCCGTGCACGGTCAGCGCGTCGATGGGATGGCGCCGGAACAAATCGAGCAGCGCGGGAAATTCCTCCGGCGTGTCGAAGCCGATGCGCGTCTTCACCGTGAAGCGCAGATGCACCGTCGCGCGCACTTCGCGCAAAATCGCGTCGATCTTTTCCGGGTTCCGCAGCAGGCCGCCCCCCGCCTCCTTGCGGCAGACGATCGGCGCGGGGCAGCCGAGGTTCAGGTCGATCCCGGCGATCTTCCGCTTCTGCAAGTCCAACGCCGTGCGCCGCAACGCCGCGAGGTCCTGCCCGATCATCTGCGCGATGACCGGACGGTCGCCAGGGTTTTCCTCGATCGCCCGGAGAATGTGCCGCTCCGGGCGCGAATCGCCGTGCACCCGGAAATATTCCGTGTAGTAGACGTCGGGCCCGCCGTAGCGCGACATGACCCGCCAGAACGGCAGGTCCGTGACGTCCTGCATCGGGGCCAGGACCAGCAGCGGCCTGTTCTCGGGAAGCAAATCGCGCATCGCGCCTTGCCGGCGGCTACTGCCGCTGCCCGTTGAGCAGACGGTAAAGCCGATCCGCCCGGTGGGGCGGCGGCACCGTGCCGTTGAAAATATCACGCACGTAGATACCGGAGCCGTAGGCGTCCTGGTTCACCGAGTCTTTCGTTTCGACCGTGCTTCCGCCAAGGGTCGCCCCGCCGAAAATGCCGCCCGAGTCCCGGTAAATGATCACCGCCTGCTGGGAAAGTTCGTGAGTCGATTCGCTCTCCACGGCCGTGTCCGAACCCGCCGTGCCCATCGCCGTGGCGTCCCACTTCATCTTGCCCTGGCCCGCGAACTGACGCACCGCCGCATCCGTATTGAGAATAATGATATACTTGATTTGCGAAAAGCCCAACTGCGCGCCGATGCTCCCGCCACTGATGTTGAACGCCGACGGAGCCGACCACGAGGGCGGCGCGCCGGACTTGTAGTGCAGCAGAACGATGCCCTCGCCGCCCATTCCGCCGATCCCGATTCCGCCCTTGGTGATGATGGCAAACGCGATCCCGCGCGCGTTATCCAAGAGCTCCTGCGGAATGGGTGAAAGCGAGCCCTGTTTATTTTCCAGCATCGTCGTCGCGTCGGCAATGCGCTCGTTGATATCGTCCGCGCAGGCCAGCGGCGCCAGCAGGAAGAGAGAGAGACAAAGAATGAGGATGGTTTTCATGGTTGGATTACCCGCACTGTAGAGTGTGTTTTCAAAGAGGGCAAGGCCGGGGCGGGCAGAAAAAAAGTGTTTGACGTTGATACCTTATGCTGTAAGGCTAGATGCCGTCCAGTATGAAACTTTCCAAGAAATCCCTCGACGGCAACATGGAGACCCTGTTGCTGGCCGTGCTCAGCGCCGGGCCGAGCTACGGTTACCAGATCGTTCAGGATCTCAACGCCACGGCTCCCGGCCTTTTGGAAACGGGCGAAGGGACGATTTATCCCGTCCTGCACCGGCTGGAGGAGCGGGACCTGATCCAATCCTCCTGGCGCGCAGGTGAAAACGGGCGGCAGCGCCGCTATTACCGGATTACCCCCAAGGGTAAAAAGGCGCTCTCCAACAATCGTCTCCAGTGGGCCACTCTCAAGAAAGTCATGGGCACGGTGCTGGGCGACCGTCCCGCGCCGGACTCTTTCCAACCCACAACCCGCCTCGAAACCGCCCTATGAACAGCATCCTTGATCGTTATCTCGACCGTGTCCTCGTTTATGCCAACAAGCCTGGACCGAAGGCCGAAGCCATTCGGAAGGAATTGAAGGACCACCTGCTGCAAAAAGTTGACGATCTCATCAAGAGCGGCGTTCCGCGCGAGGAAGCCACGCTGGAAGCGCTGCGCCAGCATGGCTCGCCCAAGATCATCGGCTACAAGCTTCGCGGGCCTTTCCCGTGGATCGATATCCGCACGCATGGCACCGCTCGCGGCGTCATTGCCATCGGACCGAGGGCGGTTGGCATTTTTGCCATGGGCGGCTATGCCATGGGAATATTCACCTTCGGCGGCTTTTGTTGCGGCCTTTTTAGCGTCGGTGGTTTTGCGTTGGGCTTGCTTTTCGCCTGGGGCGGATTCGGGATGGGTGGTATTGCGAGCGGTGGGATGACACTTGGAGTCGTCGCGGTTGGAGGCATGGCCGCGGGCGTTGTTGTGGCCGGAGGGCTCGCCGTAGGCGCGTGGGTTCCCTATGGGTTGCATCATGGGAATGTCATCAGCCATTACACGCCGGCCAACGTGCCGCCTTTGCTAAAATCCCTTGACCCCATTCTGAATGACACCGCACAAATCACCGACCACTTTGCCATCATCATGCCAGCCTTCCTGCTGACGCTTCTCGCTTTCCAATTCCTGCTCTATCGCGAAGGCAAGCGGGTCGCGTCGGAAGACGACTGGCTCATTGACGGCTGAGCCGTAACCATGCAGTTGAACGGAGGCTCAGTTTGCCCCAGTGAGGAACGGTTTCGCACGGAGGGCGGAAGAGGAATGAAGAGGTTTCTCCTCCGTGGCGTCTTCGGTCCTCCGCGCGAAATCACACGCTTGCGGCCCCGGGGCCTTGTGCACGGCTTTATTTTGCCTTCCGGTGTCGACTTTTCAGGCAACTTTTAAGGAATGCAGGCGGGCTCGTCCCAAGCCAGGACGATCTCACGGCCCGCGTGCCGTGCCGCCTCGAAATCGAGCAGCGCCTTCTTGCGGGTGAGGCCCCCGGCATAACCGGTGAGCGAGCCGTCCTTGCCGACGACGCGGTGGCATGGGAGGACCCAGCAGATCGGGTTTGCCCCGGCGGCGGCGCCGACGGCGCGCACGGCCTGCGGGTCGCCGATCCGATTTGCCAATTCGGTGTAGGTGACGGTCTCCCCAAACGGAATGGCGAGAATTTGCTGCCAGACGCCGACCTGAAACTTGGTACCGGTCAACTCGATCGGAAGGTCGAAGACCTGGCGCTCGCCCGCGGTGTATTCGCGCAACTGCTTGCGCAACTCGCCGAAGACGGGGGCGTCATCGCGGCGGACCCAGTCGGGATGGACCTGCGGCGCGTGGTGCTGGTCGGTGAAATAAATTCCGTTGAGCGAATCGTCGTGGGCGATGAGCAGTAATTCCCCGAGCGGACTTTCGAGAAGGGAGTAAAGGGTCATTACTTTCAACCTAAGGCCTGTTTAAAATAGGGCAAGACCGCGGGAATAGGAGTAGTGGCTCAGTTTGAAATTAAGCAGGAGCCTGACAGGATAACCTGGCAATTTTTGGCCAAAGAATATTATTTCGGAGTTATCCCTTTTACAAACCCATTCGCCGGAAGGCTAACTTAGCCAAATAGGCCCCGCAGAGGATTAGAACTGCTCTCATCATAATATCCATAAGAAGGTGTAAGATAGGTCCGCTAGGTGCGAATAGGGTTGTGATTCTAGCCAATACCAAATCCAGAATAACTAGCGCGAATGCGTTTTTAACTTGATCGCGCTTTGCTAGCCATCCTGTAACGAAACCACCGGAAAATCGACAAATCAGTTCCTGAATGAAGAGAAAGACACTTACATCCTTCCTCAATCTATCGCCCGTAGGGAAGCTATGGAGGGGGATAATCAAGGGCGCGATAGAAAGTGCGAACGCCATTAAAAATGCCAGGCCAAACATGGTAGCAAATCCGATTAAAATCGCCCTGATGTTAAGCTCCCTTGTCATAGCTATTTTTTCTTCTTTGCCTTCATCTTCTTGGGCGGAGGCGTTTGAAGAAAGGCTTTGAGGACATCTTCAAACGGAAGGTCGATTCTAAGAGACTTGGTTTGGCGTTGTTACGGGATCATTCATTTCTTTTGGGCCACTATAGATGCTTGCGCGGTGGTTTTCAAATCAAGACACTGCCAAGACCACTGGAATAAGCAAACGAAGGATCACGGCAGCCATCCCTCCGCGTGCAAGGCCTCTTTCAACTGCGCGTCGTCGACGGAAAGGGGCGGAAGCCACAGGCCCAGCCGCTCGCGCGTCCAGTAAACGTGCTCCGGGTTGCCCGGCGGGGCGAACTTGTAGTTGTAAAGCACCGCCTGGATATAACGCGGCGGATGGTCCGGAAACGGATTGCCCCCGAAAAGACCCAGCGTGTCGGGATCGTTGTGCAACAATTTCCAGACCAAATTCAGCGACCACGGATATTCCCGGTAATCGCCCATCGCCGCGAACCAGAGCTGCCAGTCGAGATGGGGCTGGTAGGGCGCGACCTGCACCGGCGCGCGCGCCGGGTCCCACGGCCCCGCCGCGTAGGGATACTCCTTCCAATCGGTCGCGGTCGCCGGGTCGGCGCTATTGCTCCCCTCGAAAATAATCGTCGGGCGGTCCCGCCCCACGGTGCCGAACGCGCCGTAGGTGTTCACCAATTCCAGCGGGTCAAACGAGGTGTTCATCATTTGGTTCGGCGAGAGAAGATTCACCACCGGGTTGATACTCAGCACCGCTACCAGGGCCGTCACCGCCCAGGCCGTTCCCCGCATGGGCCAGCTCGGTTTTTCCGCCAGCCTGGCTTCAATCGCGCGGCTCTTCAGCCAGATGGGAAAAAAGAGCCCCCAGAAGCGGTCATCCAAGCAGGCCAACGCGGGGAGGATGGTCAGGAAGTTGAAAAACGAAAAATTCCCGCTGACGATCAGCGTCGACTGGAAGCCGGCCATGAGCAAACCCGCGATCGTCCGGCCCCAACGCGGCCAGAAGGCGAAAAACGGCGCCACCAGTTCCACCAAATAGGTCACCCCCACGCCAAACCGTAAAAGGGGATGGGGCAAAAAATGAAACCAGGCGCTGACCGGGTTCGGGATCGGCTGCGTCTCGAAAAAATAATAGAGCGCGGTGAAATCAGTCCAGCACGAGTCCCCGCGCAGCTTGATCAGCGCCGAGCCGAGCATGATCCGCACGATCAGCCAGCGGAACAAAAAGATCACCGGCAGCGGCGGCGCCCGCGACGGAAACGGCCGCGCGTCGAGCAGCGGGCACAGAAAAATCGCCAGGAACCCCGTCTCCAAAAGCTGGATCTCCCAACCGTAGCCGTACCACGTCTGCCCCACGTGCACGATCGACATGTAGAGCATCCAGAGCACGGCCATGATCAGCGCGTTGGCGTAACCCGCCAGTACCACGCACGACAGCGCCACCCCGATCCACGGCACCACCCGCAGCGCCGTGTCCGAGCAATCGAACCAAAAAAACATCGGCAGCGACGTGAAACCCACGCCGTTTTGCCGCAACTGCTCGAGAAACAGCGGCGCGGGCGTGAGGCCGTGCGCGCCGACCAGCGGCACCAGTTGCCGCGCCGCGATGTAGAAGGCCACCAGATAGATGAACCCCAGCCAGCGCAACATCACGAAGCGCGTCAGCCAATAGGTTTCCTTTTGCACCCAAAACCCCAGTCCCCCGCGTCGGATCGCTTGCATAGACGGGTCATGGCGACGCCGAATAAGTCCCGAACGTCTCGGTAATTCCCACGATGTGGCCATCCATGGCCGCCTCCAGCGCCGCTCGACTCGAACCTGTCGTCAGCGAAAGGGTCGTGTCGAGCGCGTACAAGCGGAAGAAATAGCGGTGCGTGCCGCTCGGTGGCGACGGCCCGTCGTAGCGCACATGGCCGAAACTGTTTTGCCCCTCCCGGGCCTCGGACGGCAGCGTTCCCTCGGCGATCGAACGGGTATCCGCCGACAGGTTCCAGACCAACCAGTGGGTCCACACCCCCGAGGGAGCGTCGGGATCATCCACGATCAGCACGAGCGTGCGCGCTTTTTCCGGCGTATTCTCCACTCGGAGCTCGGGCGAACGGTTGTCCCCGGCCAACGCAAACCGGGCCGGGATCGGCTGGCCCTGCGCGAAAGCGGACGCCGTGACGCTGAATGTCTCCCCCGCCATGCCATGCCCCGCCATCCCCGCCAACAGGCCGAAACAGCACAAGGACCGCCAATAGATCATGCTCTATCCTTATCGCGCCCTCCGCCCCCCGGCAATGGCGAAAGTCGGACCGGGATTCTTTTACTTTCAAACCCTACACCATGGAGAATAGTGTCAAAAATACGACAGGGCGCGTGGCGATCCTGTGCAGTCTTGTCCTATTTGCAAACACACTAATCCAGGCATGTCTTCACGCTATGCGGGCACAATGTTCTGTAACCCTGGGGTGGTAGCGAGGGCCGGGTAGTCCCGTCACCATGCCGATGAGAATCGAATCGGCAAGAGACTTGAGAGG
This sequence comes from Methylacidiphilales bacterium, assembly GCA_021272315.1. Lineage (GTDB taxonomy): Bacteria > Verrucomicrobiota > Verrucomicrobiia > Methylacidiphilales > UBA1321 > JABDGH01. The sequence goes on along the minus strand of JAJSLI010000035.1, from coordinate 8,839 downwards.
ATGGAACTTCTCAAGTCTTTGAATCCACTGAGAATTAGTGGCTCGACTGTGCCGCTTGGAGCTGGCTGGTAATCGTCGTGAACACGCTTTGGATCTGGCCACCCAATGCGATCAAGACTGCAATGGCGACCACGGAAATGAAGGCGAGAATCAAGGCGTACTCCACGAGAGTCTGGCCCTTCTTGCTCTTCATCCGGCGCAGCGCCGCTTTGGCGCGAGTAATAACTTTGTTGATCATGGTTTTTTTCACCTCCTTTCCGTAGAAATCTTTAAAAAACTTCAAAAGGTTGCGCCTGACACATGCTGCAGCGGAATTAATGAGTCATCATTCCACGTGCCATCAGAAGACCGGAACTAAAATAAATTTGTGACATAAATAATGTTGCGATTAAGTTACTCCATCTATTTTACATTCAATATGTTGTACAATAAGCGAACCGCTCTAAACAGGTAGGAAGTATTTGGTAGCAGGTCTGATTCTTGTATCCGAAATCAGTCTCTAGGAATTCTTTGCCCAGTTGTTCTCTATCTTTCGGATAATTGATGCCTATCCGAAACGCAATATTGCCGACACGCGGGCAAATGGCGGAGTAATTCCTAACCAAGACAAAAACTAATGTGGCTTGTCCGGTAGCTATCGGCGATCAAGCAGCCCAAGCAATATCTGCTTTTATGAAAGCAGAAAAACTTCATCCTCTACGCCGATACGGTATGGCCATGTTAAGCGCAACAATGAGGGGAAGGCCGGATTTGTCGCGCGCCCGGGGAGGAATGACGCTAAAGTTGCAAGAATTCATCCCGTTTTTGCAGGCCGCCGTGATTATCATCGCGACGGCGGTGATTTTCTGGCCGGTGCTGCATGGGGACTGGCTGTGGGATGACGCTGTCGATATAATACATAATGCGATTACGAAAAGTGCTTATGGCCTCTGGAGCATCTGGTTCAAGCCGGGAACGCAACCCGATTACTACCCCCTCAAGGCCAGCGTCCAGTGGGCGCAATGGCATCTCTGGGGCGACGACACTTTTGGCTATCATGTCACCAATATCGTCCTGCATCTCGCCGCCTCACTGCTAGTCTGGCGACTTTTCCACAAGCTGGGCTTGCGTCTGGCGTGGCTCGGCGGGCTGCTCTATGCCATTCACCCAGCACAGGTCGAATCGGTGGCCTGGATCGCGGAGTTGAAAAACACGCTTTCCATGCCGCTCTTTCTGCTATCGATGTGTTTTTATCTCGATTACGACGGCTCCGGCTCACGACGGGATTATCTGCTGGCGTTAGGATTTTTCCTTCTGGCGATGCTAAGCAAAACGACCCTGGTCATGTTCCCGGTGGTCATCCTGCTTTATGCGTGGTGGAAACGGGGCCGCTTTGGGTGGAACGACTTGAAAGCCAGCACGCCCTTTTTTCTCGTTTCTCTGACGCTTGGGTGGGTCACCCTCCGTTGCGGCGTCTGGTACACCCAGCTTCACCATCTTCCCTATCCAACGCCGGAGATAGGTATCTTGTCCCGGCTGGCGCTGGCCGGATCCTCGCTCACGTTTTATTTTTGGAAAGCGGTGTGGCCGGCGCACTTGCTGCCCATTTATTCCCAATGGAAGATTGATCCCCCTTCCCTGCCCGAGCTTCTGCCCTTGCCGGTCCTGGTCGGGCTGCTCTTTTGGTTTTGGCAACATCGCGCCGGTTGGGGACGTCATGTCCTGCTCGGGTTTGGCTATTTTCTTATCATGCTGGCCCCGTTCGTGAGCACAAGAATAGTCGGTTATATGGACTTCACCTGGGTCATGGACCATTTTCTCTACGTGCCGCTCGTGGGTTTGATCGGTCTGGCCGTGGCGGGGCTGGGGGCATTGGACAACCGGGCGGCGCCGGGGCTTCGTTTCGCCGGCTGGGCGGTTGTGGCGACGATTTTGGTTCTGCTGGCGGGGGAAAGCCGCGCTTACGCCGAGAAATTTGCCAGCCCGGAAAATCTTTGGAGCTACTGCGTTACTCACAATCCCGAATCGTGGATGGCCCGTTTCAACCTCGGCGCAGTGCTTGTTTTGGAAGGTCGGGTGGACGAGGCGATTGTCCAGTTCCAGCAGGCCTTGGAGATCAATCCCAACTATGCCAAAGCCTACAGTAACCTTGGCAATGCCCTCGAACAGAAGGGCCGGGTGGACGAGGCGATTGTCCAATTTCAAAAGGCTTTGGCCATCATCGACCCCAATGCTGCCGAAATTCACTATAACCTTGGCATTGCTCTCGTACGAAAGGGGCGGGTGGACGAGGCGATTGTCCAATTTCAAAATGCCCTGGCCATGAACCCAAACATAGAACAAGCCCATTTCCACCTCGGCAATGTCCTCGCTCAAAAAGGGCGGATAGACGAGGCGATTACCCAATATCAAAAAGCTCTGGAGATCAATCCCAACTATGTCGAAGCCCACAATGATCTCGGAAGTGCTCTATTTTTAAAGGGGCAAACGGCGCAGGCAATTATCCAGTTCCAAGAGGCCCTGCGATTGAAGCCTGATGATAGCGATGCGCAAAGTAATCTGGCCAAAGCGCAATCGATGGTGCAGCAGGCTCCCGGTTCCAAATGAAACATACCTGGGATAACGGGAACCGAATGTGGTTGGTTCTGTGGCTTCCCGCGAACTAAAAGCCGGGTCAAACCTTCCAGGCAGGCTTATCGCTCGAAGCTCCCGCGCGTTGTCGGAGGACGTTTTATGCCACCCAGGACCCGGGCTTTTCTGTATCGTAACCGGCGCTGCGGTAGGCCCGCAGTTTGTTGCGGAGCGTTCGCAGGCTGATGCCCAGTTTTTCCGCAGCGTGCGTTTTGTTCAGGTTCGTGTGGAGCAGCATGTGGCCAATGAGACGCCGTTCCATTTCGTCCACGGTCGGCAACTGGTCGGCGACGTTCATCGTGTCGAAAGCTGATGCCTTCTCCGGCAGGGCGAACTCGGGCACCTCGATTTCACCGCCCGGGCCGGTCATGATCACGGCCCGCTCGATGGTGTTTTGGAGTTCGCGCACGTTGCCCGGCCAGCGGTAGGCGCGCAGCCGTTGCCACGACCAAGGCGTGATACCTCGGATTGTCTTGCCGTGCTTGCGCGCGAAGTGGGCGACGAAGAACTCGACCAGATCATCGATATCCTGCCCGCGCAGGCGCAGCGGCGGCAGATTGATCGGCACGACGTTGAGCCGGTAGAACAAATCCTCGCGGAACTGCCCTTGGCGCACCGCTTCATGCAGGTCGCGGTTGGTGCTGGCGATCAGGCGCACGTCGATGCGGATCGTCTTGTTGCCTCCAACCCGCTCGAACTCGCGCTCCTGGAGCACGCGCAGAAGCTTCACCTGCAGGCTGAGCGGAATCTCGGCGATTTCGTCGAGCAGAAGGGTGCCGCAGTTCGCCGTCTCAAAGCGGCCCTCGCGCCGCTGCACCGCGCCGGTAAACGCGCCGCGCTCGTGACCGAAAAATTCGCTTTCGAGCAGCGTTTCCGGGACCGCCGCGCAATTGACCTTCACAAACGGCATGTTGGCGCGCGGGCTGTGCCGCACGATCGCATGAGCGACCACCTCTTTGCCCGTGCCGCTCTCGCCCTGGATCAGCACGGTGGCGTGGGTCTGCGCCACTTTTTTCACCATCTCAAGAATGTCCTGCATCAGGCTGCTGCGGCCCCAGATCTCGTCGCCACCGACGTCGGCTTGCTGTTGGCGCAGGTAGGAATTTTCGCTTTGCAACCGCCGGATCGATTCGAGCCGCTGCAAAAGGAGATCGAGTTGCGCCGGCACGATCGGCTTGATCAGGTAATCGAAAAGCCCGAGACGGATCGCTTCGACCGCCGTCTCCATCGTCGCGTACCCGGTCATGAGAACGCCGTGGGAGCGGGGCGCAAGCTGCTTGAGCTGCCGCAGCAGATCGAGCCCGCTACCGTCCTGCAGGCGCAGATCGGCGATGACGAGATCGAATGCGTCGGTCCGCAGCGCCTCCTCGCTTTGCATAATCGAGCGCGTACCCAAGGCGGTGTAACCTTGCGAACCGAGGTAATCGACCAGCATGCGCCTCAATTCATCCTCGTCGTCAACAATCAGAATGCGATCTATTCTCATGGGGACCAAAAGTAATAACAACCATGGAAAGAAAATGCATGGCTGTAAGCCAAGGCTAGGCATTTTCTGCCGCCCGGCAAGAAGATATAGGAAATTTAAGGTTATTATTGATGAAAATTTTTTGCGCCCTCTTTCTTAGTTAAGGGTGTGTCCTAAAGGACAAGATCGCCTGACGATCCTACAAACGTCCGGTATTGTGCACGGGAGAATTATTTTTGGGGCAAAGCGCTACTGGCGCCCGCTAGAACTTGCCTTGCGCGGCATTTCCCCGTCCGATTTTTGGCATTAAGGCAAAATTGTTTTCGGCGTGACCTGCGCCTACTTTCCAGACACCCTTTCAGCGATCCCCTTCGGTAATACATCAGCATCCTCGCACTCTCGATGAGTACCTCCACACGAATCTTTTTCATCGCTACGGTGCTTCTTTTTCTGGGCGTCGCTGGTTACGCCTATTCCAAGAATCCGGAGGGATGCTGGAAAGTCATCGACGACCTCGGCGCTCTTTTCCATTCAATTTCACCTTTTCAAGCCGAGTCAACGCCAGCCGCCCAGCCGCAGCCGGAGGAAGTGCAGACTCCCACGGCCGCCGCAACGGCAGTTGCAGCCCCTGCGCCCCTACCCCCAAGCCCGCCCAAAAAATGGACGCCGCCCGACGTGATCCCTTCTCAGCCTAATTGGACTTGGACAACATCCGATAACAAGACCTATGTGAACGTGACCATCAACGACATTAAGCCCGACGTCGTTACGATCACCCATTCGATGGGGGTGAGCCGCGTTGATATCTCCACGCTTCCGCCGGACATTCAAAAGAAACTGAATTACGATCCGGATGCGGCCGCTTTCACGAAGGCGGAAAGTGCGCGGGAGTCGGATCATCCCTATTATCCTGTGACTTCTCTGGCTGACGCACAAAGCGTGGCCCGTCAATTGCATTGGCCCTTGGCCTGGATGTGCAGTGATCTAAGCGCGTTGACCGTCGCCAATCCCCCAATCGGTTCGGAGGAAGACCTGACTCAGATGGCGCTGAATCATCTGAAATCACAGACCGTCGTTATCTTTCTCAACGGTGACGCCGACCTTCCGGCTTTGTCCCCCATCATTCGTGATCAACAGTTCTTTCAACTTGACGATGGCCCCTTGCCCGACGGCCACCACTTCAACTCTCCTAAAATCGTGTTTTCCGATGCAGATGTCACCACAGCTTTGGGCCGCGTCTCGCAAACGCAAATGGCGGCATCCCGCGAAGTGGCCATCGACACGGTGCTTCAATCCATCGCCAACGATCCCGCCGCGCAGGCCCTGTTAAATGGACAACCGGGAAACACGTCCACGGCAACGACTACGCCAGCACCAACAACGGTCGCGCCTTCTCCAACATCAGCCACATCTTCACCAGCTCCGGATACGTCTTCACCGGCACCGACCACGTCTTCACCACCATCAGCCACGCCTTCTCCAACATCGGCCACACCTTCGCCAGCAACGCCCGGATCTGCCCAGAACTAATTCATGCGGAACGTTTTTTTCCTATGACCGCGCCCGCCTTTCTCAAGGCTGAGCATCATCCCGAGTGTTATCCTTCCGATCCTGTCGCAGCGCTGGATTTTTTCCGCAAGGCGCTCGATTCCCTGTCCGCAACCGAGTTGCCACCCGGCCCGGCCACCAGCTCGCTGGCCGGCATCATCACGCCACACATCGACTTCCGGGTCAGCCTCCGCGCCTATGCCGCGGCGTTTCGTCCGCTGCTGGACGAGCCGCCGGCCGACACCTATCTCATCCTCGGCGTCGGACACCGCTCGCGGCTCGAATGGACTCTCGACCGCCGCGATTATGTCACGCCGCTGGGCCGCGCAGCCTGCGCCGGGGAGCTGGTCGATTTGCTGGCGGCGGGCGCCGCGCCTTCGCGGCAGTTCTCTGCTGAGGCGCATCACCGCGAACATTCGATCGAGTTCGCGCTGACCTGGCTCCAGGCGATTCACCGGCTCCATCCCGCGAAGGGCAAAAAGGATTTCCGCTTCGTGCCGCTGCTCTGCGGCGGGCTTTATTCCTATGTTGAGGGTCTTGCCGAATGGGAGGACCTCGCCGATTTCCACCGGCTGAGCCGCAACCTCGCGAAACTGTTCAAAAAATTCGCCCCCGGCGAGAAATTGCGCGTCATCGTCAGCATCGACGGCTGTCATCTCGGGCCGCGCTTCCAACATCCGTTCCGCGTCACGCCCGCGCTGCTGAAGGGGACCGCCGGCTGGGAACAAATGCTTTGGGATTGCGCGGAAAAAGGCGACGCACGCGCTTTCCTCGATTGGTTCCGCGAGGAGGGCAACGCCCGCAGCTTCGACGGCGTCGGCGCGCTGGCCCTGCTGCTCGCCGCGGGCGCGGGAAAATTCATCCTTCAACGCACCTGGTACGAACAGTGGTTCACCGAGCGCGACGCCAGCGCCGTGACCTATTCGAGCGGGCGGATTCTTCTATGAGCTTCCTTCCCGCGAAACCGATTCGTTCCGCTTTTCTCCGGCATGGAGTCCATGTGACCGCGACCTGCCTCTTTTTCCTACCCGGCGCGGCGCCTTTTCTCAAAGCCGCCGATACCCCACCCGCTGACGAGCCTCCCGGATACCGGCTTGTTTGGTCCGACGACTTCAGCCAGGAACCCGACGGACTGCCCGATCCAAAAAAGTGGATTTACGAGGAAGGCTTTGTCCGCAACAACGAGTCGCAATATTACACCAAGGCGCGGCTTGAAAACGCCCGCATCGAAAACGGCGCGCTTGTCATCGAAGGACGCAAGGAAGACTACACGCCCCCCGGCGCAACCGCGCCTGTGGCCCACTATACTTCCGCCGCACTCGAGACGCGGACCCAAGCCGATTGGATCTACGGTCGCATCGAGGTTCGCGCCGAGCTTCCGTGGGGCAAGGGTGTCTGGCCCGCCATTTGGACCCTCGGTGTCAACGTGAGCGATCCACAGGTCGGCTGGCCGCGCTGCGGCGAAATCGATATCATGGAATTGGTCGGCAAGCAGCCCGGCGTGATCTATGGGACCGTCCACTATTTCGGCAACGGCAAGGAGGCCTCGCAAGGGGGCCAGTTGCCGGTCGATCATCCCGAGGCTGATTTTCATGTCTACGCCACCGAGTGGACCCCCGAACGCATCGACCTTTTCGTCGATGACAAAAAATATTTCAGCTTCGACGTGAAGAGCGCGGACAATGACGGCCAGAACCCGTTCCACAAGCCCCACTTTCTCATTCTTAACCTCGCGCTCGGCGGCGGCTGGGGCGGTCCAATTGATGACTCCATTTTCCCACAGCGCCTGGTCGTCTCTTCCGTGCGCGTTTACCAAAAGGAATCGTCTTCAGACTGAACGAAGCGAGGGCTGTGATGTATTCGAGCGAGCGTATTTTGACGACCAATGCTAAAAAGGACATATCATGAGCGAAGCCTGTGAACTCCCTTCAAACCGAATGCGGTTTCTTTCACGGCTCATCATTTGCGCAGGTGTGATTCTTTATGCCGTGATGTTGATCTACGAAAAGCATTCAGCAAACGAACCGCATCTTTGGCGCGACATGTGGAAGGACATTTGGTTGGTGACTTCTCTGGGTGGTCCTGTCTGGCTTGCCACAGCGCTCGTCGAATTCTCCGCGTTTTTTTTCGGTGGTCTCGCCCTGTTTTGGCATTTTCTTCCAGCTTTTTATTTTCGCTCTCCTGTTATTTCCAAATACGCGCTCATCGGATGTGGTATTTTTGCCATCTCGATTGCAACCCTTGGTGCCATCTCAGATTTTTTTGATGGTTATAGCGATTTGGATAGGGGACAAAGTTTCCTGATCTTTAGCGCAATTTACGGAGCAGCCGTCTTATTGCTCGGACGCACACTTCCTCTCATTTCTGTCTTTTTTAGAAAAACTCCAGGTGTTTTTTACCGGTTATCAATCGTGGGAATTTTGCTTTTTGTTTTTGCCGCTTTCGCTGTTGGAACCTTAGGTATCATCGGTTCAATCGAAATCTTTGTTGTAGAACAATACCATTCGGGTTAAAGCGCTAAGTCGTAGTCGCTAAACCCCCAAGCGAAAGCTGGACCTCGCCGGGGCGGCGAAAATGTTCGGTGCGGAGTTCGCGCATGTGGCCGAAGCCGAGGCGCTCGCGGAAAACGTGGAACATCCGGTGGATCTGGTCGGCGTAATTTCCCTCGCCGCTCATGCGGGCGCCGAATTCGCTGACGTTGAGTTTGCCGCCGCGCACGGCACGCACCGCCGCGATGACGCGGTCGAGCTTTTCCGGGAAATTGAGCTTGAGCCATTCCTGGAAAACGTCCTTCACGCCGTAGGGCAGGCGCAGGATGGTGAACCCGGCGGAAACCGCACCGGCGGCTTTCGCGGCCTCGAGCACGGCGGGAATCTCGCGGTCGTTCAGGCCCGGGATGATGGGCGCGACGAGCACGCCGACCGGCACGCCGGCGCGGGCCAGCATCTCGATGGCGCGGAGCCGGTGGGCGGGCCGGCTGGCGCGCGGCTCCATCTTGGCGGCGAGTTCGGCGTTGAGGGTCGTGATCGAGATGAAAACTTGCGCCGCGTCATAGGCCGCGAGTTCCTTCAGCAGGTCGAGGTCGCGCGTGACCAGGAAATTTTTGGTGATGATCGTGACCGGATGCCGAAATTCGGCCAGCACCTCGAGGCACGAGCGGGTGATGCGGAAATGGCGCTCGGCGGGCTGGTAGCAATCGGTCACGCCGCTCATGGC